>JBKQHM010000829.1:0-7513 GCA_052148775.1 Isosphaeraceae bacterium | reverse complement strand
GAAAGAATCGATTCCAGACAACATACTTTAGATTCCAAATGCATATTAAGCTCAGCATGTCAAGGGCTTATGACTTCTGGAATCTGGAATCCGGCATCTGCAATCCGATTGTTTCACAAGCTCTGAGCGAACATGATCGGGATTGGCCGGCGGCCGGGGCCCTGGGAGGGCAGCCCGCAAGCCAAGGACTCATCGAGGGGAGTGGTCATGATTCACGATGACGACTTCGCCGATCTGATGGATCGGGCGGTCTCGGGGGATCCTGCGGCGATCGGCGACCTCGTGGCTCGGTTCGAACCGGAAGTCCGGATGATGGTTCGCTCCCGGTTGCCCCGGAAGCTCCGGACGCGGTACGACTCGTTGGACTTCGTGCAGGCGGTGTGGACGTCCTTCCTCCCGGAACTGCTGGAGCATCCGCGCGATTTCGACAGCGTCGAGCACTTCCGCAAGTTCCTGGCCGGGATGGTGCGCAACAAGGTGCACGAGCAGCATCGCCGGCTGACCCGGACGGCGAAATACAACGTGACCCGCGAGCAGAGCCTCTACGTCCGCCGGGGCGACCGCGAGGTGTTGCGGGACGTGGTCTCGACGGAGCCCTCGCCCAGCGAGGAGGCCCAGGGCCACGACCGGCTGGAGCAGTTGATCGCCGGCCGGAGCCCGTTGGAGGTCGCGGTGGTCACGCTCCGCAAGCAGGGGATGACCCACGACGAGATCGCGGCGCGGACCGGGATGAGCGAACGCTCGGTGCGCCGGATCATCGAGTCGGTGCGCTCCCAGATGGAGGCACGTCGATGAAACGGGCCTGGCAGCCGGTCGCGTCGTTCGCGCGCAACCGCGAGGGGGGCCCCGGGCTCGGCTCGTGGTCGTCGCGCATCCACTCGGAGTCGGCGGGCGCGGGCGGCTCGACGCACGGCTCGCACGCCCGCGCTGAGACCGGGGCCTCGCGCCCGTGGCTCGAATCGCGACGGTCGGCGATCTTGCCGGTGATCGACATGTTCACGGAGGCCTGGGAGCGCGGGGAGGCGCCTTCGGCCGAGGACTACCTGCACCACCTCGATCCGTCCGATTCCCTGGGGGCCGTCGAGCTGATCTATCGGGAGTTCTGCCTGGCCGAGGCCGACGGCCTGGCCCCGGACTCGTCCGCCTATCTCGTCCGGTTCCCGGCGCACCGCGAGGCCCTGGAGCGGCTGCTGCACCTGCACGACGCGTGCCCGGCGTCGATGCTCGGACGCTGGTTCCGGCCGACGTCGTGCGAGGCGGACCTCCCGAACGCCGGCGACTCCATCGGCCCCTACCTGTTGCGTCGCGAGTTGGGGCGGGGGAGCTTCGCCCGGGTCTTCCTCGCCGAGGAGGCGGACCTGGAGAATCGCCTCATCGTGGTCAAGGTGTCGACGCGGGTGACGCGCGAGCCCTGGCTACTGGCCCGGGCGCGGCACGCCCACATCGTCGAGATCATGCGGCATACCCTGGTCGACGACGGCGCGTTCCAGTTGATCTGCATGCCGTTCTTCGGCGGCGCGACGCTGGGGGCCGTCCTCGACGTGCGCCGGCAACGATCCCGAGCGGCCGCCTCCGGCCTCGACCTGCTCGACGACCTCGACCGGGCCGCCGCGCCGGAGTTCTCGGGCGCCCACAATCTGAGGCCGGCCCGCGAGCTCCTGGCGCGCCTGTCCTACCAGAAGGCGATCGCATGGATCGTCGCCCGGCTGGCCGAGGCCCTCGACCATGCGTTCATCTGCAAGGTCGCCCACGGCGACGTCAAGCCGTCGAACATCCTCCTGTCGGCCGACGCCAATCCCATGCTCCTGGACTTCAACCTCGCCCGCGACGGCGACCTGGAGGACGACGACCCCGGCCGCGCCGCTGACCCCGGGGGTACGCTCGCCTACATGGCCCCGGAGCGGCTCCGCGCCCTGGCATCGCGCGGGCCGGCCGGCGGCGAGACGATCGGCGGATGCGATCCGTATCCCCTCCCGATCGATCGGGCGCCCCACCTCGCCGACCTGTATGCACTGGGCATGGTGTTGCTGGAAGCCTTGACCGGCCGGCCGCCGGCGTCGATCAGTATCCCGGGCGAGCCCGACGCGGCCTCGCGGGGTTTGCTCCTGAGATCGGCGGCGCGGGTCTACGCCGAGGCCCGAGACCGGAGCGCCCGGTCGATCGTCCGCGACTCCGAGATCGCCGGGGGCCGCCCCATCGCGCCGGGCCTCCGGGCGATCCTCGAGCGTTGCCTCGATCCGGACCCGGCCCGTCGTTACGGCCGGTCGCTGGAGCTGGCCGAGGACCTGGACCGATGGCGAACCGAGCGGGCGCTGGCCTTCACCGACGAGCCGTTCTGGGGCCTGACGTTGCCGCGCTGGGCGCGTCGCCAGCGGCCGGTCCTGATCGCGGCGGTTGTATGCCTGTTGATGATCACCCTGACCGGGGCGGCTCTGCTCCTGCGAGGGACGAATCTCGCCCTCTATCGGGACCTCAAGGCGACGGCGCTGGACAAGTTGGCCCGGATCTGGGACGACCCCGACGCCGGGGCGCTGGGATATCAGCGGCCCCAGACCATCCATTTCCTCGAGCCCGACGATCGCCGGGCGATCGAACTCGCGCGGCGCGTCCTGAAGGATTATGACATCCTCGGCTCGAGTGATGTCCCGGGCTCGGGAGATTGGCGACAACGCGAGGACGTGCGCCGGCTACCCGCGGCCGACCGCGAGGAGCTCGAAGTCTGGCTCATGGAGCGTGCCTACCGATATTGCCGGAGCCTGGAGAATCGGCCCCACTCGCCCTCGGACTGGGGGCGTGCGATGAAGATCCTCGACCGGGTCGGCGGCCCCGTGCGGATCCAGGCGTTCGAACCGATGAGGGCCCGGCTGCTGGCCAAGCTCGGCGCGGGCCTGCCCGAGAACCCGTCCCGACCTTGTCCGGTACCGGCACCCGCATGGCTCGACGAGCATTTGCACGGCTTCGTGATCGAGTGCGAGCCCAAGGCCGACGACCGGTCCGGGTCGCCCGGTCTGGCCGGGGGGACGAAAACCACGCCGGCCGGATCCGTCGAACGGCGTCGAGCGGCCGAGCGGGCGCTTCGCCACTACACCGATTCGCTGGCACTCCGTCCCGATTCCTACTGGGGACGCTATCGCGCGGCGGGCATCTGCTACGGCCTGGGCCGGGTCGCCGAAGCCGCCGGCCACCTGGAGCATTGCGTGGATCGCCGCCCGGAGAATGCCGCGCTACGAGGCCAGCTCGCCGGCTGCCTCATCCAGCTCAAGCGCTATCCCGAGGCCCTCGCGCTCTGCGACGAGGTGCTGGAGCGGGCGCCCGAACATGCGGAATTCTATCGGACCCGCGGCTATGTCCGGACGATGCTGGGGCAAACCGCGGGCCTTCGCGACGAGATCCGGGACTTCGAGATGCGACGGGACATCCTGCCCCCCTCGCTCTGGGACGGCACAGCCGGCGGAAACCGGCCGGGCGCCCCGGACCTCGGCGGGCTGTCGCCCCTGGCCGTCCTGGACCTCGAGCCGCGATCGGCGCGACGAGGGACCCGCGACCGGGATGACGACCTCGACGCGGAAGAGCTCACCGTCCGCGCCTGGTACGCCGATGCGATCCACAACGCCGGGGAGCTCGAGATTGCCCGCATCGAGACCGATAAGATCCTGATGCTCAATCCCGATCACATTTCCGCCCGGCTGATGCGGATCGAGCAGTCGATCGAGGCCCGGCAGTTCGACGTGGCCCGGCTCGAACTCGACGCCGTACTGAACCATCCCCGGCTGACGGAATACCTCGTCGGCAGCAAGAATTCTCTCAGGCCGTTCTACAATATCACTTTGCTCTACCTGAAGGCGGGACGGGGTGAGGAGGCACGGACGATCGCCCGTCGGACCCGGGATCTCGCCTACCAGATCAAACGAGACATCGGGAAGTCGCAGTTCTACCTGGCGAGGGTCTATGCCATGAACGGGCGATCCGACCCGCGTTTCATCGAGGACGCGGCCAAACATCTCCACATCGCCTTCGTCGCCAATCCGGACTTCAAGCAGTGGTATCGGGATGAGCGGTGGTTCGATCCGGTCCGCATCCGGATCGACGCGGCCCTCGAGCGCATGACGGATCCGGCCGAGGTGCGTCGTCGCCTGGCCTTGGCGAGATAGGCGCGGAAGTGAGGCGGACATGGCGGCCGGATCGAATCGCATCGGATCAGGACGTGCTCGCGATCGGCCGGGGAACTCGGCCGCGCGCGGCCATCAATCGGCCGATCCCGCAGGAATCGCACCCGGAGTGGGACGAGGCGGTATGTCCGGCCGACGCCGGGTCCGGTCGCTGGACCTCGCCGCCGGAGCCGCCGCTTCCGCACCCGCCGCTTCCGCACCCGCCGCCGTGATGGGCCGATGCGTGGTCGTCATCTTCCTCGAAGCCGACGTCGGCTCCGACCGGCTCGAGTACGACGTCGAAATCGCAAGTCATGCGGAACCGCGCGCGCAACGTGGCGGCGTCGAGTCGATGCGGGCCGAGGTAATGGAGGACGGTGGCCCGGTCATCGAGCGTCGGCTCGACGTCAATCAACTCCCAGGGCCATTCCCCTTCCCGGAGGATCCGCTGGCAGAGCGCGAAGCGTTCCGATCGCATGGCTTCGGCGCGTCGGGAGCGATCCAGGTCTTCCGGGCGGGCCGGGCGGACCACCCGCTGACGATCGGCGGTCGGGACCGCATCGCTCTCATCGATCGGCAGGAGGACCTCACCCAGCTCGACGCCCCGATCCGTCTGGATCACCACCGGCTGGCCGCGCCCCAGCGGATGGTCGCACTCCGGCGACGTCCGGAACCGCGATACGTGACCCATCGCGCCATATCGGATCAGGTAGGCTTGATTCCCCATGACGTCTCGACTCCTCCCCGGATTGCTGCGAGGGCCGGGATATCCTCCCACGGCATCCCACCGCGACTGACCGGGCTTCTATCAGAAACAAAGAAGTGGGTTGGCACAAGGCCGCTCCATGTGCGAAGCTCCTCGCTCGATCGACGTCCGCTCGACTTGACCTCGGGACCGACCAGATCATGAACCCGAGCCCTCGCGCCATCCACGACGACTTGCTCGCGGTCGTCGATGCGGTGGAGATCCTCTCGCCCGATCGATACGCCCTGCTCGGCGAGCCGCGCGCGATCCCGGGCGAAAGCCCCGCGGAAGGCGGGGGCCCGAGGCTGGTGTCCGCGCTGACGGAGGACCTCTACGTGCGGCTCTACATGCGTCCTTCCCGGCTGTTCGCCGGGCCGACGGTGGACATGCTCGCCCGTCGGGACCACATCGCGAAGCTCTCGGAGGCCAATACAGGGCAGGGCACCTGGGAGCCGGGATGGCGGTTTCTGCGGATCGACCCGGATGGGCAGGCCGTCGTGGCCAAGGACGGCATCGCGTTCTGGGCGCCGACGACGGTTGTGCAACGACCCGAGGATCGGCCCACGCCGGGCGAGGGCTGCCGCGTCCGGGTCGGCAAGGAGCTACGGCTAGCGATCGCCGGCTATTATGTCGCGATCGGCGACGCCGAAGAGGACGACGAGGACGGCGACGGTGCGGCCGTGCCCATGGTGCGATACTACTGGCACCTGACGGCCCCCGCATCGCCGCGATTCCTGGAGACCGCGACATCCCTCCTGAACGCGGCCTTCATCCCGTTCCGGATCAAGGTCCCGGTCGACCCGTATGGCTATCATCGGGCCGATGCAGGCGTCCTGTTCCTGCGCCGCGT
This sequence comes from Isosphaeraceae bacterium, assembly GCA_052148775.1. Lineage (GTDB taxonomy): Bacteria > Planctomycetota > Planctomycetia > Isosphaerales > Isosphaeraceae > CAVZRC01. Next base: position 1,770 of record JBKQHM010000829.1, on the reverse strand, counting down.
CGACAATCCGGCCGTCGGCCCGATCATCGCCGCGATCCATTCGGCGATCGCGCCCGGGCTCCGGCCCGGGACGCCCATGTTCGCGAAGCGGCTGGCTGATGGCCTCGCCTACGCCAAGTCGCCGCCCGGCTCGTTGAGCTTCGGACAACGCTGCTGCCTCCTGGTTGCCCAGGGCCTGTGCCATGCGTACCTCCGGGGAGACGTCGATCGGGAAGCGCGCGGATCCGCAATCGCTGCGCGGTTCGTCGAGGAGGGAATTGATCCTCGGCTTCCCCATCTCTGGACCGGAGACGAGGCGGATGACGTCGTGCTGCCCGCCGGCCCCGTGAATGGTCCTCCCAACGTGCCCCCGGTCTTAACGGCCGGGGTGATCGCGGCGACGTCATCGCCGATGACGCCGATCGAGGCCGCATCGCGGATCGGGGAGGGCTTGTGCCAATCGGCCTACTGGGACGATTCCGCCGGCTTGTGCAACTGGATCGGCCGTTCCGGGGAGCTCGCGGAGCCCGGCGGGCCGATCATCCCGACGTCGGCGGTCCTCGGACCTGACCTCTACGGCGGCTCGGCCGGGGTGGCCTTGTTCCTGGCGAGACTCCATGCGATGACCGGCGAGCCGGAGTTCCGCCGGACGGCCCTGGGTGCGATTCATCGTTCGATCCGGCAGCTCGGTCGCTCGCCGATCCCGGAGTCGCCCTCACCATACTCGTTCTTCCGAGGCGATCTCGGGGTCGCCTGTGCGGCCTGGAAGGTCGGCGTACTGACCGGGCACACGGGACTCCAGGCCGAGGCCGTTTCGATCCTCGACCGCGCGGCGGCGACGGTCCCGGCCTCGCATCCTTTGGATGTGCTCGGCGGCAACGCCGGGGCGATCCCCGCGCTGCTCGACCTGGCCCGGACCGCCGGCCTCGATGCCTGTCTCGATCGGGCCGTCGCCCTCGGCGAGGCGTTGTGTCGGTCGGCGACGTTCCGGGATGGCCTCTCTTCCTGGGACCCCGAGGCCGCCACCGGGCCGGGGCGGGCCGAGGCGCCGTTGACCGGCCTGTCCCATGGGGCCGCGGGGATCGGCCTGGCCCTGTTCGAGCTCCACGCCGCCACGGGACGCCGGGACTTCCTGGAGGCGGCCCGGGGCGCGTTCGCCTACGAGGACTCCCTCTTCGATCCCGACCGGAAGAACTGGCCCGATCTGCGCCGCCGCGGCCGATCTTCCGACATCGGCCAGGCACCGGCCCGATTCGCCACGGCCTGGTGCCAAGGGGCGCCTGGGATCGCCCTCACGCGACTCCGGGCCATCGAGCTGGACCCCGCCGGGCAGGAGATGTATCGCGCCATGGCCCGGGCGGCCCTCGACTCGACCCTGGTGGAGATCGACAAGAAGCTGGAAAACTCCGGATCCGACGCGACGCTCTGCCACGGCCTGGCCGGCCTGATGGAGGTCGTACTCGTCGCCGGTCGGAGACTCGACGACCCGGCGTATCTCGACCGGGCCCGAGAGGTCGGCCGCGCCCTGATCGACCGCCATGCGGCCGACGGAAACTGGCCGTGCGGAGTCCCCTCCGGGGGGCCGAATCCCTCGATGATGCTCGGCACGGCCGGGATCGGCTATGGCTTCCTTCGGCTCCACGCTCCGGAGGAAGTGCCCTCATTCCTCCGGATCCAGATTTAGTCGTCGCGTTTCGAGGGGGACGTAACCGGACCTCCGCGCCCGGTTGTTCGGGCACGCGGTGGCCTTCGGTCCGGAGGAGATATTAGATTCGAACGTGTACGGAGCGG
>JBKQHM010000828.1:0-4381 GCA_052148775.1 Isosphaeraceae bacterium | reverse complement strand
CGGTCGCTCCGCGTTCGCTGCGCCCCGGGCTGCCGCGCGACCTGGAGACGATCTGCCTGAAGTGCCTCTGCAAGGAGCCGGCGCGGCGGTACGGCACGGCGGCGGACCTCCGCGACGACCTGCGGCGGTTCCTTGAGGGGCGACCGATCCAGGCGCGGCAGACGTCCACGCTGGAGCGGGCGTGGCGGTGGTCGCGGCGGAACAAGGCGGTGGCGGGCCTGCTTGCGGCGGTCTTCGTCCTGATGGCGGCGGTGGCGGGTGTCGCCTCGGTGGGCTATGTGCGCGAGGCCGCCGCGCGGGCGTCGGCCGAGTTCGCGGAGAACAAGGCCAGCGGCGAGGCCGGGCGTGCCCGCGCGGCGGAGCGCGAGATCCGGCGGGAGTGGTATGCCGCCAGCATCAACCTCATGCAACTGGCCTGGGACGCCGGCCAGGTGGGGCGACTCCGCGAGTTGCTCACCGCGACCGAGGTCTATCCCGACCGCGGCTTCGAGTGGTACTACTGGCGTCGGCTCTGCCACCTCGAGCGATCCGACTTGATCGGCCACCGGGCCAGCGTCCGATCGGTCGCCTGGTCGCCCGACGGCACGCGGCTGGCGACGGCGAGCTGGGACGGGACGGCGCGGGTCTGGGACGCGACCGGCCGCGAAGTCCTCGCCCTGCGCGGGCATCAGGGCCAGGTGAATTCCGTGGCCTGGTCGCCCGACGGCACGCGGCTGGCGACGGCGAGCTGGGACGGGACGGTGCGGATCTGGGACGCCGGCCTCGGCCGCGTACTGCACCGCCTCGATGCCCATGCCGGCCGGGTCTGGTCGGTCGCCTGGTCGCCCGACGGCACGCGGCTGGCCACCGGCCACCAGGACACGACGGCGCGGATCTGGGACGCGGCCGACGGCCGCGAGTCGCTCAACCTCAAGGGGCACGCGGGCGACGTCGTCTGCGCGACCTGGTCCGGGGATGGGAAGTCCCTGGCGACCGGGAGCGCGGATGGCTCGGTGCGGGTCTGGGACCTCGCCCAGGGCCGCGATCGGCTCATCCTCAAAGGCCATGGAAGCTGGGTCAATTCGGTGGCCTGGTCGCCCGACGGCACGCGGCTGGCGACGGCCAGCCTGGATGGCATGGTCAAGGTTTGGGAGGCGGCCGGCGGCCGGGAAACCCTCATCCTCGACGGACATGCGGGCTGGATTAATTGCGTGGCCTGGTCGCCCGACGGGAAGCTTTTGGCGACGGCGAATTCGGATGGGACGTCGCGGGTCTGGGACGCGGGTCTCGGCCGGGAAACCCTCATCCTCAAGGGGCATCCGTGCCAGGTCAATTGCGTGGCCTGGTCGCCCGACGGGAAACTCCTGGCATCGGGGAGCGCGGATGGGACATCGAAGTTGTGGTTCGCGGCCGTCGGCCGGGAACTCCTCGCAATCAAGGGGCATCGGAGCAAGATCAATTCGGTGGCCTGGTCGCCCGACGGCACGCGGCTGGCGACGGCGAGCTGGGATGGCACGGCGCGGGTCTGGGACGCCGCCGACGGCCGGGAACTCCTCGCACTGACGGGATCCGTCGGCGAGGTCTGGTCGGTCGCCTGGTCGCCCGACGGCACGCGGCTGGCGACGGCCAGGACGGATGGGACGGCGCGGGCCTGGGACGCCGCCGACGGCCGGGAACTCCTCGCACTCAAGGGGCACACGAGCCGGGTCATCTCCGTGGCCTGGTCGTCCGACGGGACGCGGCTGGCGACGGCGAGCTGGGACGGAACGGCGCGGATCTGGGACGCCGCCGACGGCCGGGAACTCCTCGCACTGACGGGCCCGACGAGCGAGGTCTGGTCGGTTGCCTGGTCGCCCGACGGCACGCGGTTGGCGACGGGGGCCAGGGATGGCACGACGCGGGTCTGGGATGCAACCATCGGCCGGGAACTCCTCACCCTCAGGGGGCCTGCCAGACGGGTCGTCACCGTGGCCTGGTCCCCGGACGGTACGCGGCTGGCATCGGGATGTGAGGATGGGATGGCGCGGGTGTGGGATGCCGCCTCCGGCCGCGAGCTGCTCGCACTCAAGGGGCATATGGGTGGGCTCAGGTCGTTGTCCTGGTCGTCGGACGGGAGGCGTCTGGCATCGGGGAGCGAGGACGGGACGACGAAGGTCTGGGATGCGGACGGCGGGAGAGAGCTCCTCACCCTCGCGGGGCATAAGGGGTTCATCCGGTCCGTATCCTGGTCGCCCGATGGCAGTCGGCTGGCGACGGCTGGCGACGACGCGACGACGCGGGTGTGGGACGCGGCCGGCGACGAGGAGGTACGGCGATGGGACCGCCAGGAACGGGCGGTGATCGACGTCTCGGCCCGGAACGCCTTCCAAGGTCCGCAGGCACGCGGATTCATCCAGACCTGGCTCGTCCTGCTGCCGCTGCCCTCGGCCTCGGGCGAGGGGGGTGCGCGGCCGCTGGACCGGCGACAGCTCCCCGATGAGGCGAATCTCCGGCCCAGGCCCGGGGAACGCGCCCCGGTCGGCGGTGGAGAAAGGGTCTGGCGAGAGCATCGCTCAACCGGGTCGGTGCTAGACTTCAATGCGGTTCTGGGCCGGGCGACCGAGCGGAGCGTCGTCTACGCCGTCTGCTACATCGAGAGCGACGAGGCGCGCGACGGCCTGTGGCTCCAGATCGGCAGCGACGACCAGGCCCGGGCCTACCTCAACGGCCGCGAGATCTACGCGTGCCCCGTACCAAGCCCGATGGAGACCCTGGACACGATCGGCCCGGTGTCGCTGAATCGGGGGACGAATGTGCTGGTACTCAAGGTGGTGAATGAAACCGCGAACTGGAAAGCGTGTGCGCGGCTGGTGGACGACGACGGCCGGCCCGCCGAAGGCATCCGCATCAAGCTGACACCGTGAGGGAAGCAACCGCAGGGCGCGAGCTTCGAAACCACTCGACCTCTCCGCCACTGGCCACCTCCGGGTCGGCCGATCCTTCCGCTTGCGTGACGCAGACAGCGCAATCGGTCAGACGTGCGTTCGCCAGCCCCGCCCGATCATCCCCGTCGCGCCGATACGCGAGAGGAAGATCGAGAAGTTTCGGTCTTAATCCCTTTTTCGTTCGAGCTTTCCGCAGTTTCAACCGTCGAACCTTGCTTTCGCACGGCCCTTTTCATCATACTGAACCAACAACAACGCTGCTTGGATGCACAGGATCAGAGGGAGTGTCGATGTCGAAGGGGATAGCATCGATTGGGCGGTTCGATTCCGATCCCGTGGCGACCGAAGTTGAGATCGCAGCGGCGATGGCAGCGTGGCGAGTCTTGCCTGCAAGTTACGTCGATGACCGAGGGGCCCGGCCATGACCCCGGATGAGATGAGTCCATCACCGGTCGACGAGCAGTTGGTCGCGAAGATGATGGCCTTCGACGCGTTGCTGCACGCCACCGCCGGCGAGAAGGATCCCGACGCGGGGCCGACTCCCTCTCCGAGCGAGTGGGACGACCGAGGGCGGAGCCGGCTGCTGCTGCTCCTCAAGATGCTGGAAGCGACCGAAACGCCCGAGGACCGGCCGGCGGATGCGGGCTCCGAAGCCGGACGACAAGAGCCGGACGAACCTCGCCCGCTGCTCGGCCGGTTCGACGTCCTCGACGACCTGGGGGCGGGCGGGTTCGGCTTCGTCGTCCGTGCCCGCGACCGCCTGCTGGGCCGCGAGGTCGCCCTGAAGATGCCCTTGCCCGAGCGCGCGATGGCACCGCGCGACGTCCACCGGTTCCTCCGCGAGGCCCGCGCCGCCGCGCGGCTCGACCATCCCAACATCGTCCGCGTCTTCGATGCCGGCGAGCTCGGTCCCCTGGGTTACTTCATCGCCTCGGAGTTCTGCCGGGGGCCGAGCCTGCATCGATGGCTGAAGTCGCAAAACGAGCCCGTGCCGGCGCGGAAGGCGGCGCGGTGGATGGCCGCGATCGCCGACGCGGTCCAGCACGCGCACGACCGCGGAATCCTCCACCGCGACATCAAGCCGGATAACATCATCCTGACCGGCCCCCGAGGAGCCGACTCGACGGCCGGATCCGCCGAGGGCGATTCGACGCACCCGGATCGCGGCGGGGCCGGTGGACTACACCCGATCAGTTCGGCCGATCTCGTCCCGCGACTGACCGACTTCGGCCTGGCCAAGCTGGCCGAAGAGGTCGGCGACGAGTCGCGGAGCGAGGTCCGCGTCGGCACGGCCCACTATATGGCGCCCGAGCAGGTCGCCGGCCGTCGCGAAGAGGTCGGCCCGGCGACCGACGTCTACGCCCTGGGCGCGACCCTCTAACAGATCCTGGTGGGCCGGCCGCCGATCCGCGGCGACACCGAATCGGAGACATAGCGCCTGGTCCTCGAATCCGAGCCGGTCGCTACGCCTTCGCTGC
>JBKQHM010000827.1:0-11944 GCA_052148775.1 Isosphaeraceae bacterium | reverse complement strand
CTTCGAGCTGGCTAGAATCACGATCCCGGCCTTGTCACGGACCAGGATGGGCTCGGCAAACGATGCGAGAAGCGCTCGAAACTTTGTAAGGAGATCGGTGGGCTTCACCCAGACTACCGGGAAGAGTTCGCACGCCGAACTTGGCCATGGTCTCGGTAGACTGCCATTTGCCGTTTACCTGCAAGCGAGATCCCGATCCGTGATGCTTCGGAAGGTGCAATCCGCAATTTGTTTTTCATGACGACACCGACGCCGACCCGGACGGCGACGGCGAAGATCCTGGTCTATACTTCGTCGTCGCCGAAGGCGTCGCGTGTCCTGACGCCCATCACCTTCTCGACGGACCGGACGAGCTTCTCCATGGCGAAAGGCTTGCGGATATAGTCGCGGACCCCGAGCATCTCGGCATAGGCGCGATGGCGGCTCCCTTCGTTGCCCGTGATCATGATCGTCGGGATCAGGCCGCCGGGACGACTCTTGAGCTTCTCCAGGACGAGGAATCCGCTCTTCTTGGGCATCATCATGTCGAGGACGAGCAGGTCCGGATTCTCGCGCTCGGCGATCATCAGTCCGGCGTTACCATCGCGGGCCGCCAGGATTCGAAATCCTTTGTTCTCCAGAACGGTTCGCATGGATTCGAGGATTTCGTGATCGTCGTCGACGATCAGGATAGTCCGTTGTTGAGGAGGCATGAAGGTCACTCCCACGAGCTGTACGACGTCACGTATCGATGCAGTCTACCAGGAAACCGGTCCCGGAGATCATTGTCCAACCCTATCATACAACGACGCAAAAACCGCCAGCAAGGGGTAAAACACCAGGTAAATCGACATAATACGATTCCGTGATGGATTGGGACCGCGGGGCCGGGCGAAGGGCCGATCGTGGACCTTTCCGTCCCGATCGATGAGTGACCCCCTTCCAAAGGGGTGGGGGCCGGCGTCATAATGAGAGATTGGATCGTTAGATCATCAGGGGCGGGTGAGCGGGACCCCCTCTCGGGTCGGACCGGCGAACCGCGATGGCGCTATTCGAGCATTGCGATTTGGAGAGAAAGGCGGACCCATGATGCCATTGAGGACGTGGTTGATGCGTTTCGGGGTATCCGGGGCGTTGTTCATCGCCGCCGGATGCGGGTCGGGCGATATTCCCGATCCGAGTTCAGACGCTCAGGCGTCGATCGATCCGGGTGCGGCCGACGCACCCCCGCCGATACCGGTCGCTGCGCCCGCCCCGGCCGCCCCCGCGGCGGAGACCAACGTCGCTGCCACCGACGAGGGGACCGCCAAGCCCGAGCCGGCGAAAGCCGAGGAAGCGAAGACCGAGGAGGCCACGGCCGCCGCCGAATCCTCGCCTCCGCCTTCCACGGCCAACACCGCCCCGGATAAGAACTCGGCGACTGCCGAGATGCTCGCCATGGCGAACACCAGCCCGCCGGGTGCCCCCGCCCCCCCGGCCAATGAGGAGGCCGCCCCCGGCGGCGCCGCAGGGGGTGGCGCACCCCCAGGCCCCGGCGGCCGCATGGGCCCGGGTGGTATGGGCATGATGCCCGGTATGGGCATGGGGCCGAACGCCCCCGGCGGCGGTGGCGGACCGACTCCTGGCGGCATGAATGCGCAGATGCAAATGCAGATGCAGAACCAATCGATGAGGAACCCGGGCGGAGGCCGCATGGGAGGCATGCCCGGCGGTCCCGGCGGTCCCATGGGTCCCGGCGGCCCCGGCGGTCCTGGAAGCGGGGGTGGAGCTCAGGGCAGCGGCAAACCGGCCGATTTCCACACCCCCGAAGGTGGCGTTACGGCGTTCCTGGATGCCCTGAAAGCCCGAGACCTCGACCGACTGACCGAGGCGACTGCCATCCATGCCCAGGTCGAAGCCCGTGCCAGGAACCAGGAAATGTTCAAGAGGATCTACGACGGCAGCCTCTCCGAGCAAGAGCTCGACGACCTGGCCAAGAAACTCGAGGGGTTCAAGCTCTCCGGGAATAACCCGCCCAAGAGCACGGGACGGATCGACATGATCGTGACCAAGCGGGGCCAGAACAATTCCATCATCAATCGTCTTATCACAGTCCGCCACGAGAGGCGAGGGTGGCTCGTCTGCGACATCAGCGGTGAGGGGGTCTTCAAGAATCCCACGATGCGCCCGATGAATACGCAGCCGAAACGCTAAGAAGCCCCGGGTTTGCGGGATCAGGCCGCTCCCCGCATGGATCAACCCGGCCCGGAAGTGGCGGGATCGGATCGGACCGCTCTCCTCGATCCGCTCGCCACTCGCCGGCCTGGCGGCACTCGGTCAATTCCTCCGGATCCTGTAAAAATGACCTGGCCGCGCGTGTAATTTTTCCAAGGACCTTGGGGAGAATTTGTGCGATTCGTCATTTTCTCCTCAAGTTTCCGGCTTGAATAACCGGGTAGGATGGATTTCACTGGATATTGGAGCGATTGGTCCGGAAAGTGCGACTGAGGGGATTTCGCTTTCTCTGCTCAATGCAACGGTGAGGAGCAACTCCCGAAGCGGGGTCAAACTCCCATCGCACTGTCTCCCACGCAGGAACCAAGGAAGGAGCCTGTATGGCCATCGGGTCCCAACTCTCGGTCTGTACCATCTTCGAAGTCTTGGTGGTTCTGTTCCAGCTTTGCGGCATCATGGGTCTTTGCTTGAATCGCCTGATGCCGCGGTCGACGCGATGGTCGTCCCGCGGGCAGGTGGGCCTGATCGTGGCGCTCTTCGGATTGGGCATCGCCGGGGCGCTGTGCGGTCGGCACGACTCGGAATTCGCACTGTTCGCCGGGGGGACCATGACGGTCCTGTTGATCGGCATGACGATGGGGAGTGCATCGATCGAGATGACGGAACCGGCTCGTCCCTGTGTGACGACCGAGGCGGAACTCGCTGCCTGACAAAGTCGTTTGGCATAACTTCTTGTCTGTCAACAGGTTTGATTCATCGGGGCCTGATGGCCCCGATTTTTTTTGGCCGCGATTTGACCGGGGATAAAACGCGCGCCATAGTTGCGTCGTTGATCGGGAATCAGCGGGCTGGTCCGCCCTGTCACGACACCTCGGCCACTCATCGTCCCGGACCGGATTCCGCTCGTGTCGAGCCCAGCGGCAAAGGGCTAACGTTCGTCTTCTCCTGGCGTTGCGTCGGGGGGACCGTTCGTGCTGCGCCCGCGAGGCTCGCCGATGATTCCGTCACGTAAGGACGATTCTCCGACCCGAACGACGCGTCCCGCTCGTTGTTCCCATTTGGGTCGAGTCGGATCCCCTGCGGGATAAGGACACGCCCATGATGTTCGGACTGAAACGGATTTCGACCGTGCTTGGTCTCCTGGCCGTCCTGGCCACGTCGGCGTCGGCCCAGGAGGCTACCCCCAGTTCCAATCAATTGACGGCCAATGCCGTGGCGGGCTCGCTGCGAGCCAGCCGAAATCTGGCGGGCCACCGGATCGAGATCCTGGCTCGTGAAGGCCTCGTGACTCTGTCCGGCACGCTGCGGACCTCCGGCCAGAAGGCCGAGGCCCTGTCCCGGACCCAGCGGGTCGCCGGAGTCACCGGCGTGATCGATCAACTCCAGGTCGCCGGCGATCGCTCGGTCCGTCCGGTGCAGTATCAGCCGGAAGTGGCCATGGGAGGCCACCTCTTCCATCACAACAACGGCGACGGTGGCAGCCCCGTCTACAGCGAGACGGCCGGGATGTCCGGCGCCCCGGTCAGCACGAACATGGGCGGCCCCGTACCCGAAGGGCCCGCCGGCATGACGGGGGCGACCCAGGCTTCGATGCCCGGCCAGCCTAACTATGCCTGGCCCAGCTATGCCCCGTATCCCAACTTCTCCGCCGTCGGCTACCCCACCGCCTATCCCTGGCAGGCCTGGCCCAATATCGGGCCGTTCTATCCCTACCCGGAAGTCCCCATGGACTGGCGGGCCGTGACCCTGCGATGGGACGACGGGATCTGGTGGCTCGACTTCAAGAAGAACTACACCCGGCCTTTCTTCACCCCCTACCCGTTCGGCATCATGGCCTACTGATCTGAGCTGACCGGATTCGACCGGGTGATCGATGTCGCGTCCCGATGACGGATTGCGACTCTGGGCCGGCTGGGGGCGATAAGAGCCTCCAGCCGGCTCCTTTTCGTCTGGGCTCATGGGCCTCGCCAAATCTCGACGGAACCCGCATGTGGGACGCTCTCCGGGGCTTGATCCGGACGATTCCGGCCCCCCAGGCTCGGCGACGGAGACCTCTCCTGTCGTCCGCGGGCTCGGTCCGCACCTATCGGCCACGGCTCGAAATTGTCAAGGTGAGCGGAAAAATCTCACAGCTTGAGCGGCCATTGTTCGATAACTAGTCCACATGGACCGGTCGTCTGAACGTGAGTTGTCGCCGGAATGATCGGTCAGTCACCCAATTTGTAACGGTCCCGGCGCCCAGAGGCCGGTGGGGCAGGATGGCCTCCCGGCGCATTCGCGCAAGTTCCCAAGGAGGGGAGAAGACCATGATCCGATCCGCGCGGCACCGAAGCGCGACGACCCGGCGCTGGGTTCGCGGCCTGATTGCGGGTGCCTCTCTGGCGGTGATCGCGACCACCCACGTCGGATGCGGCCTCGACTATGTATTCCGCAGTATCTCGCCACTGCACGTCACGGGTTGGTCGTTCGCTTTCCCGATCCTGCCCTCGCAGTCGCAACGACTCGAAGAGGACATGAATCGGGAGGAGAGGGGTAACAAGATCCCGATCCTCGACCCGATCCCGGCCGAGTTCGCACCCGCAGTCTGCCTCGATCCGCCCAGTGAAGCACAGGTTTGGGCGAAAGTTCCCAAGTTCCGGAACGGTTGCCCGCCGTTCTACGAGACCCAGCGGAATAACATCCGCATCCTCATCGAGAAGATCGGCGAGAAGATCGATCCGTGCAAGATCTATCCGCTGGCCGGCCCCTGCCAACTGGTCCACTGCCACTACAAGTGCACCGTCTACTATGACGAGTTGTACTGGTCGGACTACCCGATCCCGTTCAATCACGTCGATCACAAGGTCGAAGTCGTGTACATCGACAAGGACCACCTCCGCCGCTGTGCGGGGCCGCCCCAGGTCGATACGCCCCCGCTCTGATCTTCTTGGTCATTGGTCACTGGTCATTCGTCATTCGGTGGCTCTGCACGGCCTGCCAGGCGAGAGAACGCCAGCCTCAGGCTGGGTATAACGAGTCCTGACATTAAGGGGACAGGCTCCGACTCTTCGGGGGCCTGTCCCCTGTCTTTTTGGTCATTGGTCATTGGTCATTGGTCATTGGTCATTGGTCATTGGTCATTGGCGATAAGTATCTGGGAGCCAAGCACATTGGCTTAGAGCCATACCAAAAGAGGGGGACAGACCCCGAAGAGTCGGAGCCTGGTCCCTGTGCGTAGGGATCGGAACTTACCAGCCCGAAGCCAGCCGGCGCGCCCCGTGATCCGTACAGAGCCACCTCATGACCAGTGACCAATGACCAATGACCAACGAGACTAATGACTGAAGAAGGGAAAGATTTTCATCAGTTGCTCGCGTGACGGCTGGGATCCGTACTCGCACACTTCGAACGCCTCGACGGCCTTGACGGATTTCCCCTTCTCGGGGCCGAGGAGTTCGATCAGCTTCGCGCGGAAACGGTCGGCCTGGGATGCCGCGTTGCGGGTGATCCGGTTTCGGGTCCAGGCGAATCGGGCCTCCTTCTCCTTGGGGACCTGGTCGAGATAGCCGAAGAGCCACGGGTTCCATTCGTAGAACTGCGACTCCAGCGCGTCGACGCAGGCGACCTTCTTCTCCAGGGTGGCGTCGATCGGCACGACGACGTCTGGCTCGAAGGGATGGGGCTTCTTGAAATGGTCCTCGGTGTAGAGGAATACGGGGTTCTTTCGGAGCGCCGGGACGTCGGGGCAGAAGCTCGGGACGATGACCATGAAGGCCGCGTCCTGGACGAGGATCCCGGTGTAGCGATGGTCGGGGTGGTAATCGTTGGGCCGGTGCGCGATGACGACGTCGGCCTGCCATTCCCGGATCTTGCGAGTGATCAGACGGCGGTTCTCCAGGGTGGGGAGGAGCTCCCCGTCGTGGATGTCCAGCACCTCGGACTCGATCCCGAGGATCTCGGCACAGCGCTTGACCTCGGCGGTCCGACGACGCGCCAGCATGGCACCGGCCATCTCATGGTGGCCGATGTCGCCGTTGGTCACGCTAACGAACTTGACCTTGTAACCGTGCTGGGACCATCGCGCGGCGGTGCCGGCGGCTTCCAGCTCGCAATCGTCGGGATGGGCGCCGAAGACGATGATCCGCAGGGGACGATCCCCCTGAGACTGGGCCGTCGCGACGGCCGGCGCCGCCAGCGCAGCGGCGAGGCCGAGGAACAAGGATGCGAGCATCCGGGCTGATGGATTGCAGATTCCCGATCTCAGATTCCCGATTGCGGATCGCGGATTCCGAACTCCTGATGGCCGATTCCGACGGGGATCTCGGTCGGGGCCAGCATCTGGAATCTGGAATCTGGGATCGGCAATCCCCTCTTCCTCTTCCATTGCGGCGTGAGACATGGGACGCGTCATGATAGACTGACTCCTTCGAGTTGCCGGGACGCGGCGTGGTTTGGGACGGCCCTCGGTGATGGATCGCAGCACGGCGCGGCAAGGAGCCGCGCGATGTGAATCGGCGCCCGTCGGATCTCCCGACGTCGAACTCGCCGGGCGCGAAGCGCGTGGAAAAAACCAAGCCCCGGGCGCGGTGGGGACCGCGGCCGGGGCTGGCGAGTGTAACCCGAGTGAATGTCGTCGAGAAGGGTCCAGTCACCCGGTGGTTGCCCTCGCGAAGATCGCGAGGGCTGGAGCGGAATTCACGGTTACCGTCTCAATGGCCGCGATCAGGCCGTCCAGGGACCGGGATTCAAGGCTGCTTCTGGGCCGGCGCCTGAGACCCCGACGGTGCGCCCGACGCCGCGTTCGCGGCGGAGACACCGATCATCTCGATGGCGTCGAACGGGTCGACCGTGTTGTCGTTCTCGGCCAGGGCGGCCGTCTCCTTGAACGGGAGGTCGTCGGGTACCGGCGCCCCGAGCTGCTTGAGCACGCGGAGATATCGCTTGACGATCAGGCCGGTCTCCTTCTTGCTCAGCTCGTCGTCGCGGAACGCGGGGAAGTCATTGAGCGCGAGCTTCCAGGTGTCGAGCCCCTTCCGGAAGTTCTCGGCGGCCTTGGGGAAATCGCCCATCTTGTAGGCCAGCGTCCCCTCGTAGAACAGTTGCCGGGAGCGGACGCCGTTATCGGTCTGCTCGGCCTGGCACCGCATCTTCCAGTACCGATAATTCATCTGGTTGCTCCACCGATCGGTCCAGTGTCGCTGGTTCTCGGTGAGCTTGTTGAAGACCGGTGGATTGGTGATGTCGTCGAGCCGGATCGGGTCGCGGTGGAGTTTGCCGTTCTCGTCGGGGACTTCGTTGTGCGACATGAACACGTGCTCGCCGAGCTTCACCCATTCGTGCAGCGCGCCGGCCCATTCGTTCTTGGCCTTCTCGCCGAAGACGGCCGGGATGCCGTAGACGCTCATCTTCTCCAGGCCGGCGGCATATCGGGTCTGGCCGTGCGCCGGCATCGAGCGGAAGGCGATGTCCTCCGGGCGGCCCTTGCGCTGGGGCGTGGGGTCGACGTACTCGATATCCAGGCCGGCGCCGCTGGTATTGGCGGCCGTTCCGGAGGTGATCCGGCTGGCGCCCTGGTCGACCAGCGCCACGGCCCTGCTGAACCAGCCGTAGCCGAGCTTGAAGTTATCGTCCCCCTCCACCTCGGCCTCGCGCTCGGGATCGTAATAGGTCTTGAATGCCCGGTCCTCATCGTCGCGGAAAAGCCGGCGGAGGATGATCGACTCGTCGGAGAAGCCGAGCTTGTGGTAATAGAACCAGGCGGTGTCCCAGAGCAAGTCGGGCGACTTCTTGTTCTTCTTCACGCCCTCCTGGACGAACTGGATGCCTTTCTTGATCCACTGATACTTGTCCTCGGGCGCGTCCCATTCGACCGAGACGTTGTAGGCCAGGTTCCAGCCCTGATACGTCCAGATCGCCAGGAAGTGGGGCTGGAGCTTGGTGATCAGGTCGACCGTCGAGGCGAGCTTGTCCCAGTCGTGGGCACGCTTGTAATCGTCGGCGCGGACCCAGAGCAGGTCGGCGACGATCCCCCGGAATCCGCCCAGCAGGAACAGCTTCATCATGAAGCTGCCCGTATCGATCTGGCCGATGGCGGCCTCGCCGAGGTCGCGTTCTTTCTTCTCGCGCGCCAGCCAGCCCGTGTAGGGGAACATCCCCATGAAGAGGGCGACGATCAGCCCGCCGTAGATGAGCTTCTTGTTGAAGTTGGTCAGGGTATTCATGCGGCGACCTCTCGGTTCTTCAGGATGAAATATCCGGCGAGGGAGAATGGTAGGGCATAGGCGATGGCCAGCAGGGTATTGAGAATCATGACGCTCCAGGTGACCGCGTACCCGTCGGCCACCAGGTTGCTGACGTCCATCGCGTTGAAATTCGGGACGACGAAGACCAGCATCGACATCAGCGGCATCACCATCGAATCGAGGGTCTTGGCCAGCACGACCCCGGCCGTCGGCGCCAGCTCGCTCATCTGGTTGTCGTGGGTCAAGAGCCGGATCAGCGACTCGAACGGGCCGCCACCCAGCACGGCCTGGCGGGTGAAGTCCACGAGGAACGTGAAGGCCAACTGGCCGGCGATGAAGAACGCGATCGTGGTCAACAGGGCGACCGGCCAACTCAGGAACGTCCCGGCGAAGACGCCGATGGCGGTCAGGACCATGGCCTGGAGCCAGATGCCGAAGAGCCCCTTCATGTAGTTCACGCCGAAGCTCCCCGCCGTCGGCAGGAGATACAGGTCGCTCTCGGCCATCCCGAGGTACTGCGTCGGGCTCAGGCAGCGGATCTCGATCCGCAGCGCACCCCCGGAGCCGGCCAGGATCGACGCCGGGAGCTGCACCCGGTTCGTGTAGTATTCCTTGATCGGGAACACATCCCCCTCGAACCTGGCGTCGGTGCGGGGGTTGAACGCCTGGATCTCGGCATACACCGGCTCGCCGATCTTCCCCTTGGTCGTCCGGTACACGTTGAAGCTCATCTCCACGGTGACCATCTTCGAGTGGAGCGCGGCGATCTCCTGCCGCAATTTCTGCGCGTCCTCGGTCCGCGTCCCGGCCTCCGCCTCCGCGGCCCGCTCCTCCAGCTCGTCGGAGTGCCGCTTCTTCGCGTCATAATCGGACGAGATCCGATCGAGCTCGGTCTGGTTGCGTGCGATGGCCGCGTCGATCTGGCTGGCGGCCGCCGCGGACAGGTTGGGCTGCGCCTTGGAGGCCTGCGCCACCTGGATCTGGTCCCTGAGCTGCCAGATCCGGTCCAGCTCCCACTCGATCGTGCCGGACTGGAGGAAGTCGTCGACGGGGATCCGCTTGTCGAGCACGCGAGGCCTGCGTCCCGGCGGGGTGAACGGGTCGGGCACCCGGCCGAAGCTCCAGATGGCCGCCGACGGCGTCGCACCCTCGATGTGGCTCCGCGGCTCGCGCATCGACTGGTCCCCACCCACGTCGATCCCCATCGCATGCGGCATACCGCGCGAGTCGAGGAACGACAGCGAGCCCTTGACCGGCACCCGCGCCCGCATCCGCGTCGCGAGCTGGTCGGCCTGTTCCACCAGCAGCTTGTAGTCCGACATCCGGCCGTCTTTCTTGGCCCGCAAGGCGTCGTCGTAGGTCTTCTGCATCGTCTGGCCGACCGTCCGCCATAGGTAGGCCAGGCTGATCCCGCCGAAGAGGGCGACCAGCAAGGTCACCAGCGCCATGTAGCCGATCATCCGGCCCCAGATCATCTCCAACCGGCGTACCGGCTTGGAGACGACCGTGTAGATGGTCTGCTGCTGGATGTCCGTTGGGATCGAAAGCGGCGTCAGGATCGTCACCATCGCCGTCAACAGCACCGAGCAGAGCAGCGTGAGGGTGCCCACATACAGCCGGCCCATCTCCGCGGCGCGGGGCGGCTGGAGGAACCAGTGCGTGAATGCCAGGACCAGCAGGAACACCGTGATGACGACCCAGGGCGCCCACATCCGCCGATTCGCCTCGTAGACGCTCAGCCGGGCGATCGAGTACAGCCGGCGCCCGCGGATTCCCGCCAGCTCGATCAGCACCAGGCCGAGGACCCGGAGCCCAACGACGTACCCCATATAGGTCACGCCCATCCGCGAACCGTAGAGGAGTCCCTCGCGCCAGGAGAGCGAGTCGATGACCGCTTTCATCCTGGCGGGGTCGTTCGGCAGCCCACCGCTGAGCATCAGGATGTAGATCAGGAATCCCCGCTGCTGGATGAACAGGCCCATCGCCAACCCGAAGGCCAGCGCCAGATGGGCACCGACCAAGAAAACGAGATCCGCACGCCGTCCCAGCCGCCCGATCGTCCGCCAGAGCGTCACCTCGATCCAGAGCGCGTAGAGGAACACGCAGACCAGCGCCGCGATCGCCGTCAGGTCGAACGACCCGATGGAGATGGGAGGGATCTTCTTCTCCGACTCCAGGACGCGGAGCATGACCGTCAGGGGCGTCATGATGACCGCGGCCAGGATGACGTAACCGAACCAGGAGTCCGGGGCGATCACCCGTTCCTTGATGCCGGTCACCACCCAGGAGATCACCCAGCCAACCAGGCAGAGCAGGCTAACGGCCTTCGCCCAGAAGAGCAGGTTGCCGAGTAGGTACGCGCGGGTGAGCCCCGGTTCGGCGAAGAGAGTGACGCTGGAATCGCCGCTGAGATAGAGCCAGGCCAGGATGTTCCCCCACTCCTGGGAGATCGCGGGCAGTGCGGGCATCTGGACCGCCGCGTTCGGGGCCGCGGCGTTCGGGGCCGCGGCGGGGTTGGCCGCGACCGGGGCCGCTACTTTCGTCGCCGATCCGGCGTCCTTGACCTGCGCCGCCTCGGGCGCCTTGGCGGCCGCGCCGGGGGGCGCCGGATTCACCTGGGCCCACAGCAAGGGGAGTGTCAGCAAGATGAAAGACATGGACGGCGGTGCTCCTCAGTGGGGCGAATGAGATTGGTGGTGGAGCCGGGCGAGGCGGCTTCGGGCTCGTAAGGACGATGATCCCCGTCGAGCCGCGGGATCGCATCGGATCGGTGCACGGACTCCAACCGAAAAAACGGACGAATGATCGGAATACCTCGCCCGCGCCTCCCCGGGCACGGGGAGGGATTCCATCGGGCGTTCGATCGGGGATGCACGACCCGTCCGTCGCGGTCTCGCGACGGACGGCCTCGAGTCCAGGCTCGTTGATTCGCGTGGTTCTTGTCGGAGACGCCGCCGGGTCGAGCCCGGCGGCCTGGACGATTTGAGATCGAACTCGGAGGCAAGCCGCCCGGGGCGGGCGGCCGCGAAGGAACCGGGCGATCCGGGATGGGGCTCGGGACGCTCGACGGTCAAGACTTGACCGGTGCGGCGAGCTCGTCCTTCGCCGTCGTCGTCGGCCGGCCCGCGTCCTTCGTCACCTTGCGACGGCCCGGGTGCAGCTCGCTCTCCTGGACGATCCGCAGGAACAGCTCCTCCAGCGTGGTCGTCGGGTGGTCGACGGTGATCTCCTCGCCGCCGTGGCGCTGGATCACGTCGCGGACTTCCTCGAGCGCCGCGGCCGAGAGGTTCCGCGCCTTGATCTGAGTCACGTCCTGGACGGTCAGCAGGTCGGAGACCTTGCCGAGCTCCTTGAGCTCGCCGCGATGGAGGATGGCGATCCGGTCGCAGATGTCCTGCATGTCGGCCAGCAGGTGGCCCGACAGCACGATCGTCTTGCCCTGCTCGCGCAGCTCGCGGATCAGGTTCTTGATCTCGGACGTACCGATCGGGTCCAGGCCCGAGGTCGGCTCGTCGAGCAGGATCAGCTCG
>JBKQHM010000826.1:0-16543 GCA_052148775.1 Isosphaeraceae bacterium | reverse complement strand
CCGGGCTGGCCGGGGATGCCCTGGCGATAGAGGATGTCGCCGTCGCCGTCGACGACCAGGAGATCGTCGGTGCCGTCGCCGTTGACGTCGGCCACCAGCGGCGTGGCATAGGAGGTGGTGGCGAGCTGCCCGGGGTCGACGAACGTCCCATCGCCCTCGCCCAGCAAGAGCGAGACCTCGAGGTCGGTGAAGGCCAGGTCGAGGTGGCCGTCGCCGGTGAAATCCCCGGCCACGATACCGGCCGGGCCCGCCCCGACCGCGTAGGTGACCTCGGGCGCGAAGGTGCCGTCCCCGTTGCCCAGCAGCACCGCCACCATGCCGGTGCCATTCGCGTCCGTGAGGGTGACGGCCAGGTCGAGGCGGCCATCGCCGGTGAAGTCCCCGGCCACGATACCGGCCGGGCTCGCCCCGACCGCGTAGATGACCTGGGGCGCGAAGGTGCCGTCCCCGTTGCCCAGCAACACCGACACCGTGTCGTCGCCGGAATTGGCGACGGCCAGGTCGAGGCGGCCATCGCCGGTGAAATTCCCGGCCGCGATCCCGATCGGGTTCGACCCGACCGCATAGGTGACCTGGGGCGCGAAGGTGCCGTCGCCGTTGCCCAGCAACACCGCCACCATGCCGGTGCCATTCGTGTCCGCGAGGGTGACGGCGAGGTCGAGGTGGCCGTCGCCGGTGAAATTCCCGGCCACGATCCCTTCCGGGATGGTTGGGGGCCCATATTCTATCCCCGTCCCTAATGGGGTCGTGATAATCATCACCTGCGTCCCGACCGGGTAGTTGACCTGGGGCGCGAACGTGCCGTCCCCATTGCCCAGCAAGACCGACACCGAGGCGTCGTCCCAACCTGCACCCCAGCAAGCGACGGCCAGATCGGTCCGCCCGTCGCCATTGAAGTCCCCGGCCACAAGTTCACTCGGCTCCTGGCCCACCGTGTACTGGACCTGGGGCTGGAACGTCCCATCACCGTTGCCCAGCAGGACCGACACGGTGTCGGTGCCGTTGTTGGCGACGGCCAGATCGGTCCGCCCGTCGCCGTTGAAGTCCCCAACCACAATCGAATACGGCGACGACCCGACGAGGTAGTTGACCTGGGGCTGGAACGTGCCGTCGCCATTGCCCAGCAAGACCGATACCGTATCGCTATAGGTGTTAGCGACGGCCAGGTCCAGATGCCCGTCGCCGGTGAAGTCCCCGACCGCAATCGCGACCGGGTCCGAGAACGACCCGAGCTCACCACTGGGTTGGCTCAGCGGCCGGAAGGTTCCGTCGCCATTGCCCAGCAGCAACGACACCGTGCCATCGGCGAAGGCGAGATCGAGGTGGCCGTCACCGGTGAAGTCACCCGCCACGATCGCGTCTGGTTGCGAACCGACCGTGTAAGTGACCGGGGGCGCGAAGGTGCCGTCGCCATTGCCCAGCAGGATAGACACCGTGCTGGAAAACTCGTTGGCGACGGCGAGGTCAATGTGGCCGTCCCCGGTGAAGTCCCCGGCCACGATCTTTCCCGCGCCCGACGGGACCGCATAGGTGACCTGGGGCGCGAAGGTGCCGTCGCCGTTGCCTAGCAAAACCGAAACCGTGCCGCCGTTGCCGTAACCGGTGTAAGTGAAGGCCAGGTCGAGGTGGCCGTCGCCGGTGAAGTCTGCGGCCACCATGGCTGTTACGCCTGAGTTGACCGAGTAGTTTACCGGGGGGGCGAAGACGCCGTCGCCATAGCCCAGCAACATCGACACCGCGCCGCCGCAGCCGACGGCCAGGTCAAGGTGGCCGTTGCCGGTGAATTCCCCCGCCACGATGGCATCGGGACCCTGCGGCCCGATCGCGTAGGTCACCTGAGGCGAGAAGGTGCCGTCTCCATCCCCCAGCAGAACCGACACGGAGCCAATGCCATTCGAAGCATTATTGACGACGGCCAGATCGAGGTGGCCGTCCCCGGTGAAGTCACCCGCCGCGATCCCAACAGGGTCCGCCCCGACCGCGTAAGTGACCTGGGGCGCGAAGGTGCCGTCGCCGTTGCCCAGCAGTATCGACACCGTGTTGGAGGCGGAGTTGGCGACGGCGAGGTCGAGGTGGCCGTCGCCGGTGAAGTCACCCGCCACGATCGCGACCGGGGCCGCCCCGACCGCGTAGGTGACCTGAGGCGCGAAGGTGCCGTCGCCGTTGCCGAGAAGCACCGACACCGTGTCGTCGCCGGTATTGGCGACGGCCAGATCGAGGTGGCCATCGCCATTGAAGTCGCCCGCGATGATGGACGACGGATCGTTCCCCACCGCGATCGGCTGGGACGGGCTGGTCGCGAGCGAGGATGTCGCCGTCAAGCTGTACGTGCCCGCGCCGCCGAGGGATTGCACTTCCAGCGAATAGGTCCCCGCCGGCACATAGAGGCTGATCACGTCGGCCCCGTCGGCGGCCGACTGACCGTCGCTCTGCATCAGCTCGGCGCCGGCGGCCAGGAGCAGGAGCCGCGCCGTGCCGCCCTGCGCCTGGAGCACCACCGTCAGTTCCTCGTCGGTGGTCGCCACCAACCGGTAGGATTCGGTCGATCCCCCGGCGGCGGGCAAGGGGACCGACGCGACGTTCAGCACGTCCGAGGTCGAACCCCCGCCGAGGGCGAAGCCATCAATCGTCACGCCGCGGACGGTGGCCGACGAGGCGCTCGACAGCGGGTCGGAGCCGCCCAGGGCCTGGCCGGTCAGGTCGATCAGCGGCGTGCCGGCGAACCTCGGCTGACTCGTCCCGTCGATCAGGACCGGGTTGGTGATTGTGGGCAGGGGCGATACCGGCGCGATCGTATGGATGCCGGTGCCGGGGAGGGCAAAGTCGATGGTATTGGTCCCGCCCGTGGTGGCGTTGGAATCGAGGATGGCCTGGCGGAGAGAGCCGGGGCCGCTGTCGGCCGTCGTCGTCACCACGAAAATGCCGTCGGTGATCGAGACCTGGGCCTGGATCGGACTCGCGCCATCCGACCCGGCATCCAGGCTCAAAGACGTGTCGCCGTGGAAGTCCGGCGGCGGGGCGAACGTCAATCGGGCCAGCGCCGCGTCCAGCGCGGAGAGCGGGCCGCTGTACGATAACGATCCCGTCCCATCGCCCGTGCCGGTCAGACCCGCGAGGGTCGCCAGCGTCAGCGTCCCGGTGGGGACCGAGAGCGAGATCTCCCACGTCGCGTCCAGCGGCCCGGCGTCCGGGTCTTGCAGGACGATCCCATCGCCCGAGGACGCCGAGAAGGTCGCCAGCCGATCGGACGCCAGGCGGATGAACTGGGTGGGGACGACCAGCACGCCCGGACGGACGGACGTGACCTCGGAGGTGTTGCCGCTCGGGTCGGTCGCCGTCGCTGTGATCACCGGCAACCCGGCCGGTGCCGTGAAGGGGATTGCGAATGCCACCTGTCCACTCGCGTCGGTCGTCACCTCCATCGTCCCCAGGAAATCCTGGGCCTCCCCGGCGCCACCGGGCCCGTAGCCGGCACTGGCGAAGACATCGATGCGGTAGGTCGTGTCCGGCTCGCTGCCCGCGAGCCAGCCTTCCATCGAACCGGAGGTGGTCGCGACGATGATCGGGAAGTTCTGGAGGTCATTGGGTCCCGCGCGCGGCGCCGTGCCATTGTCCGTCACCCCGTCGTCGCCCAGGTCGATGGCCGGTCCCGTGTTGGCGAAGATCGAATTGGCGAGGATCGCGTTGCCGACGGAATCGTCGCCCACGACGGCGACACCAGGCCCGGAATTCTGCGCGATCACATTTCCCGCGATCCGGTTGTCGTGGGGGTCGCTCGGCGTGGTGAGGCTCCAGCTCGGGATGTCCAGGCCGATTCCGGGCGTGGACGCCGTGAATCCGACATAGGCGTTCGGGCCTCCGACCGTGCCCGGAATGTCCACCTGGTAGGATTCCGTCGCGGAAGCCCCGGAGTTGGTGTCGGTGATGGTCACGGAAAGGGTCGTGCCGCTGTAGGACATGTCCACCTGGAACACATCGATGCCCAGGTAGACGCCGGTGGAGTTCAGGGAGATCTCGGGTACGGTCGGCGATGCGCCGTCCGAGTAGAGCCCGGTCACGTCGGCGGCTTCGTCGGAGCTGTCAGACGCTTCAAACTTGACGGCGACGCTCCGGCCGATGCCCTGATACCCCAGCGAATCGCCGCCGGCTCCCAGGGCCGTGGGGCCTCGCCCCTGGATGGTGAAGGTGAGGCCATCGTTGAGGTCGAAGGGGTACGCGTCCTGGAACTGGAACTGGAACTGGGTGGAGAACTGGTCGATATCGACCGGCGTGGAGGTGAAGGCGCTGCCGGCGGGGACGAGGGCACCGCCATCGGAGAGCTGGAGCGCGCCGTCCTGGACGACGGCCGATCCGTTGAGCGTCAGCAGTTGCGGGATGTCGGCGGAACTCGAGGCAAAGCCGACGGTCTGGTCGCTCCCGTTGAGCTCCACGCCGCTCATCGCATTGCCGCTGATCAGGTTGGCTTGCTGGATTTCATTCCCTTCGCCGTCGGTACCGATCACATCGTCGGCGGTATTGCCGTCGATCTCGACGCCGTATTCGTTGGGCTCGGCCTGCGTGCCGGTCGAATCCGTGCCCAGATCGTTGCCATAGACCCAGTCGCCGGTGGCGCCTATGCCCGTGATGTGAACGCCGGCGCCCTGGCTGAAGTTGTCGATGTCGAGGCCGCGGACGGCGACGTCCGGAGCGGTGATCAGGAGCCCATCGCCGCCGCCGGCCTCGCTACCGTCGATCTCGATGAGGGGCGTGCCGCCATATCCCGCCTGCGACTCGCCGTCGATCAGGACCGGGCCGGTGATCGCGGGCAGGGGCGAGAGCGGGGCGATCGTCTGCACCCCGGTCGCCGGGATGTCGAAGACGATGCTGTTGGTCCCGCCCCCGAGGGCGTTGGAATCGAGGATCGCCTGGCGGAGAGAACCGGGGCCGCTGTCGGCGGTCGTCGTGACCGTGACTCGACCGCTCGTGACGTTGAACTGGACCTGGGCCGGGACCGGCGCGGCACCGAACGTGTTGGCGTCCAGGTTCAGAGTGAGGACGCCCTGGAATCCGGGCGGCGGGGCGAACGTCAAGCCGTCGAGCGCCGCGTCCAGAGCGGAGAGCGGGCCGCTGTACGATATCAATCCCGTCCCATCTCCCGAGCCGGTCAAGTCCGCGGTCGTCGAGAGCGTCAACGTCCCGGCCGCGATCGAGAGCGTCAGGTCCCAGGCCGGATCCAAGGGTCCGTCGTACGGGCCTTGCAGGGAGATCCCGTCGCCCGAGGCCGCCGACAAGGTCACCGGCTGATCGGGGACCGTCCGGATAGCCTGGCTCGGGACCGCCAGTACGCCTCGGCTTTGCGCCGTGAGTTCGGAGGTGTTGCCGGACGGGTCGGTCGCCGTGGCCGTGATGACCGGCAACCCGGCCGGTGCCGTGAAGGGGACCGCGAAGGTCACCTGCCCGGTCGCGTCGGTCGTCGCCTGGAGCGACCCGAGGTAATCCTGCGCCTCACCCGCACCGCCGGGACCATAGCCGGCACTGGCGTAGACGTCGATGAGGAAGGTCGAATCGGGCGTGCTGCCGCTCAGCGAGCCCTCGAGCCCGCCGTCGGCCGTCGCCGAGATGACCGGGAAATTCTGGAAGTCGTTGGGCCCCTCGCTCGGTGCCGGGGAGTTGTACGTGACCCCATCGTCGCCGAGATCGATGGCCTGTCCGCTGCCGATGATCCAGGTGGGGAGATCGCCGTCGGTCCCGGCCAGGGTGCCGTCGTTCTCGTTGGAGGACTGGTCGAAGGCGGTCGTCCCCTGACCTTCGTCGAAGGGATAGTAGGCTTCCAGGCCCGGCTCGGTGCCGGCGGGCGCCGTGGTCGTGTCCTGGCTGATCTCGGCGGCCGAACGCGCCTCGCTCCAGACCCGGACATCGTCGATCTGGCCACTGAAGCCATACCAGCCGCCCGGCGTGGCCGGCCAGGAGTCGGTGTATCCGGTCCCGATCTGATCCGAGCTGCCGACGAGATCCTCGGGCGATCCCGAGACGGAGCCGAGGGGCTGGCCGTCGAGGTAGAGGGTCATCGTCCCGGCCGCGCCGTCGATGACGAGGTCGACGCTGTGCCACAGGCCGTCGTCGACCGTGCCGGTCGACGTGACCTGGTCGATCGAGGCGGTTGCCGTGTCGTACGACCCGCCGTAGAGCCTGCCGTCGGTGCCGACATAGAGCTCCGGGACGTATTCGTCGGGGGTCGATGTCCATGGGGCCGTCGTCTGGTCGCCGAGGATGACGCCACCAGTGGTGGTCCGGAACCAGGCTTCGAGGGTCTGGCTCGCGTTGGTGCCGCCGATCAGGCCGGTGGTAAGGCTGACGTCGCTCGAGCCCTGGAACTGGATGGACCCCGCGGGGCTGGGCGTGGGGGAGGCGTCATTGTCGAAGATCTGGTCGGCGGTGATCTGGTTGCCGACCGAGGTGTCGCCCTCCACGTCGACGCCGGGGCCTTCGTTGTCGGCGATCAGGTTGCCGGCCGCGGCGGTGGTCCCTCCAATGGTATTGTCGCTGGCACCGCCCAGAATCCGGACCCCGAACTCGTTGGGCAATGGCAGCGTGCCGGTGGGTGCGTTGCCGATATCATTCGTTTCGATCGTATTGTCGGTCGCGTTCGCCCCGGAGATGAGGATCCCGGCACCCTCGGCAAAACCGCCGATATCCAGGCCGCGGACGGTGACGCCCGAGCAAGCGATGGTGAGGCCGTCGCCCTCGCCAGCCTGGTTTCCGTTCAGCTCGATCAATGGCGAGCCGGCTTGGCTGTATTGCGATTCGCCATCGATCAGGACGGGGTTGGTGATGGGGGGCAGGGGCGATTGCAGGTCGATCGCCGTGAGCGTCTTCGCAAGTCCACGGCCCTGGTGCAAGGCGAAGTCGATGGTATTTGTGCCGCCGGTGGCGGCGTTGGAGGCGAGGATCGCCTGGCGCAAGGTGCCGGCGCCGCTGTCGCCGGCGGAGCTGACCACGAAGGTCGACAGGAGCGTCCGGTCTTCCATCCATTCGAGGCGCGGCCTCGACCGGCGCCAGCTCGGTAGGGGTCGATCGGCTCGTCGGCGTCGGTCGCGCGGGCTCAGCATCTTCCGGATGGTCATGATGGGGTCCAGGCGTGGCAGCGGACTCGAATCGATGCGTGCTAATCCCACTGCCACAAAAAAGGGGCGGGGGGAGCGGGGCTTGAGACCCAGCCACCCTGAAGAATCGATACAATTTATAATTCAAAATGTTCGTGTTATACCCTGCGAATCGGGGGGGATGAAGGAGGTGTCAGGGACCTCACGCAGGACC
Organism: Isosphaeraceae bacterium; assembly: GCA_052148775.1. Lineage (GTDB taxonomy): Bacteria > Planctomycetota > Planctomycetia > Isosphaerales > Isosphaeraceae > CAVZRC01. The sequence continues at coordinate 9,247 of JBKQHM010000826.1, read as the reverse complement.
GACGCCTTCCTCAACCCCGCGCCGCGACGCGGTGGCAGGCGGAGCGGACGCAACGCGGGGTCATTGAGGATCTCCTCGCGGCGCTCCCGCTCGTGGACGCGCAGGAGGGCCTCGTCGAGCAGGTCCAGGGCCCGGGTGCGATAATGGCGATAGAGGTTCACGGCCCGCTCGCCCTGCCGGCTGACGTCCCGGGCCGCGAACTCGACAGCTTGCGCATAGATCCGCGCGCCGTTGAAGAGGGCCTGGGCCTCGTCGGCGCGCGCGTCCTCGATGGTCGAGCCGGCCCTCACGGCCCGGGCCTGGCGGACGCCGGCCTCGGCGTCCTCGACCGCCGGACGCCACTCGCCCAGGCGGACGCGCGCCAGCCCCCGGCCGCAGAGGGCATCGCCCTGGTTCGGCAGCAGCCGCAGGGATTCCTCGAAGTCGGCCAGGGCCAGCCGCGCCGCGTCGGCATACTGATAGGCCCAGCCCCGGCGGTTCAGCAGCCGGCTGCGCTCGGCCGGCGCCGCCTTCGGCTGGAGCTCGAGGGCCCGACTGAAGTCGGCGATCGCCGCGGCATGATTTCCTCGCGTCTCGAGGGCCACGCCGCGGAGCTCGTAGACCTCGGCCGAAGGCTTGCCATTCGCGATGTAGGCGTTGGCCGAGGTCAATACCGCATCGTATCGCTCCAGCTTCATCAGCGACGAGATCCTCACGCGATGCGCCTCGGGATCGTCGGGGACGAGCTTCAAGGCGGCGTCGCAGGCCGCCAGAGCCTCCTCGGGCTGCCCGCTCGCGAAGAGGATTCGAGCACGCCAGACCTGGTCGCTGGCCTGGAGTGCCTTGTCCGGTTCGAGGCGAATCGCCTCCGCCAGGTCACGCAATGCCCGGTCCCTCCGGCTCGAGCTGATGTCCCTGCGCGCGGCGTAGATCAGCGCACGAGTCCGATAGAGCCCGGCCAGTGTCTCGGGTCCGGGATGGCATTCGATCGCGCTGCCGAACGCCTTGTAGGCGTCGTCGAACCGGCCCTTGCCCTGGAGCACTTGCCCCAGCGTTGTGTACGCCTGATAGCGATCCGGCTTGAGACGGATGGCCGATTCCAGGTCGTTGAGCGCCTCACCCAGCCGGCCGGACTGCATCCGCAACAGTCCCCGGTTGGCCAGCAGGCCATATCGCAAATCGTCGTCAGGATTCAGCCCCAGGGCCGTGCGGTAGTCGGCCTCGGCGGCATCGAAGGCGTTCTCCGCTTCCTTGCCGCGGGCCTGGCTCCCTTCCTCGCGGAAAATCGAGGCGCGAAGCAAGTACAGTCCGACCAGGCCGGGATTGCTCTTGATGCAGTCGTCGAGCCTGGCCCTGGCCGCGCTCAGCAGCCTGGGACGCTTGTCGAGGTAGCAGATGGCCAGCAGCAGATGGGCTGAGGTTTGATAGGGGTCGCGTTGTACGGCCATGTTGAGCGGACCGATGGCCTCGCCGAACCGGCCACGGGAGGCGAGCTCGCGGCCCTTGAGGAGGTAGTCGATTGCCGTGTCGGACTGCATCTGTTCGGCCGCCTGCATCTCGCGGTCACGGCCCGAGTTGTCGCCCGCGCGGGCGAGGCAATCCGCCCGGCGAAGATGGTACGCAGCCGTCATCTCCGGGCGAAGTCGGACGGCCCGGTCGAGGATCCGCAGACCTTCACTCGGGTCCATCTCCTGGGTGAGGATCAGCAGCAAGTCGTAGCAGCCGTCCCGTACCCGTTGCTTCTCGGCCTCCGAGAGCGCCGCGGGCAAGGAATCCGCCAGGGTCCAGGCGTCGGCGGAGGCCCCGGGATCCTTGGCGTAGATCGCCAATGCCCCATGCGCCGAGGTGCGGAGCTTCTCGAGGCGGTGCGGGGAGAGTTGATCTCCAGTGACCGCCGCGAATAACTGGGCTTCCTGCCGCAAATCCAGGAACTTCCGGAACCGGACCATATCCGCGCGATCACGTTCCTGGTCCGCCCGCTTGCGCTCTTCGGCAATCTCTTGCTCTTTGAGGTTCCGAAGCTGTTCGACAACCCACCCATGCTTCGCCTCGACGCTCCGCGCGATCGGCTCGAGCTGGGGCTCATCCGCGACGCCCTTGAGGAACCCGGCCAGGTCGCCCCTCGATCGCTCGAGCTCCACCTCATCCTTGGCCTGATCGGCCTCGTCCATGAGCTTCACACCCCGGATCGGTTCCCTGAGGATCCGCTGGTTCCTCGCGTCGATCCGGACGAACAAGAAGCACAACGAGCCGAGCAAGAGGATGACGCCAACGACCGCCGCCACGGCCCTGCCCGGACGTCGCTTGCACCACTTGACCCCGCGTTCGCCATACCCCGTCCGCCTCGCCCTGATGGTGTGGCCCTGTCGATAACGATCCAGGTCGTCGGCGAATTCCTCCGCCGACGCGTACCGCTTGTGCGGCTCCTTGTTCAGGCACTTCAAGCAGATGGTCTCGAGGTCGCGTGTGACCCTCGGCACCAGCCGCGACGGAGGCACCGGGTCGTCGTGGATGACCTGGCGGACCGTGTCCATCGGGGTCTCTCCCATGAAGGGAGGACGTCCGGTCAGCATCTCGTAGAGGATCGCACCCAGCGCGTAGATGTCGGCGGCCGGGCCGACATCCTTGGTGTGCCCGCTCGCTTGCTCGGGTGCCATATAACTGGGGGTGCCCATGATCTGACCGGTCTCGGTCTGCCGGCTGTCCGATTCCAGCCGCTTGGCCAGCCCGAAGTCGGTGATCTTCGGTACTCCGTCCGAACTGAACAGGATGTTGGCCGGCTTGAGGTCGCGATGGACGATCCCAGCCTGGTGGGCGGCATGGACGGCCCGGACCAGCGTGCTCATGAGTTCCGAGACCGATCGACCGGGCTGCGGTGTGCCCGCCAGTCGATCTCCGAGGTCCCCGCCTTCGAGCAACTCCAGCGACACGAATGGCAGGCCGTCCACCTCGCCGATGTCGTAAATCTGCAAGATGTTCGGATGACGCAACCGAGCGACCGCCTCGGCCTCGATCCGGAACCTTGCCAGGAGGTGCTCCCGCGCCTGCCGCCCGCCGACGATCATCTTGAGCGCCACCAGCCGGTTCAAGCCACGCTGACGGGCCTTGTAGACGACCCCCATCCCTCCCTCGCCGAGCTTCCCGAGGATCTCATAGCCGGGAATCGTTGGGACGCCAACCAGGAGCCGAGCCCGGCCCTCGATCGGCTGGGCCATTTCGGGGCCCCTCCGAGTCGCCGTCCGATCGTCGTAGCCCCGCGTCACGTCCGCGGGCGTCTGGGACGTGACGACATCCGCCTCGACTTGGGTCTCAACGGGAGTTTGTGTATCGAAGTCGGCCGTGACCCGCGGATCGGGAACCGATGGCGGTCGGATATCAAGAGTGGCCGAGGAATCGTGAGCGTGTGGAAGATCGAAGTCGGTGGAGGCCGCGGTATCGGTGATGTCGGTATCAGCGGACGTCGTGTCCTGGGCCGATGTCGGTTCAGGGCTCCGGGCGAGATCGGCCGCATCGTCGCTCCGCACGGTCGACGCTCTCTCATACGCGTCGGCGAAGGTCCTATCGTTCGACCGCCCGTTTGGGATGCGGGCCAATTCCATCCTCGACGATAAAATGCCTGCCATATCCGGCAACCAGGGCAGGCCCTCCGCCCGGCTGCGGATCACGCCATCGAGTCGCCCTTGGCATCGCTCGCACGTTTCCACATGGACAACCATCCAGTCCTCGTCGGCCGGGTCGAGTTTCTCATCCAACAGCCGGCGGAGCTCGTCGTCGCTCGGACATGACGTCATGGGTCAATCTCTCGGGCGGAGCCGGTCGAGGGTCGGTAATAGACCGGAGTTCGGATCAAGAATTCTTTACAGACTGTACCCTTCTCCGAAGCACGATCTAACACTCATCTCGGCATTTTTCTGACATCGTTCGGATTCGGGGTGATGTCTCCAGCCCGCCCGCCCAGCGATCGGGTGCCTGGACGAGAGTCGGCCGAGGTGTGAGGGCTCGGAAGCTTGGACGAGAACCCCTCAGGGCGGGTCAGACCGAGATCCTGAACGCGAATTCGTCGCCAAGATTTCCGGTCTACGAGGTCAGCCTGCGCGCAAAAAATCTTTTCCGGAAAATTCTCGCATCCCTTGATATCACCAGGACTTCAGACGTCCGGCGACCCCCATTTTGTGATAGGTGCATTTATGTTTTTTGCAAACCGCGCCATCTTAATAGTAGAGGCGCTGATCGAAGGCTCTCGACCCCGGCCTTGTCGCCCGCGACCGGGGTGAGTTTCTTCCGCGCAGAACTCGAAATCGATTCGGAAATGGGTGATCGGCGATGACGACCGGCCGAGAGAACGTTCTACGATGCAAACCGGCACAGCGAGCGATGCCTCCGCGGCACCGAAGGCGTGGCGCAGCGCCGCCGACCGGCTCGTTCCGGTCCACGGCCGTAACTCCTGCCCGAACCTGGTGATCGGTGGATGAGGATCTGCCGGAATGTTGCTAAAGAGTGCAAACCAGCGCAACGACGAAGAATCGAATCGAACTCCGATCTCCGAGAAAAGTGACAGCCCCACGATCAATCGATGTAAAGAAACGCATTGGAATTGAGCAGGACATGGCAGAAATCGACCAGGGCAGAGCGGTCATCGCGGCCGGAGCGGAAGGACGGGAGCCGGCTCATCCGGGCCTGGCGATCGAGGAACATCCGGGCCTCGGCAATCTCTTCGGGATCGGGACCGCGACCGAGGGTCAACCGGTAGGCGAGGACGATGCGGGCCCGGTCGCCGATCGATGCGGGTTCGAAGTGGACCAGTCGGTCAGCGAGTGCCCGGGCTCGGGCCAGCGTCCAGCCACCGTTGATGAGCAGCAGGGCCTGCGTGCTGGTCGTCGTCGTGTCCCGACGGGACGTTGTGCCGCTGGCGTCGGGGGCATCGAAGGCGTCGAGGAGCGGGTCGCGCGCATTGCGGCGGACGCGGGTCTCGACAGTACGCCGAGCACGCGAAAACTCGACGCTCGGCCCGCCGAGCGATGGCTCGAGTTCGCCGCTGACGGCGAGCATCGCGTCGCGGATCTCCTCAGCATCAAGACGACGGCTCGACCGCTTCCAGAGCAATCGATTCTCGGGATCCACGCGATGGGCGTCGGCAAGTTCCGATCCCGGTCGCGACGCCGCCTGTCGATAGGCCGCGGAGGTCAGAATCATCCGATGAATGGGCTTCCATCGCCAGCCCCGGGCCACGAATTCGGTCGTCAGCCAGTCGAGCAATTCAGGATGGCTGGGAGTTTCCCCCAGCCGGCCGAAATCGCCGGAAGTGCCGACCAGGCCGCGTCCGAAGTGACCTTGCCAGATCCGGTTGACGATCACTCGTGTCGAGAGGGGGTTCTCGGGCCGGCAGAGCCAGCGGGCAAGCGCCAAGCGTCGCCCCGTCGATCGCGGTGCCGATGGGGACGGCTCGATTCTCGCCGGGGCCGGGTCGAGGGCCGACAGGAATCCCGGCTGGATCGGTTCATTCTTCCGATCGCCGGGGATCACGGTCGGAGGCGCCTCCGGGCCGACGTCGGTCGCCGACATCACCAGGCCCGGTTCGATCGGCTTCATCGCGTCGAATCGATGGAGCTCGTTTTGCAGCGCGGTCCATCGGGTCTTCTCCGGACCCTTGAGCAGCGCCGGGACTTGCTCGTGCTCATAGCTAATCTGACGATAGGCCAGGGCGCCGATCTGACGCTCCAGAGGGGTACGTCCCGCTTCGGGCTTGGCGAGGATCGCCTTGATCTCGTCGGGGAACTTGGCGATGGCCGAAGCCCTACCCCGGTCGCGATGCGGACGCGCGATTGCATCCAGCTCCCGCAAGATTCCCGCGGCGGCCTTCTCCCATGTCGCCAGGCGCGACTGATACTCGAGCCACTCCTTCGACCGGGCCATCGGCAGGTCGTCGCGCGGCAGGAGCGGAGTGAAGAACGCCTGGAGGCGGTAATAGTCCTTCTGGAGAATCGGGTCGAACTTGTGATCGTGGCATCGGGCGCAGCCGATGCTCAGCCCGAGGAAGACCTCGCCGGTGACGTCGGTGATGTCGTTCAGAATGTCGGCCCATTGCCCGGGCACATTGCGCTGGTTGTACTCGTAGGGTCCCAGCCGGAAATAGCCGGTGGCGACGCGCAGCTCGGGATCGTCGGGATCGAGCTCATCGCCGGCGAGCTGCTCGGTCAGGAAGCGGTCATAAGGCCGATCGCCGTTGAACGAACGGACTACATAGTCGCGATATCGCCAGGCGGCGGGACGATAGGCGTCGGATCGGTAGCCGTCGGATTCGGCGTAGCGGACCAGGTCGAGCCAGTGACGGGCCCATCGCTGGCCGTATCGTGGCGAAGCCAGCAGCCGATCGACCAGCCGTTCATAGGCATCCGGCGCTTCGTCGGCCAGGAATGCGTCGATCGCCTTGGGCGATGGCGGGAGCCCGGTCAGGTCGAAGGTCACGCGTCGGATCAGTGTCGCCTTATCGGCCTCCGCGGTGGGTGTCAGGCCGCGATCGAGCAAGCCGTTGAGGATAAATCGATCGATCGGATTCCGACACCAATCCGACCACCCTTCGGACCCGCCCGACCCAATATCCGGCACGAGCGGCCGACGGAGCGGTTGGAGCGACCACAGGGGGGGACCGGAGGTGAGCACCGATCGGGACGGGCTCGGAGCGGAGCCCATCGCCATGTGATTCCGCGCCGGCCACGGTGCGCCCAGGGAAACCCATCGCGTGAGGACATCGACGTGCTCGGGCGCCAACCGACCGGTCGGCGGCATCTCGAGTCCTTCGTAATGGATGGCCTCGACCATCAGGCTATCGTCGGGCTTGCCGGGCACGACCGCCGGGCCCGAATCGCCCCCCTTGAGGATCGACTCGAGCGAGTCCAGCCGCAATCCGCCCTTCTGCTGCTTTTCCGCGTGGCAGGAATAGCAATTTTCGACGAGGAGCGGTCGAACGCTCTGCTCGAAGAATTTTTCGCGGGCCGCGCGGACCTCGGTCTCGGCCTCGCCTCCCGAGCAGTCGACCGGATGACCAAGTCCGGAAAGCACCAGCACCAGGAACGTCACGAATCCGGGGCAGAGTGGGGATAACCGCAGCCGTTGAAGGAACCTCATCGGCAGGGTCCTCGGTCCGGGGGGAAGCGAGGCGAATGGGCGAGAGCCAACTCCAGGAGTCGGTTCGCCGGAGTGGAATGTTCAACAAGAGTCAATCATAAGGGGGGGACACTCGGATGGCAACGACTTGGACCAGATCAGCGCATCGAGGGAGGCCGAGATCGCGGATGGAGAGGCACGCCCTCACAATTCGTCGGATTGCCTACTTCCAGGGTCCGACATGCTTGAAATGGCGAGCCGTCGCCGACAACTCACCCATCATTTGATGTAATTCGAGACGAAGTTGATGTAGGCTTTGTCACCCGGCCTCAAGCTGGAATGCCGTCGCACCGAGTCCTGGACCGTTCGCAACGCCCCCTGCCAAATCGTATCGGAGACATCGGCTCGGGTCGCGCGTAGATCATGCAGGAAGAGACATAGACCCTTGACGTGAACCTGTGCGTCCTCGATGTCTCCTTCGTCTTGACGGGAAAGTCCCAATGCCTCGTCGATCACGCGATCATCGACGCTCGGTTCCTCGCGGGCGTAAGCAATTAACATGGCTTCGATGTTTTGCAAGACGTCGAGATGGTCTCGCGTCATATGCTTCATGCTGGTCTTGGACTCGCGATCGTGCTGGTAGGCATGAATGACTTCCTTGTTCTTGAAAAGTCGCTTGGGAAGTTTGCGTTGTGCCATGGAGCTACCGTGGATCAGCGCGGGCCGGTCCGCGCAGGGCTGGTGACGAGTCGATGAATCGATCGATCGGACGCCGCGATCGACCTGATGCAGATCGTATCACCCGATCGGCGGCGTATTCAAGAACACTCGGGACAGGTCGGTTGAGAGCATCGCCGGCCGAGGAAGGGGGATCGTCGGCCGTGCGAACGATCAAGGGTTTCTTCGGCAGATCAACTGACGAGGTCACGCCATGCGAAGAAGGCATCAATCCACTCGTGGCCCTTGGGCAGGGGCTCGACGAACTCGAGCATACTGATGTCAACGACCTGTGTTTTCACCTTGGACTTACAGACCGCGTTGAGTCCGTAGCCCTTCTTGGGCCACTCGAGTCGAACGCACTCGACATCCTCGCCAGCCAGACGAGCGCGGAATGGGCAAACGACCTCCGCGCGAATCGTACTCAGCAATCCGGCATGTTCGTCGCTCTCGTCAAGACTATCCCCGGTCGCCTGGTCGATCATGGCACGGAGGCGCGTGGACTCCGGCCTGGAGGGTATGCGATCAAGCGTCGCGGCTCGTCCCAGTTGCGGCTTCCAGTTCATGGGTGCCCTCACTTCGGTGGACTTGCGGGCTGGCTCTGTGTGTTTTGGACATCGGAGACAGGAGATACCAGCAAGGCTGCTAGGTCGGACTGATCGGAATCGGTACGAGTAATTATACACGACTCTGAACGCGATCCATCGAATTGCCCTGCTATCCACACCGCGATGCGGGTGGAAAGGGTTTGCCTTCTCGGAGGCTACGACTGAACCCACGAGGATCATCCGGGCCTTGAAATCTTCCAGTCGCGGGCCAAGCCCTCGTGCCTGTCACAATGCATGGTCCTGGATGACGATCTCGTTGGAATCCACAATCGCCCAACCAATGGATTTGATCTTCTTGGTTTCCGATTCCCTGGAAAGCAAGGCCCACGATTGGGCTGGGCGGTGAGCTTGGCCCCACAGTTGCAACAACATCGATGGGAAAGGCGACATTGTCCTTCAAGCCCCGGCGACCCCATCCCGATCCGGGCGAAAAGGGACCGAGTATCATTTCCTCGCCGCCGGATCACGCCGAACCACCGTCCGAGCGGTACATCATTGATCAACCCCTCGGCCATCGATCACGATACAATAAGTTTCTGGAATTTTTCAAGACGGCGGCGGGACAGCCCGCGAGGATTCGTACGATTAGGAATCGCAAACTCAAGATTGGCCGCCGCCGCCATCCCTCCAGGTTATCTGCCGGATTTCGCCGTCGAAGCCACTCATCGGGAACAAGGCGCTTGACTGATCAATGAAGCGATGGGACTTCCGTTGGAAGGGAACACTCGGCCTGAACTCGAGGGTCGGCGAGGCCCGGAGAGGACTCGCGATTCGCTCGCAACGATGCTCCGCTTCGTCAACAGTAGCATGCAATCTTCGTCCCCACACAGGGCGACGAA
>JBKQHM010000825.1:0-9539 GCA_052148775.1 Isosphaeraceae bacterium | reverse complement strand
GTAACCTGGGCCCCGTAATGCACGGGGCGCGCTTATGTGGCGCCCAAGACCGGAGTAGGAGCCAGACTCACGGCGGAATACGGGCTGCGCCACATAACCACCTTGGCCACATAAGAGCTTAAGCTCGGGAGCTTCAAGGCCGCCGACAAGGGGCAACTGGAGCTTTACCTACGCTGGCTGGAAAAGCATGAAATGGAGCCGGGAGAGGAGACGCCTATCGGGCTGATCCTCTGTGCCGACAAGGGGGAAGAGCGGGTCGAGTTGCTTCAGCTCGACAAGAGCGGTATCCGGGTGGCCTCCTACTTGACGGACCTTCCGCCAAGGCACCTCCTGCGGCGAAAGCTTCATGAGACGTTGCTTGCGGCCCGAGCCCGCGTGGAAAATCGGGGAGATTGAGACTCTCATTCGCATCTCTGATAGACTAAATGGATAGGGATCGCCTCAAGACATCGGGATCGACAACGTCTCGGCCCTGACCGTGACGGTTCCTTTCCACACCAACCCGAGGCGTCAGCGAGGTCGTAAAGATTCGCCGAACCTGTTTTTTCGTCTCGACCGGGCGAATTGCCCGCGCCGGAAACCCTAGCCGGGAAGGCGTTTCCAGAGAATCTTTCCCATTTTAGCCACAGGTTGGGCGAAGCTTTACAGGAGTCGGAGGAAACGAGCACCGCTGATGCTACAGTCTCGGATTGCGGCGACGTTGAAGGAAATGCCCTCCCAGCGAGCCCGCTCATCGAGCACCGGCTCGAGGCTGGCGAACTTCTCGGCGATGGCCCGGACCTCGGGGGTGGTAGGGCATGAGTCCCATTGTGCCCGGAGGCACGGCTCAGACGTGGATGCCGTCGGGCTGGATTGAGAACGACTCGTGCTGCTCGGAGTCGTCGAAGACGGTCAGTGAGCAGCCATTCTCGAAGTACAGGGTGAACGAGGTCGGTACGTCGATGGTGTATCGGAGAACCGGGGAGTCGATGACCCTGTGAACGAAGTAGCAGGTCCTTTCGGCGTGCTCCTGTGCCCGATCGACCACCTGCCCGAGCCGTCGCACACCTCCCACCTGCCATAGACGCAAATGTCGCCGGTGCTCGGGAACATGAAGCGGATCTCGAAGCGGCCGATTCCGATCAGGGTACATTCCTGCCCTAGGAAGCGACCGAGGGGGAGGTCCGGCGGTACTCCGTACATGACGAGCCCCACAACGGTGCGGAATCAAGGACTTCGGCACAAGGCTTCGCCTCGCTGAGGGCCCGGATCGGTGTGGGCGTCCTCGCCGCAAGAACTCCACCCACATTCTCCCCAAACTCCAGGCGATTTGGAATGGCCCCAAGGCAAGAGTGCACTCCCCCAATAATGGATAGGCTATTTTGGCGATCCTCCTTAGCAAGCTTCTCACGCCTATCCGAGCCCGGTGCTTCCATCGCGACCAGGTTCCTCTTCACGGCGCGCCGGGTAGGGCTCTCGGGGGAGCGATCAAAACTCGTGGTATGGCAAGCCGGAACCTGGAAACCCGAGTCGCCCGATTGTCACCCCGGCCTCGAGCCGGGGTATTTCATGCGCGATCGTCCTTTGATCACGCGCAGATTGTGTCCGAAATACTGCAGGCGGTTGACATATTCGTGGGCTGTCAACCGTCGATTGATAGGTTGGACTACCGCCTTGAGGCGGAGAGGACCGGCTGAAGCCGGGACTCCAACTTCTCAAATCACGATTGACAATGCACTAGCTACATCCCCATTTCCGTCCCCTCGCCTCCCCGACGCGATCGATGGGGTCTCCGTCCGGATCGAGGTCATAGGGACGATCCGGCCACGCTGATCGGGACGCGGAAGGTCGGCAGTGCTCACCGCCCCGATCCGGCTGGCGGCCGGGGCGAGACCTATCGGATCCGGCCGGGGCTCTGCCGGGCCGGGGCCTGAACCAACCCATCCGTTGCACCCGATCCGCCCGGCCCGGCGGAGTCAACCCATCCATAGGCATATCCCGAGCCACAATGGGGCGAGCGGAGTCGGGCGGCCCTTCGCACCGATCGAACCGGCTTGGCCGGCAAGATGCAGGTCGCAAAGATCCGGCAAATCGGCTCATGTGGCCGGCACCGGCTCGGAAGTCGAACCGAAACCCGATGGGTACGTTCGAGCACTGAATAAGGTGTAGGGCGTTCAAGGAAGGAGTGAGAATGCCTCAGAAGTCCGCTTGATCGCACGCGAGGCGAAGGCTAAACTGTGTACTTTGCATCGCAAAGTGTTTCGCCCGATGCTGGTGGATGGGTCGCTATCAAGGGGGCAAGCTGTCATGGTGCTGATCGCGCGGATCCTCGGCGTGTCCTTGATCACGAGTGTTCTGGTGGCGGGGGTCGGGGTCACCCTTCTCAAGTCAGCCCTCGAACCCGATCTTTCAGCAACCCTAGTCGGTCAACCCGACCCCGTCGAGCCCGCGCGCGACTATACCCTCGCCGTTTTCATCCTTGCCTGTCTCGGAGGGCTCATCGGGGCCGTCGCGGGAGCCGCGCAAGAGATCGTGTCTCCTCAGCGATCGAAGGCCCCCAATCGGATCGACCTCGGGTAGCCACGTTTTTCTACGACCCTATTAACGGGCGGGTAATCGAATGACTTCCGCCGAACTGCGGGCCATCTGCGGTTCTCTCATCGATAAGTGCAACATGGACGGGCATACCAGGCTCGCCCATTTCCTCGGCAGGCACCACAGCACCGTCGAGCGCAACCTCCACGGTCAGTCTGCCCTCACGCAGGCGGACGAACTGGCCATCCGAAAGGCTGAGGAGTCGCATCCCGTAAAACGAGGGAGCGAGGCGAGAAGGCGGCGTCGAGCGTTGAAGCCGCTTCGGCCCAATGTAATCGCCCTGCGTTCTCCCGATGTACGGAAAGAACGCGGAGAACCTCCAGGATTGGAGGTTCATAAGGTTGACGTAACGAATGCCGGAGACAGGACTTGAACCTGCACGAGCATGGTTAGCTCACCAGCCCCTCAAGCTGGCGCGTCTGCCAATTCCGCCACTCCGGCAAGGCTTACGATTTCACAACCGGGATCACTATCATGCGAACCAGATGGCATAACTGTCAAGTGATTTACTCAACTCCAATGAAGGAAATCACTTCCGGTACAGCTCCACGGTCGTGACACCCTCCGGATCGCCAACCGGTCAAGACTCACTCACCCGGATCGGCCGGGCGAACAGATCGAATCGTGAAAGCTTTCCGGCCAGTGCCTCGACTTGCTGAGAGGAGAGGTTGTGGATCGGCGACCGCACGGGTCCGCAGTCCACGCCGATCAAGGCCATCACGGCCTTCGAGGCCGCCGAGAAGCCGAACTCGCAGAGGACCTGGATCATCCGCGAAGCCTGGAGTTGAGCCGCGCGCGCGGCCTTGAGATCGCCCGACTCGAACGCCTGGATCACGCGCTGATAGTGCGGTCCCGCGAAGTTATAGGTGGCGCCCACAGCCCCCCGCACGCCGAAACACAGTCCGGCCAGCAGGAACTCGTCCTGGCCGAATACGACCTCGAAGGCCCCGTCGTCGACGTTGATGCACTCCTGGAGTTCGACCAGGTCGGAATGCGAGAATTTCAAGCCACGGAGGTTCGGCATCCGGAATCGGGCTTCGTGGAGGAACTCGGCAATCGGCAGCCGGACGTTGGTCATCCCGGGAATATGATAGAAGTAGAACGGGAGCGGGTCGGCCTCCGCGGCGATCGGCAAGCAGAACTCGATCAGGTCCTGGACGGAGGCTGGCCGGAAATAGCTCGGCGCCACGGCCGCGATCGCCGCGGCGCCCGCCCGACGGGCATGCGCCGTCAGCTCGATGGCGTCGGCCAGGCAATTGTGCCCGGTATGGGCGACGATCTTCAGGTCATCACCCCCGGCCGACACCCAGCCCTCGCAGAGGGATTTCCGCTCGTCCAGGCTGAGCGATGAGAACTCGCCGGTCGTCCCCGCGATGAAGACCGCTCGCATCCCCGATTGCCGGAATAGCTCCGCCTGGCGCGGGACGACCGACAGGTGGAGTTGTCCACTGCGATCGAACGGGGTGTGGCTGGCGGGGATCAGTCCGGTCATGAATCCTGGCATGGCCAATGCTCCGGCTCGGACGGGGTCGGTCGAACCACCGTGCGAGCCTGTCGCGGCGGATCGGGGTGATTCAGTCGCGTCCTGACGCGTTGAGTCCAGTTTAATTGTCGCATGACCCGAAGGCAAATCGGCGGCGGCGGGTTGCCCTCGGCTTCCCCGCGACGTACCATCGACCCCGAGTCGGAGCTAGGTCCTTGTCAATCTTGATTTGAGGAGTTGGAGTCCCGGCTTGAGCCGGTCCTTTCCGCCTGACGGCGGTACTCCAACCCATCAATCGACAGTTGACAGCTCCCCAGGCCGCGGATGAAGTTTCTCGATGCAGATTCCACCGCCTCGAGGGTTAAAGTCATCATGAAAGCGATCGTCGGCCGCATCGTGGGCATGGCCTTGGCGTTCGGGTTGACCGTCTCTCCCGCCCCGGCGACGGCCGGCGACGGGCCCTGGATCGCGCTCATCGGCGACGACGGATTGGCCGCCTGGAAAAAGCCGAGCGGCCACTGGTTGGTGGCGGGCGACGCCCGGCCCGATCCCAAGGCTCCCAACCGCCTCCTCGCCGAACCCGGCAAGGGCGTCCTGGTCAACGGCCCGACCGGGAAGACGGCGAATCTCCTGACGAACGAGAAGTTCGGCGACATCGAGGCGCATTTCGAGTTCTTGATCCCGAAGGGCTCGAATTCCGGCGTGAAGTTCGAGGGGCTCTACGAGATCCAGATCTTCGACAGCTTCGGTGTCGCCAAGCCGACAGCGAACCACAACGGCGGCATCTATCCCCGGGCCGAACTGCTGCCCAGGTACCATTATCTCGACGAAGGCGTGGCTCCCAGGGTCAACGCATCGCGTCCCCCGGGGGAGTGGCAGTCCCTCGACGTCACCTTTCGCACGCCGCGATTCGACGCCTCGGGCAAGAAGGTCCAGAACGCCCGATTCGACAAGGTGGTCCTCAACGGCCAGGTGATCCACGCGGACGTCGAGGTCAAAACCCCCACGGGCCACGCTTGGCGGCTCAAGGAAGTGCCGAGCGGACCCATCCTGCTACAGGCCGATCATGGCCCGGTCGCCTTCCGCAAGATCCGCGTCCGTCGCCTTCAGGCAAGCGAAGCTCCTACGATCCCTTGATCGCAATTCCCTCAATCCAGCTCGCGCATCTGCTGTTGCTGCCCTTGTTGCTGCCGGTAGGCCAACTGACTGCTCAGCTTCACCCGTTCCATCTGTCGTTGAGACTGCAACCAGGACGTCGTGGACCAAGGCGCCTCGGTCATCGACCATTCGGTCCATTCGGCGGGTACCCGATCGATCTGATCCACCTTGACGCTCACCGAGATGGTCTCGCGGGCGCGACCTTTCCAGACGCCACGGTTCGGCGGAACGTCCGAATAGTCGCGTCCGATCGCGATCTTGACGTGGCCGTTACCAGGGAATGTCCCATGAGTCGGATCGACGTCGACCCAGCCGCCCCGGCCCCCCCAGACCTGACACCAGGCGTGAGTGGCCACCTCGCCGGTCTGATGAATGTAGCCGCTCACGTAGCGAGCCGGCAGCCCGATCCCTCGGCAGGCTCCCAGGAACAGGTGGGCGAAATCCTGGCAAACCCCTCGACCGAGTCGGAGCGCCTCTCCGACGGGGGTCCGCGCGGTGGTGACCTTCTTCTCATAAACCAGCCGGGTACGGACGAAATCCATCAGTTGACGGACGATCTCGTCCAGCGTCCCCTCCGGTCGGGGCATCTCGGCGAGGAAGGCGTCCAGTTCCGGTGATCGATTCACCAACGGGCTAGGCTGGAGATACTCGATGGTCTCCGCGGTGCGGAAATCGCCATTCTGGAGGTCGCACAGGACCCCGGTCAATCGCGATTCGGAGGCCGATCCCCGGTGCATCCTGACGATCGAAGTCGCCCGGATGACCAGCTCCTTGTAGGCTGTCAGGATATTGAACAGGTCGACCCGATTGCCGAAGCCGTCCCGGTAGATCGTCACGGGTGCCGAGGGAACCGTCCGCAAATGGTAGCCCAGGTTCGTCTGATCCTCGTCCGAAGGCGGTGCCATCCGGACCTCGAATACCGTCTCCGAGATCGGCTCGGAGTACGAGAGCTTGGTTTCGTGCTGGACCCGAAGCAGCATACCTTTATCCTATCCTTCTGGTCATTGGTCGAGTTGGTCACTGGTCACTGGTCATTGGTCATTAGTGCCTGGTCATTGGACATTGGTCATTGGTCGAGTTGGTCATTGGTCATTGGTCATTGGTCCACAAAGCCTCAATCGCCCGACTTGCCAGTAGGTACCAACGGGTTCCTAACCGGTATCACAAATGACCAATGACCAATGACAAGTGACCAATGACAAGTGACTACACCAGGAAAAATGTCCGCTGGATCTCCTCGCCGACGCGTCGGCAGGTCGTCTGGATGCCGTTGAGGAACGGGAGGAGTCCGCGTTCAAAGATCTCGCCGACGTCGATATAGCGCAGTTCGCTCTCCAACCGGCCGAGCAGGCGCTCGGCTTCCGTGACGTATTCATCCTCGTCGCCGCCTGCGATCTCGCGGAGCGACTCGCGGCATCGGGCCACGCAGAAGCGGATCGCCCGGGGGAAGTCGGGGTCGAGGACCAGGAAGCGGATCACCCCGACCGGCTCAACACGGTCGCGTTCGGAGCGGAGATAGGCCCCGTACGCCGAGCAGCTCCGGAGCAATCCGGTCCATCGGACCAGCTCCAACCCCGCCTCGGACCCGCCCTCGCTCCCCGGCAGGCTGTGGCACTTGGCATGGAGGATCCGACCCATCACGTCGACCCGCTCGAGATTTCGGCCGAGTCGGAGGAAATGGTACACCTCATCGCGCGGCAAGGTGTTCTGGATCAGACCGTCGAACAGGATGCACGACTGCTTGATGGTGGTGTAGAAGTTGGACGGGCTCGCCTGAAACTTGCGCTGGGCGCGTTGACTGCACAGGTAGAGATAGAGGCGGTTGACCTGACTCCACGCGTCGACGCCGATGCTCTCCTGGGTGCCGCGGGCGTTCTCGCGGGCGCGGGCGACCATGCTGAGGATCGACTGGGAATTGGACCGGTCGAAGGTGAGGAATCCCAGCACGGCGGTCCGTTCGGCCTTCGGATGGGTCGATCGGAAGGCATCGCGGCAGCCGAGGATCGTCAGGGCCATCTCGACGGGCGCCGAACCGTCGTCCACGAAGGTGTTCCCCGCGTCGAGTTCGAGGTACAGCCCGATGTCAAGCAGCCGCGCCACGTTCTCAGCGCGCTCGAGGTATCGGCTCATCCAGAATAGACTCTCGGCAGCCCGGCTCAACATGATCGGCTCAATTCCCCGCAACGCGCGTCCCGCTTTCCGCGACGGACCTCAACGATTCTTCGTGTCCCGATGTCTGGTCTCTCCCCCGATCCGGCGTCCGACCGGCTCACGTATCGACCGCCGATGCAGGCATCTCGACGAGGGTTGGGGCAGGACGATCGGATATCGAATCGCGGAGCACCCACGAGTCCTTGGTCCCACCCCCCTGCGAGCTGTTCACGACCAGGCTCCCCTCCGGCAGCGCGACGCGCGTCAAGCCGCCGGGCATCACGGTGATCTTGTCGCCATAGAGGACGAATGGCCGGAGGTCCACGTGGCGGCCGTCGAGCTGGCCATCGATGAAGGTCGGGTGCCGGCTCAGTTGGATCGTGGGCTGGGCGATATAGCCCCTCGGGTTGTCCTCGATCTTCCTCGCGAATTCCTCGCGTTGCGCCTGCGTCGAGGCCGGTCCGATCAACATGCCGTACCCTCCCGACGCATCGACCGCCTTGACCACCAGCGACTCCAGGTTGGCGAGGATGTGCTGGCGGTGCGACGGGATGAGCGGCCGGAACGTCTCAACGTTCTCCAGGATCGGCTCCTCGCCGAGGAAATAGCGGATGATGTCGGGTACGAACGGATAAATTCCCTTGTCGTCGGCCACCCCGGTCCCGATGGAGTTCGCCAACCCCACGTTGCCGGCGTGATAGGCACCGATGAGTCCCGCGACCCCCAGCATGCTGTCGTGCCGGAAAGTGAGCGGATCGAGGAAATCGTCGTCGATCCGGCGATAGATCACGTCGACCCGGCTCAGGCCCCGGGTCGTCCGACGAAAGACCTGCCCGCGATCCAGCACGAGGTCGCGGCCCTCCACCAGCTCGACGCCCATCTGGCGCGCGAGGAAGCTGTGCTCGTAGTAGGCCGAGTTATAGATGCCGGGGCTGAGGACCACGACGAACGGGTCGTCGCAAGCCTCGGGGGCGATCGATCGCAGCACGGCGAGCAGGTTGTCCGTGTAGTCGTCCACCGGCCGGACGTTATACCTCTCGAACAGGAGCGGGAAGACCTCCTTCATCACCTGACGGTTCTTGAGCACGTAGCTCACCCCGGAGGGCGTCCGGCAGTTGTCCTCCAGGACCAGGAACCGGCCGTCTGTGTCGCGGATCAGGTCGATGCCCGAGACGTGGATGTAGACGTCGCGCGGCACGCGGAGGCCGACGCACTGGCGACGATATCCCGATGCGCCGAAGACCAGCTCGGCGGGGACCACGCGATCCTTCAGGGTCAGCCGATCGTGGTAGACGTCGCGGATGAACAGGTTCAACGCGCGGACCCGCTGCTCCAATCCCCGCTCGATCACCTGCCACTCGGCGGCGTCGATCAGCCTGGGGATCGGGTCGAAGGGGATGATTCGCTCGACTCCCTGGTCGCGGCCGTACACCGTGAATGTGATCCCCTGCTGGCGCATGGTCAGGTCGGCGACCCGATGGCGACGCTCGAGCTCCTCGGGGCCGAGCTTGAGGATCCGTTCGTACAGCGAACGGTAATGCGCCCGAGGGCATCCGGCGCTCTCGAACATCTCGTCATAAGCCGAAAGCCGATATCGGCCAAACAACTCTGATTCGTCGGGCATTTGTGTCGCAAGCACCTTCGGACAGGGAATGTCCCGAGCCGGGAGGGTTCATCCGGTCGTCGGCAATCCATCGATTCGCCGAGAGTCGCCGGGCGACGATCAGCCCGCAGCAGGGGGAGAGGTGGGAGTCGGCTGCGGGCTGGACTGTCCGGCGAAGCTTGATCGCGAAGAGGAGAGTCCTCGTTTCGTTTCTTGCTTGACTCGATTGCCGAGACCGGTCGGCAATCCGGGCCGTTCCCCGCGATTCGATTGGGCCGAGACCGTCGCGTCAGGAGTCCGGGGCACTCGCCGGATGAAATCCGGCGATCCGCGACCAACTCGATCGCATCCCGACGCGAGGCGCCGTTCCGCCGTGGGCAAGATGTCCTTGTATCATGTGCCTCAATTACAATCCAGTCAAAAGACTTTCGCAACCGGTGGGTGGCTCCATACAACGCGATCGACCGGCAGCGACGGGCGCTCAAACTCCCGGCTCCTCGGTGCATGCCTCCCCTACGCCTGAGCGAGATGGAGGTGCGGACCTACTGCCTGCTCATCCGTTTCGCGGCA
>JBKQHM010000824.1:0-5656 GCA_052148775.1 Isosphaeraceae bacterium | reverse complement strand
ATCCATGAGGTTCCGGCCGGCTCTCGGGTTTGTTGGTGTCATCTTCTCCCTGGCGAGTGTCATGATGTCCGCATCGGTTCTGGCAGATGAGGGGATGTGGGTCTTCAATAACCTGCCCGTGGCGCATCTCAAGGCGCGATACGGCTTCAAGCCGCCGGCGGGATGGGCGGAGCATCTGCGATCGTCGGCGGTCCGATTCAACAACGGGGGCTCGGGGTCGTTCGTCTCGGCCGACGGACTGATCATGACGAACCATCACGTCGGCGCGGACACCTTGTCCAAGCTGAGCACGCCGAAGAAGGACTATCATCGCGACGGCTTCTTCGCGCGCAGCTACGCCGAGGAGGTCAAGGCTCCGGATCTCGAGCTCAACGTCCTGATCGGCATCGAGGATGTGACCGCCCGGGTCAATCAAGACGTACCCGCCGGGATGGACGACGCCAAGGCCGCCGAGGTTCGCCGGCGCGCGATGGCCCAGATCGAGAAGGAGGCCACCGACAAGAACGGGCATCGCAACGACGTCGTCACCCTCTACCAGGGCGGGCAGTACCACCTTTATTCCTATAAGAAGTACACGGACGTCCGGCTGGTCTTCGCGCCGGAGTTCGACATCGCCTTCTTCGGAGGCGACCCGGACAATTTCGAATACCCCCGCTATGACCTCGATATGTGCTTCTTCAGGGCCTACGAGGACGGCAAGCCGGCGAAGCTCGAGCACTTCCTGAAGTGGAGCCCCGACGGGTCGAAAGACGGAGACCTGGTCTTCGTGGCCGGGCATCCCGGGCGCACCGACCGGCTCAATACCGTCGCCAGCCTCGAGTATCTGCGCGACACCGCCTTCCCGTTCCTGCTGGATTTCCTGAAGCATAAGGAAGCCTTCCTGCTGGCCTTCAGTCGCGACGGCGAGGAGGCGGCCCGGCAGGCCAAGGAGGACCTTTTCAGCATCCAGAATAGCCGCAAGGCGCGCGTCGGCGGGCTGGAGGGATTGCGCGACGCCGCGTTCATGGACCGGAAAGCGCGCGACGAGTCCGAGTTGCGGTCCCGGATCAAGGCTGGGGCCAAGCCCGGCGAGCCGGGAGACTCCGCCTGGGATCGGATCGCCGAGGCCCAGAAGACGGCTGTGCGGATCCTCAAGCCATTCAGCTACCTGGAACGCGGCTGGGCCTTCGACGCCACGACCTTCGAGATCGCCCGCAAGCTCGTCCGCCTGGCCGAGGAGAAGATCAAGCCGAACTCGGACCGCTTGAAGGAGTACCGGGAATCGGGGCTCACGTCGCTCGAGCTGGAGCTGTTCTCCCCCGCGCCCATTTACCCGGTGTTTGAAGAGGCGAAACTCGCCCACTCGTTGGCCCAGTGGAAGAGGGCGATGTCCGATGATCCCCTGGTGGATCGAGTGCTCCATGGCCGGTCGCCGGGTGAGGCCGCCCGGCAGCTCGTCACGGAGACCAAGCTGGCCAACGTGGAGGTCCGGCGCAAGCTGGCCGAGGGCGGTAAGGAGGCGATCCTGGCCTCGCACGACCCGATGATCGAGCTCGCGATGGCCGTCGACGCCGAGGCCCGCGCCGTCCGGAAGATCCGAGAGGATCAGGTCGAGGGCGTCGAGGCCGCCAATTACGCCACCATCGCCAAGGCCATCTTCGACGTCAAAGGCGATGCCGTCTATCCCGACGCCACCTTCACCTTGCGGCTCGCCTTCGGTGTCGTGAAGGGATACGAGTTCGACGACCGGCCGATCCCTCCGTTCACCACCATCGGAGGTGCCTTCGAGCATGCCAAGAAGCACGGGAACACCCCGCCCTACGAATTGCCGCCGAGCTGGATCAAGGCCCGCGACATGGGAAAGCTCGTACTCGACACGCCCTTGAACTTCATCTCGACGGCCGACATCATCGGCGGCAACTCCGGCAGCCCGGTCGTGAATCGCGAGAATCAGGTCGTCGGCCTGATCTTCGATGGCAACATCCAGTCCCTGGTCCTCGACTTCGGCTACGACGACCGCCAGGCCCGTGCGGTCTCCGTCGACTCCCGGGGGATCATCGAGTCGCTGCGATCGATCTATCATGCCGATCGATTGGTTCGCGAACTGACGAGCGGGAAGGGCGAGTAAGATCGGTGCGACGGACGCTTCCCGGCCAGACCCGGGGTGGCGGGGCGCACCCCGGGCATGCTGCGGGGATCGTCGGGCCGATCGGTCAGCGCCTCCGTCGGTAGGCGACGAAGGAATTCGTATCGCGGGTGGTGACAGCTCCGCCCACGGTCTGGATGGTGTCGCGGCTCATGAGGGTACCGACCGGTTCCCACCCTTGCCGGGCATGCTCGTTCAGCGCCTTCTCGAAGATGGCGGCTCGTCGCTCGTCGGTCAGCCGTTCGCCGGGGTTGTAGGAGAACACCGAGACCTTGTACTCCCATTGGGCCTCGTCGCGACCCTTCTGTTGCGCCGCCCCGGGCGATCGAAGGGTCCAGCCCAGTCCCACGCCGAGGAGCCCGACCACGATCAGCCCGATCCGAAGTCTACGTCTCATGAGTTTCATCCTTCTCGGTGTTCGTGATTTGTCAAACCGACAGGCCGGGAAGGGCCCATTCTTGCGGATCGGGTTTCGGGAAGCCAGCCACAAGAGCTGTGTGTGGCCGCCGAAGCCCATCGATGGTCGTGATCATTGACCACAGCATGGCTATGCGACTCTTCAGCGACATCAGGTCCCTGCGCGAAATCCAGATTTGCAGGGAGATTTGATCGGCCCAGGTGATCCGGGGGTCGCGCGAGAAATGCCGGAGACCCTCTCGCAGCCGCGGTCGCTCGTCGGCTCCTGGTTCCTGTTCAGGACGGAGCGTCACACTATCTCAAGAACGTCGCGATCAGGATGACCAGGACAACCAGGCTGGCGAGCGAGCCGAACACAAAAGGGCCCAGCGACTCGCGCGTGTGCTTCCGCTGCTCGCGGGCGAGGCTGGCCTCTCCCATTCTCAACACATGCCGTCGATATTCTCTGGCCGCTGACATGCTAGACCTTCCCTCGGGCCGCAAATCAGAAGAATCAACAAATGCCTTTCCTCGCCTCTTGGCCAGTCGCGATTTATTAATAATATATCAGCGTGCTTAGGCCAGTCTAGTCTCTGGATTTTCCCGATCCCACGCGGAATCCTCAGAGAATCGGTCCCTCATGATCCCCTCCGGTAAAATCTGGGGTGTTAAACAATTGTCACGCTAGCAACGGACCGGTTCGGATGGTTAAGATGGAGGGTGACTCTATCCTGCTGGCAAAGGCGTTGCATGCTCGCGTGAGACTTTCGGAGCACACACGCTCCACGCGACCGGTAGGAGGAAGCGTCGGGCTGCGAGGAATTCCACCTCCTCGGCCTGAGATGAACCCTGCGGACGAGTCCTACCAGAGTGCGAGAGAACCGGGGCCTTCCCGTTGTGAATCATCGAGCAAGCAGCAGGGACAGGGGCGCCGGCCTTTGAGTGCCGGGTGCGACCGACGACTTCGCAGATCGCTAGATGGGGAGCAGACCGAGATGGCGAAGATCATGACGAGAGGGAGTTGCGGACTCGGGGTCGTCGGGGCCCTGGTGATGATGTCGGTCGCGGCGCATGCCGCGGATGAAAAGGGGAAGGCCAAGGGCAAGAATCCGGCGGTCGCGGCCGTGTCCGCCTCGGGGCCGAAGGTGAGCTACGACAAGCAGATCCGCCCGATTTTCCAGGCCCAGTGTCAGGGCTGCCACCAGCCGGCGAAGGCGGGGGGCGGGTATGTGATGACCGCCTTCGACCGGATGGTCAAGGGGGGCGAGAGCGAGCAGCCGGCGATCGTGCCGGGCAAGCCGGGGGACAGCTTCCTCCTCGACAAGATCACCCCGCAGGCCGGCAAGGCCGAGATGCCCCAGGACAAGCCGCCGCTCTCCGCCGCCGAGATCGAGCTGATCGGCCGATGGGTCGCCCAGGGGGCACCCGACGACACGCCGCAGACCGCCAGGGCCCGCTATGACATGAGCCACCCGCCCGAGTACACCCGGCTGCCGGTGATCCCGGCCCTGGCGTTCTCGCCCGACGGCACGCTCCTGGCCGTCGCCGGCTTCCATGAAGTCCTCCTCTGGAAGGCCGACGGATCCGAGCTGGTCGGACGGCTGGTCGGGCTCTCCGAGCGGGTCGAGTCGCTGGCGTTCTCGCCCGACGGTCAGAAACTGGCCGTCACCGGCGGACGACCCGCGCGGATGGGGGAGGTGCAGGTCTGGGATGTCGCCAAGCGGAAGCTGGTGCTCTCCGTCCCGGTCACGTATGACACGGTCTACGGCGCGAGCTGGTCGCCCGACGGCACCAAGATCGCCTTCGGCTGTTCGGACAACACCGTCCGGGCGATCGACGCCAAGAGCGGCCAGCAAATCCTGTTCATGGGCTCGCACAGCGACTGGGTGCTCGACACCGTCTTCTCGGCCGACGGCTCGCACCTGATCTCGGTTGGCCGCGACATGGCGGCCAAGCTGACCGAGGTCGCCACGCAGCGGTTCGTCGACAACATCACCTCGATCACGCCGGGGGCCCTCAAGGGGGGGCTGACGGCGGTCGCCCGCCACCCCAAGCGGGATGAGGTCATCATCGGCGGCTCCGACGGCGAGCCCAAGCTCTACCGCGTGTTCCGCCAGACGGTCCGCGTCATCGGCGACGACTCCAACCTGATCCGCGAATTCCCCCCGCTGCCCGGCCGGGTCTATAGCGTCGCGGTCAGCAGCGACGGCAAGCGGATCGCCGCCGGCAGCAGCCTCGACGGCACCGGCGAGATCGGCGTCTATTCCTACGAGTTCGACACCGGCTATCCGGACAACATCAAGGCGATCAACCAGAAGGTCGTCACCTCCCGGTCGCCGGCGGAAGCCGCCGCGCTCGAGAAGTATCACAAGGAGGGGGTCAAGCAGATCGCCAGCGTCAAGGTGCCCCAGGGGGGCATCTATGCCGTCGCCTTCCGGCCGGACGGCAAGGTCCTCGCCGCCGCCGGCGCCGACGGCGTGATCCGGCTGCTCAATCCCGAGACCGGCTCGACGATCAAGGAATTCCCGGCGGTGGCGGTCAAGGCGGCCTCGATCGCCCAGAATGCCCCGATCTCGACCGTCCCGCCCAAGCAGGAGGAGAGCGTCGAGACGGAAGTACCGCCCAAGGGTATGAGCATCGTGTCGATGGAGGTCCAGCCGAAGGAGATCCGGCTGACCCATCGGTTCGCCTACACCCAGCTCCTGGTGACCGCCCGCCTCAACTCGGGCGAGACGATCGACGCGACCCGGATGGTCGAGCCGACGCTTTCCTCGTCGATCGCGGATATCACGCGGTCGGGCCTGGTGAGGCCCCGGGCCGATGGTAAGGGGACGCTGATCCTCCGCCTGGCGGGCAAGTCCGCCGAGGTCCCCGTGACCGTGCTGGGCGTGCACTCGGCGCCCAAGGTCGACTTCATCCACGACGTCGCGCCGGTGCTCTCCCGCGTCGGCTGCAACTCGGGCACATGCCACGGCTCGGCCCAGGGCAAGAACGGCTTCAAGCTCTCGCTCCGCGGTTACGACCCGATCTTCGACGTGCGTGCCTTGACCGATGACCAGGCCGCCCGGCACGTCAGCCTGGCCTCGCCCGAGTCCAGCATGATGCTCCTGAAGCCCACCGGCGCCGTCCCCCACG
>JBKQHM010000823.1:0-22329 GCA_052148775.1 Isosphaeraceae bacterium | reverse complement strand
GTTCACCGGCCTGCGCGTGTTCTCCGAGATGCCGCTCAAGTATTACTCGAGCGGGATGTACATGCGGCTCGCCTTTGCCATTGCCACCGAGGTCAATCCCGACATCTTGCTGATCGACGAGGCCCTCGGGGTCGGCGACGCCGCGTTCCTCGACAAGGCCCGGTCTCGGCTCCACGACCTCGTCCGACGCTCGAACGCCCTGGTCCTGGTCTCCCACAATCTGGACGCACTCCGCGAATTCTGCACCCGAGGACTCTGGATCCAGCACGGCCGGCTGGTCGCGGATGGTCCGATCGACGAAGTCATCGAGCGCTACCTCGCCGCGACCGTCCCGCAGGCCGCCACGTAACTTCTCAATAACCCTGGGTGGTGCATTCGAACAGTGCTGAACTACACCCACGATTAAAGCGTCCGGATCGCGATTTCGTGGCCTCCGGAGGCATCTGCGGCTCATAAGGGATGGGTGCTGTCCACAAGTGGACAAACGCTTGCCCGGACTTATTGAGAAGTTACGCCGCCACGGCATAACGGCTCACCAGCGAAGTGTTTCGAACCGCGATCGATGCGTGCCTCGCCTTATGGAGTTCCATTTCTCCAGGCTAGCACATGCGTCGCGGCCGGCCCGTTTTTTCCGCATAACCGTTGAACTTCTCCACGCGCCGTCGTAAAATGTACTGACGTACATCAAAAGCGATCGGCCGCAACGTGGAGGACCATCCTTATGACTGGTGTAGCCGCGGAGTGGGCCCAACACCGCGCGGAAACACGACGCAGGACGATCCGTCCGGCCAGGGCGGTCTGCCGCCTGACGATCGTCATTAATGATACGGATTACCTGGTCAAGCCGAACTCGGCGGAGGCATCCGCCGCGATCAAGGCTTACCGCCTGAGCAAGGCTGATGGCACGGATTATGACGTCGCCCAGACGGCACACGGACTGACCTGCGACTGCCCCGATTTCATCTTTCAC
This sequence comes from Isosphaeraceae bacterium, assembly GCA_052148775.1. Taxonomy (GTDB): domain Bacteria; phylum Planctomycetota; class Planctomycetia; order Isosphaerales; family Isosphaeraceae; genus CAVZRC01. The sequence goes on along the minus strand of JBKQHM010000823.1, from coordinate 21,359 downwards.
CGAGACGGCATCGACCCCGAGGGTTGCAAACACATCAAGGCGATGGTCGCATACGGCTTGCTCGACAGCAAAGGAGTGGCGCGATGATCTCCCCGACGTTTCCCATAATCGCCGATCGCCTGACGATCGCGCCGGATGTGTTCTCGATGGACGACGGCATCCATCCGCAACCCGAAATGGCCCCCCTCAACGGCCAACCCATGACGCTGGCCGAGGTCGTCGAGCACGAGATGATGGGCTACCGTGCCTGGGGCACGACGACGGGCGAATTCCTGGCCCGAGAGATGGAACGCTTGGCCCAGCTCATCCGATGGACCGGCGCGAGCACGCCCGAGGAGCACGAAGAACGGATCGCGGTCTGGGACGAGGAGATCCGCGATCAGTGGTTCGAGAGGGGCTATCAGGAGGGCTATGAAGCGGGGCGCCACGATGCCGTCCGGACCAGGCTCACGGATGCCTATTGAGCGTCCGGTTCGATGCCCCATCGGAACGGCTCCCCCTCCGACCCGAAACCCATCGCTGATGGTCACGATCGGGATTGACCGTCTCAGACATCATCGTCATGATTCGGAAACGGATCGTACGGAGGCCGATCGATTACCGTCGCGCGTCAAAGGAGTGACCCGGCATGGCTTTGGTACAACTGACCGTGATGGTCTCGGCCCTCATGGGTTGGTCCGACATTCAGATCCAGCCCAGCCGCTCGGACCACGCATCGGCCTCATACCGGAGCGTCGCGAATCTGGACCGTCCCACGGAGCGGACCCTCGAGACACTGAAGCGGTATGACCTGGAGCGCGCGTATCGCCACGACGTGAACAACACGCTGCTGCGCATCGAGAAATTCGCGCAGAAACGGCCGGAGGCCGAACTGGTCTACGCCCTCGCCGAGCTCTCCTGGATCGAGGGAAGGCACCTGGATCGCTGGCGAAAGCCCCAGGCACTCGATCGTTACCTCGACGCTGCCGCCTACTCCTACGATTTCCTCTTCGATCCCGAACTGGCCGAGGGGCGAGGGCCATCGGACCCGCGCTACCGGCAGGCCATGGAGATCTACAACGCCGGGCTCGACCATCTCATCCGCGCGGCCATGACCAGGAGAGAGATCCACCCGCAGAAGGGCGAGGATATCCCCTTCAAGTTTCACGGCCGCGAGGAGAAGCTTCGGTTCGTGATGGATGAGAAGTCCCCGTGGACCAGCTCTGATGTCACCAAGATCCTTCTCTCCTCGGATTTCGAGGTCAGCGGCCTCAACAGGGACTTAAAGCAGTACGGGCTGGGCGTGCCGCTGATCGGGGTCCGCGAGACCCCGGCCAAGGTCGAGGATCGTTCCCCGCAGGAACAGTTCTATCCGCCCGAGATGGCTTTTCCCCTGACGGCGTTCCTCGTCCCCAACTCCCGCCTGCGCGATCCCAACGTGGACGTCGAGAAGGCCCGGGTCTGCACCCTGCTGCTCATCGACCCGGTGCAGAACCGCACCTACGGTTTCAAAGGCAATAGTCTGGCCCTCGAGATCGACTTGACGACGCCGCTCGCCTATATGTGGTCGCGAACCGACCTCGAACGCTACCGATGGTCTGGCCTGCTCCGCCCCGAGAAAGCCCTGGAACGGGCGAACCTGATGTTGCTTCGGCCGTACGACCCGAAGAAGATCCCGGTCGTGATGGTCCACGGGTTGATCTCCACGCCGCTGGCGTGGATTCCCATGCTCAACGAACTCCAGCGCAATCCCGCGATCGAGGAGCATTACCAGTTCCTCCTCTACATGTATCCGACCGGGGTACCGATCCCGATTGCGGCCGCCAGCCTGCGCAGGTCGCTCTACCAGGCCAGGCAGATTTTCAACCCGAACGGCGAGGCACCGGCCTTCGACCAGATGGTCCTCCTGGGGCACAGCATGGGGGGTCTGATCAGCCACATGATGGCCATCTCCAGCGAGGATAAGCTGTGGCGCCTCTATTCGGATCGGGCGTTCGACACCGAGATCATCGGGTCGCGCGAGGTACTCGAGGAACTCCGCACCTACCTGTTCTTCGATCCGGTGCCGTTCGTCAAGCAAGTCGTCTTCCTGGCCACGCCGCATCATGGCTCCGACATGTCACGGGGCGTGGTGGGGATCGTGGGCACGAACCTGATCGCGGACTCCGACCACATCCACGACCTCCTCAGGAAACTGATCAAGGACAACCCGGATGCTTTCAATTCGCGGCGATTCCGGCGATTCCCGACGAGTATCGAGACGCTCGAGACCGACTCTCCGATCCTGACGGCCCTGCTCAGAATGCAGCCGAGTGCTAATGTCGAGTTCCACTCGATCATCGGCTCGATTCGTGCCACCGGGGTCGACGATTCCACCGACGGCGTGGTCCCGTATCGGAGCGCGCACCTCGACGGAATCTCCGAGAAGCTGGTTCGCTCGGAGAAGATGGTTCGCTCGGACCACGGCGTCCAGAAGGACCCGGAGGCGATCATCGAGGTCGGCAACATCTTGCTGAAGCATGTGGGAGCCGCGCCGGCCTCGCCCGTGATGCGGGAGGCGCGCGGACCCGCCGGATCGGCACCCGCTCAGCTCACCACGCCATCGACGAGGCGTTGAGATTTCGGAGCCCTTCGGCCAGACTGACGATAGGGAATCTCCCTGGTAGAATGGGCTCCTTTCATCGGGATCGCAACCCCGGTCCGGCCCGGGATGCTCGCGGTCGAGACTCGCAATCGGGCTCCTTCGGCCCGATGAGCGCCGGCGCGTCGGCGACGATGCATCCCGATGTTCCCTCAACCGCCAACGAGGCCGATCGATGTCCGAGACCCTTGCCGAACGGATGGCGTCATTCGCCCTGGAGACCCGTTTCGAGGAATTGCCGACGAACGTGGTGGTCGAGGCCCGGCGCAGGCTCCTGGATTCACTAGGCTGTGCCGTCGGAGCCCTCGCGGAGCCCGCGCCGACGATCGCGCGCCGGGTCGCCGGGCGATTCGCGGGATCGCCATCGGTCTCCCTGATCGGCGGCTGCAAGTCGGCTCCGGACTGGGCGGCGTTCTCGAACGGCGTCCACATCCGTTACCTCGATTGCAACGATACCTATCTCTCGCTCGAGCCGGCGCACCCGAGCGACAACTGGGCGGCCGTCATGGCCGCCGGGCAGGTCGCCGGCGCCGATGGTAAGGCATGGATCGCCGCCGCCGCGATCGCCTACGAGATCCAGTGCCGCCTCTGCGACGCCGCCAGCATCCGCGCCCGCGGATGGGACCACACAACTTACGGGTCGCTCTCGGCGACGCTGGCCGCGGCCCGCTTGCTCGGGCTCTCGCACGAGCAGACCGTCCACGCACTGGGGATCGCCGGGACTACGGGCACCGCCTTGCGCCTGACACGCGCCGGAGAACTCTCGATGTGGAAAGGATGCGCCTTCGCCTTCGCCGCCCGGAACGGGCTGTTCGCGGCCTTGCTGGCCGCCGACGGCATGACCGGACCGGCACCCCTCTTCGAAGGCGAGATGGGCTTCTTCCAGCAGGTCTCCGGCCCATTCTCCCTGCCGAAACTGGGCGGGCCCGGCGCCGACGACTGGATGCTCCCCATGACCTCGATCAAGTTCGTGCCGGCCGAGTACCACAGCCAGTCGGCAATCGCCGCCGCCTTCGAATTGCGGTCCCAGATCGGAGACCCGAGACGAATCCGCCAGATCGAGATCGCCACCTTCCGGGTGGCCGTGGAGATCATCGGCAAGGATCCCGAGAAATGGCGGCCCAAGACCCGCGAGACGGCCGACCACAGCCTGCCTTATTGCACGGCTGTCGCGCTGGTCGACGGCAAGATCACCGCCGATCAGTTCAGCGACGAACGACTCGCCGACCCTGCCCTGCTCGACCTCGTCGCTCGCACCACCGTGCTTGAGGACCCGAAGCTCACCGCCGGCTACCCGGCCGGCATACCCAACCGGGTGACGGTCACCCTGGACGACGGCACCAAGCTCGTCTCGGAGGTCGCGTTTCCGCCTGGACACGACAAGAATCCGCTGACGGACGAACAACTCGCCGACAAGTTCCACGGGCTCGTCGACCCCGTACTGGGGCGCGAGCGTGCCGACCAGATCTGGGAGCGGGCATCCGGCCTTGAGAACGACCCGACGCCCCACGAGACCCTGGGCTTGCTGGCAGTTTGACGGGTCTCGGCCCCGTGTTGTCGGGTTGCCGTTGACAGGATTCACCGGTTCGGCATGATTCGCTTGCCGCGGTCCCCGGACGGGCAAGGCCGCGCGATGCGGGCTCGATCGGAGAGGCCCGATCCAGGGATGGGGACGTGGCATGCTCTTCAATTCTTATGCGTTTGCCCTCTTCTTCGCGACACTCTTCCCTACCTACTGGCTCCTGGCCCGATGGCCCCGGTTACAGAATATCCTCCTGCTGACCGCGGCCTACTATTTCTACTCGAAATGGGATCCCCGATTCCTCTCACTGCTGATCCTCTCGACGGTGATGGATTATGCCTGCGGCCTCTGGGTCGCACGCGAGGAGGACCCGAGACGGCGTCGCGCGGTGGTCGCGCTGAGCATGGCCTTGAATCTGGGCATGCTCGGATATTTCAAGTATTACAACTTCTTCGCCGAGAGCCTCCATGCGGCCCTGAACCTCGCCGGGCTCGCGATCCCGATGTCGCACCTGAAGATCGCGCTGCCGATTGGCATCTCCTTCTACACGTTCCAATCGATGAGTTATGTCATCGACGTCTATCGACGGGATATCCCACCGACGAGGAACCTGGTCCAGTTCGCGACGTTCGTCTCCTTCTTCCCGCACCTGGTCGCCGGCCCGATCATGCGGCCGACGACGCTGCTGCCGCAAGTCGCGTCGGCGCGGCGGTTCGACCTCCAGCAGTTCTACGGGGGTGCGTACCTGATCTTCTGGGGGCTCCTGAAGAAGGTCGTGGTCGCCGACAATCTGGAGGTGATCGTCCGGGATCTGTTCGGGCGTTGGGAGACGCTCGATGGCGGATTGGCTCTCCTGGCGGTGTATGCGTTCGCCTTCCAGATCTACGGCGATTTCTCGGGGTACACCGACATCGCGCGCGGCGTGTCGAAATGCCTGGGATTTGAATTGTCGCTGAACTTCAACCTCCCCTACTTCGCGACCAGTCCCCGGGACTTCTGGAACCGATGGCACATCAGCCTCTCGAAATGGCTCCGAGATTATGTCTACATCACGATGGGCGGCAACCGCGGCGGCACCTTCCGGACCTACCGCAACCTCATGCTGACGATGATCCTGGGCGGCCTCTGGCACGGCGCCGCGTGGACCTTCGTGATCTGGGGCTTCTACCAGGGCTTGCTCCTGGTCCTGCACCGTGCCGCCGAACCCTGGCTCAAGCATCTCGAGCCCAGGGATCCCATCGAGCGCCGATGCTGGACGGCGCTGCGGATCATCGCGACTTTCCACCTGGTATGCCTGGGCTGGCTGATCTTCCGCGCCAGTTCATGCGAGCAAGCTCTGACGATGCTCTCGGCGATCGTCCATCGACCGTCGATCCCGGCGGCGGTCTACCTGCTGCCGGTACTGGTCACGATCATCCCACTCGTCCTGGTGCAGTTGTTCCAGTACCTGTCGGACGACCTCGACGTGATCGCCCGCACCCCCTGGTATGTCCGGAGTGCCTTCTATACAGCGTGCTTCTATGCGATCGTGCTGGGAGGCAATTTCGTCGGGCAGCAGTATATCTATTTTCAGTTTTGAGAGCAGTCGGCCGCAATCGCCGAACACGCCGGCTCCAGACCGGCGATCCGCGGATCGATTCTCCGATATCAACATGCGGAGAGGAACTGGGTCACTGCGAACCGGCCCGATCGTCTGGCGGATTCAGGCCAGGTGATGGTGGTCTCCCGGATGCACACCACGCGAGAATAATGCGAGGCCGACCACGAGGGCTGCGGCTTTGTCCATCACCTTTCACCGCAAGATCCGAGATTGTCTCGGTCTACTCCTTACGTGAACGACCGATAGAAGTCGGACGTCTCACCGCAGCCCGTGAGGAGCGTCCAACTCGGACCGAGTCGGAACGGCCGGTGATCGACGCTCGAATCGTCTGGAAAATAATAAGTTAGGTCAATTTCGGGCAAAAGTTGGAGAGGCGTGGAAAATTCGCTTGCAATTTGGTCCTGAGCAAAGCATAAATGTGAAGGTCTTTCTTTGAGTATCGATCAAGCAAAGGCTCTTTCGTATCCTCTCCCTTTCAGAATGAATCAAACTGGACCGCACTACCCTCCCGCGGGAAGCCGAAATTCAGGCTATGCCTGATAGGTAACCCTCTTGAGTCGTCGTTGATATCCGAACTGATGAGCACGCGAGCTTCGAAGTCAATCTTGGCCTCGTCGCTTGCGCCTCAGACGATGCCCGTCCGGAGGATGACAAACCTGACCGCGTGTCGTGAGACGATCCCAGGAACTCCCCCTGCTGACATTACGAGGAGAGACCCCCTTAACCTTGACGAAACGCCTCCGGCCCCGACGAGAACCTCATCGGGCCTGGATCACGTACGCAGATCGACGATTGTAGATTTCGGCGACTCGAATCATCAGGGATTCGTCCTGCGGCAGCCGAAGTTATGTTCTTCGACCGTATGGCGGTCGAGCCTAAGGCTCCAGTCAAGTGGATCGACCGACCGATAGGTATGAACTCAAGTCCGATACTCCAGGCACCGTGATCGTCGATGCGGGCCGAATTTCCAATGCATACGATCTTCATACTCACAAGGAAGTGATCCGTGACTCTCCATGTCCGCCGCCCCGATGAAATGTGGGGGCGTGGCGACACCCAGGCCGGCCGGTGTTGGGCCGGGACCGTTCTTCTCCCCACGAAGAAGTCCTCGTTACGTCAGATCCTGTCCATTAGTCATCCGAGGTGATTTTCATGAAGCGACAGAGTCAGAAACGCGGTTTCACCCTGATTGAGCTCCTGGTAGTCATCGCCATCATCGCGGTGCTGATCGCCCTGTTGTTGCCGGCTGTACAGGCCGCGCGCGAGGCCGCGCGTCGCGCCCAGTGCACCAACAATCTCAAGCAAGTCGGCCTGGCCATGCACAATTACGAGAGTTCCAACGGTTCCTTCCCGGCCGGCGAGAAGGGGTGCTGCTGGGGCACGTGGCACGTCTTCATCCTGCCGTACGTCGAGCAGGCCCCCCTGTACAACGCGTGGAACTCCTACGGCAGCAACGTGCCGAGCGGCGGCCCGGCCGACGGATACTTGCGTTACCATGGGTCGGCGAACTCGACGGTGAGCAATTCCTCTGTCTCTGCGTATGGTTGCCCTAGCGACCCCAATGCCTTCGCCAATTATGGCAACGGCCTGAAGATGCACAATTACGTAGTCAACTACGGCAACGTAGACCAAGCGCAGAATGTGAACTACCCGGTGCCGAGTCCCCAGAATCCGGCCATCTATTACACCTTCGCAGGAGCCCCGTTCACCGATATCGGCTCGCCCGCCATCGACGACACTGGCTACGCCATCAATTATGCCTCGCTGACCGTCAGCAAGATCTCCTCGATTACCGACGGGTTGAGCAACACGATGATGGCCTCGGAGATCAAGATCGTCATGCCAGGGAGCGACCTTCGCGGTTACATCTGGTGGGGGCCATCCGCGTCGTTCACCGCGCTGCTCACCCCGAACAGTCAGTATCAGGACACCATGGGCAACGGCGGTTGCGGCGCACCTCAGATCGTCCCATGCAACACCGGCATCACCAACCCGAATGGCGGCATCTCGATGGTGTACCTCGCGGCGCGCGGTTACCACCCCGGCGGCGTCACCGTGGGTTTCTGCGACGGCAGCGTCCGATTCATCAAGAACACGATCAACCCGCTGACCTATATGGCCATCAGCTCCACGAAAGGCGGCGAGGTCGTCAGCTCGGATTCTTACTGATATAATCGAACTCAGCCCGCACCGGTGCGCCGGTCCGAGCCATCGGACGACCCCCGAGGGATCCCTTTACCGGGCCCCGGGGGTCGCGTCCATGTGCGGCGGCCCATTGCGGTCGTTCCGCCCTATTCCCCTGAGTTATCTCCGGATCATTCGACATGAAAACGTTCGACTCGGGCCGATTCCGCTATGCGGTCGTAGCCCTGGCGCTCGTAGCCGCCGGATGCACAGACTCTACCGAACCGCCACCGCTCCCCAGGATTGCCGTTTCGGGTACCGTCATGCTCGATGGAAAGCCCCTGCCCGAAGGCCGCCTCCAGTTCATACCGGACCAATCCAGTTCAGGGATCATCACCGTTGGCGAGATCCAGGACGGGAGATTCTCGATCGATCGAGCCAACGGACCGATACCGGGAAAGTACCGGGTCGCCGTTTCCAGCCGACCGGTCTTCAAGCTCAAGTCCGGCGATGACCCAGGTGGATCTCCTCCTCCTTCCGGGCCCGAAAAGGTCCCAGGTCGATACACCGGCAAGTCGTCCGAGCTCGTGGTGGACATCTCGGCCAATGGGCCGAACACCTGCGAATTCAACCTCTCGAGCAAGAAGCCGTAACCCGCTCATACTTCGGTTCGTGTTGATCTGAGGGGATCGCAACGAGCATCTCAATTCGCCGTGGAGCGCTGAGTCCTACGTGGAATCGGCGCGTTTCGCATGCGATTCGTCCGCACATCGGGGCTGCGATGTGGTGAGGAGCACGACGACGTCACCAAGGAGGCATCTCGGCAATTGACGAGAAGCACGCACAAATCCAAGGATCGACTCGCACCGCAATGATAAAGGATTTCAATCGATGCCTGACGTTCACGCGGTCATGCTCTTCGACCTTGCCCCCAAGGTCGCCGAGATGTTCCGGAACGACCCCGATGTCGCCGCGATCTCGGAGCCGGCGATCCTCGTGGAAGTCGAAGGCGACTCGTGCACGGCCTCGATTCTGGATCGCTCCGAACTCGAAGAGATGCTGTTGTCCGGGACGCTCGAGGAAGGAAGGTCAATCGAGGAGGTTCCCCAGGGGGATGGTCTCATTTCGGTGCTGGTCCTTGACGGCGACAGCGCGAGTCATTATCGCGTCCCTGACCCGAGGCTGTCCCCGAATCAGTGGCCTTGGATGGGCGAACCGGAATCCTGATTGAAGATTGAATCGTGCCCTCCGCACTCGCCAAGGCCGCCCATCTCGGCTCCTCACCGGCAGGGTCTCGCCATCACCGGTATTCGCATCATTGAGGCCCCGCCAAGAACCTCGAGAGCGTCGCGAGCAGGATATCGAGCTGAACCGGTTTGACGAGGTGGCCGTCAAATCCGGCGTCGCGGGTTCGCACGCGGTCATCGTCGCCACCGTAACCCTTGACAGCGATGACCGGGGTCAGCCGGAAGGCGGACTGGGCCCGGAGCAGTCGGATCACCTCGAACCCGTCCAGCACTGGAAGCCCGATATCGAGAAGGATCAGGCTCGAGCAGAAATCCGCCGCCTTCCGGAGGGCGTCCCCACCATCCATCGCGGCCAGCACATCGAAACCGGACATACGCAGCAGACGAGAGAGCGTCTGGACGATCTCAGGGTGATCGTCCACGACGAGTATCCGGACCCCACGACTCGATTCAACGCGGTCCGGGGATGGATTGTTGTCGATCAGCATACGCGGCCCTGCTCCCCTCCAACGGATCGCTCTCCTGGCCAAGTGCCCGGTAGGCTTCCGAAGCTGCCCCACGTCTCCATCAAGACCTCACCCCACAGGAACGAAGCTGCAAAGCGCATTCCGGTTATCTGAAAAGAGATTGCGGCAATTATCGTCGTGAGCCTCGCAATCCGCCGCCCATCATCCGGAGCGGACGAGGCCAACCTGGATCATCGCCCACACGACCACGAGAGGTTCCACAAGAGGGTCCGATGCCAGGGATTACTGGAACTCCCGGGACCTTGCGGCGTCTGATGCAGTCTTGAATCGTTCGCCTTGGCCAACAAGTCTTGTTACGCTTCGTTTCCACGAACCAGGAGAGAGTAGAATTGCACGGGGATGGATGAGGCGTTGCGGCTGCCTGACATCCTTTGTACAGTGTCATTGCATCGATGATCCGAAGTCCTTCGTTGAATCCAAGAGAGCGGGATGGAGCGACCAGTCGTCCGATCACTCTCTCCACGTCGAGAATCATTCAGCCACAGTTCGCTAGAGTTCAACAACGAACAAGCTACGACGAATAACGAGTAACAGGACAGGTTGCGAAATGACGAACGGAGATCTCCGGGGACAAGGGAGCGGAATCATGGCGGTGACACGCGGGGTCCGCTTGGCCAGGTCGATCGCGCTGGCACTGATCACCCTGATCGGCATACCCGGAGTGGTCCAGGCGGGCAAGCTGTCATGGCTTGACGACATCGTGCACGAGGTAATTGTTGAGGCTCGGGCCGGTGAGAAGGGTCTGGCCCGAGAGGTCGGAGGCGACGGGGCGAGGGCCGAAGTTCGTCGAGCCGGCCGATTATTCCTCAGACATGACGCCGACGAGGGGCTCGATTTCCTGATCCGGCAGGCCGATGAGCTGGCTCGGGCGGGTCGCCGGATCGATCGGCCGACGGAGGTCTTCCTCGAGAGCCGGTTTTCTCGACTTCTCCGGCAAGATCCTCAGACCCTCCGGGCGTTTTCATCGCTGGAGCCAGCCGAAAAGCGGCTCGTCGTCGAGCTGGGCGAAACGGCCCAGGTGCTGGCCCGGCGCTATCCCGCGGAAGCGGTGACGATGGTCCGAAAGCTCGGACCCGAGGGTCTCACCGCCGTCCGGGTCTTTGGAGACGATGTCGCCGAAGTCCTCGTCAAGGAAGGTCCCGAGAGTCTGGGAGTGTTACGCAGGACGGGTCGCGGCGGTTGGTCGTTCTTTACCAAGCAGGTCTTACCGCACAAGAAGAAGCTGGCTGCGGCGGGGGTGCTCGCGGTCTTCCTGGCCGACCCGGAGAAGTTCGTCGACTACGCCGGCCGGGCGACGGAGTTCGCGGTCCATGAGTTCGCCAAGGCTGGTATCCAGCTTGCGACGACCGTCGGCGGCGGCGCCATGCGGGGCCTGGAAACCACCCTTGGCGAGGCACTCTCCGCGTATGGACTCGATGTTCGCCTGCTCCGTTATCTCGGCATGGGAATGGCCGGGCTGGTGGTGGTCATGTCGCTCCTCGTGATCGTCGGCCTGCCGATCCGTTGGATTTTGCGGCCGGTCGTGTGGATGTTCCGCCCGCTCGGCTTCGCGATCAAGAGGATCGTACCGAAACGGCCGCTGGCGGAAGCGCCTCGAGGGTGAAATTCCTATCGATCGCGATCATCTCCGCGTCGAAGCATGAGGATGAACTGAGATTCAAATCGTCGACGGACTGCCCGATCGGGCCGGCACAGATGGCGCATGCCCGACGCGACAGAGAGGATCATACCGAGGTTTGACGATGACAAACCGTCGAAGGAATCGAGGCGACGATCTGGAGGCGCGGCTAGAGACGCCGATGCGTGTCGCACTGTTCGGTCATCGGAATGTCGGAAAGACGACGCTCCTGGCCATCTTCTACCGGCAGGCGTCGAGCGGAGCGATCCCAGGACTGCGGTTGGCGGCGGGCGACGCGCGGACGGCCGAGTATCTGGCGGAGAAGATCGCGCAGATCGAGTCGGGACAGCCGACGGCGGGCTCGCTGGCCGAGACGGATCTGAACCTGAGGCTCTACCATGGCTACGCGCGTTTCGACCTGATTGTCAAGGACTATCAGGGCGAGCACGTCACCCTCGGCTCGGAGGAGCCGATCCAGGAATTCTTCGCCGACTGCGACGCCGTATTCCTGTGCCTCGACCCCGAAGGCTCGTCCGATCCTGCCGAGCGCCGTCGGCGTCAGCAAGAGGTGGAAAACCTGCTCGAGCGTTACATCGAGCGGTCCGAGGATGCGAGGACCGATCGGCCCGTCGCGCTGCTGTTGACCAAGTTCGATCGCGTGCTGGCGAACAAGCCGGCGGTCTGCACGGAGGAGCCTGCGGGCGAAACGCCCGGAGCGTTGGTCGAGCGACTGGTCGAGGAGGGGTACAGCATGACGCGACACGCCCTGACGGCGCACGCACCGGAAGTGGCGATCTTCGCTGTGAGCTCGTTCGGACCGGGTGCGATCGGCAACCGGCCGCCGGTCGAGCTCCGGCCGATGGGCTTGGAGGGGCCGCTCTCCTGGCTGGCCGAACAACTCGAGGCCCGCGATTGTGCCGTGATGACCCGACTGTGGGAGCAAGGGGCCCACGACCTTGCCCGGCTCGAGCGGAGCGTCGCCGCTTACGAGCGTCGCTACCCGCGATCGAACCGTTCCCACGAATTCCGAGCCAGGATCAAGACGCTGGCCAGGGCACGTCGTCGAGCGCGTATCGTGAGGCTTGCCGCCTTCGTCCTGATCGCGACCGGTGCGCTGGCCGGATACGATGCCCTCGGCTACCAACGCGCCGCGGCGTTTGAACGCGAGCGGGATCGGGCTGCTCCGGCGATCGCGAGGCGTTGGTCCGACTTGATGGATTGGCATCCCTCGATGGGGGTCTTCTGGCCGGAACTGGCCCGACGGGCCCGCGCGAAGCGGGCCGAATGGCAGGTCAAGGCCGCCGACATCCAGGTCGCCAATGGCACCGCGAGTGCTGACCTGCCCGTCAAACTCGTCGGGCTGAAGGATCAGGCTCCGGAACTGGTCCCGGCGATCCGCAAGGTCGAGGAGGCCCAGGAACTGGCCCGGCACGACCGTCGCTGGAGGGCCGTACAGGCCGAGGCCCGCTCGCTGGCGGCAACCGAGGACCCTGTCCCGGCCCTGTCCGCCCTCGACACCTTCCTCCGCGAGTTCCCGGACACGCCCCGCCGTGCCGATGCGATGAAGCTCGCAGCGTCTCTCAAGGATGAGCGGGACGCCCGGCGTCACGCCCTCGATCGCCGGTTCGTCGACGACCTGGTCCGATCCGAGTCGTTGCCCAACGTCTCCCTGGCCGACCAGGTAGAACGAGCCCGGCAGTTCCTCGCCGAGCATGGCGACAGCCCGTCGCGCCCGGAGGTCCAGCATCGACTCGATCTCTACCTCCGCCGCCTGGACGAAGATGGCATCGAGAGGGCCCGCGACTATTCGCGGCGGTTCCCCTCCCAATTCGCGGCGCGGATCGAGCATTACGAGGAATACCTGAGGGCCCACCATGCCGGCGGCCGGTTCATCAGCGAGGCGATGGAGTCCAAGGACCGCATCCTCCGCGAGTGGGACGTCTCCGCATACCGACAGGCGTATGACCACCTGGTCGCGCACCCCGACGACGTGGCCGAGGTCGCACGCCGGCTCCGCGAGTATCTCCGCGACCAGCCCGAAGGCCGATATGTTGCCGACGCGCGGCGCTATCTCGAGTGGTGGGACAAGGTCTCCGTGCCCGGCCAGTACCGGGTCACGCTCCGACGCGGCGAGGTCGAACCGACGGTGGGCAAATACCTCTCCGGGGCCGGCCCCGACCTGGGCGTCGTCATCGAGGTGGCCGGCACGGTCTATGGCCCCTCGTCGGTGATCAAGGACTCGTACCGGCCGATCTGGGACTACACGTTTCCCCGACCGATCACCTGGAAGCTGGGCGATCCCGTCATGATCCGTTTGATCGATTATGACTGGTCGGCCACCGAGGTCTACACTCTCAGCAGCCGGCACGGCGACCCCCTGGCTATCCGACTTCTCGCCGGGACCGTCAAGCCGTCGAGGGGGGGGAAGACCACGCTCGTGTTCGCCTCCGACTTCGCGATGCCTACACTCGGCGAGCCGCGATGAGTCTCAACGTCCGATTCGACCAGGCCGTCTACGGAAGCTTCCCGTTCTGGCAGCGTGGCTACGGGGTTCTGGCCCGCTCGCAGGGTTGCAGGCGGGAATGGATCGCAGCGCTCCGGACGGCCTGCCAGCGATACGGGGAACAGCCGCCAGGAACCGTCGAGGCCGACGGCTTATTCGCGATGCGACTGGATCGAGGACCGTGGATGATCGTGGGCGCTTATCCGCAGGGTTGCGACGATCAGGGTCGACCGGGTGCCCTGGCGTTTCATGCCTTGTTCGTCGGCCGATGGACTTACGCGATGGCCGGCGCCGATCCGTTCGCCTTCAGCGACCTGCTCCGTCGCGATTGGACCCGCGCAGACCTGGATGCGAACCTGCCCACTGCGAGACGAACGATCCGCCGGACGAGTTTCCGAACGTTTGCAGACACCGATTTGCCCGTAGACGAACGTTATCCGTCGATCCTCGCGGCGATCGTTCAGGGCCGGAGGGTCGTCGTGCAGTCTTCCGAACCCATCGACTCCCTGGCCCGGAGCGTCTGGCGAGCGTTGCCGATGCGCGTCCGGCTCTGGGCCTCGGTCGCCACCTGGGCCTTCGACAACGCCAACGGATTCGATCTGGTCGCACTCCCGAAATTGACATCCATACAGCGAGAATCGACCGATCTCATCCTGGACAGGGAAGTCTCCGGCCTCTGACAGGACCGCGACGACGGGCGTGCCCGTCCAGGTCGCTCGGATGGCGTTGTGGCCTGTTCAACCGGAGGGGTACCTGGCATGCTGGAATCGGGACGAGCCTCCCGAGGATTGGATTGCGCGAGTCTCGGGAGCCGGCCCAATGCCGAATCATGGCCTGCCGCATCCAACCGTCATTTACCCGAGAGGTCGCTACAGCCATGAATTCCCCGCCTCAACGACGTCGGCCTCATTGGCAAGCGAGGACCGGCATCCTGACGATGCTGGTCGTCGTAACCGGCTGCGCCGGCGGACAGGAAGCCAGCACCGAGGCGGTCGCGCGAGCCAAGCTCCTCTGGACGCAGGCGAAGATCCGGGATTACGACCTCGATTGGAGCGTGCGCGGACCGAACAACGCCCACTATGCCGTCACCGTCCGCGACGGAGCGGTCCGCAAGATCCAGTCGATCCAGCGTGACGGCAGCAAGGTCGAGCTCCATTCCGGCGACGCCCATGCTTTCGGCGTGGATGGGCTTTTCCGGACGATCAACGACGAGCTCGCCCTGATCAAGTCGGATCATCCCTTCGGCCAGACGAAGGGGACTCGCGTCATGACGCGCTTCTTGCCGGATGAGAAGCTGGGATATCCGCACTGGTATCATCGCGACGTGATGGGCACGCCGCTGAGCATCGCGATCGAGGTCAACACCCTGACGCCCGTCCCGACGGCCTCGAAAACGCCCTAGCCATGAAGACATGACATCAGCAATGATCAAGCCTCTGGAAAAACCCGAGCTTCAGAATCAAGATCGCCAGTGGAGCCGACATGCGAAGGGATACGACGAGGTGTTCCTCGACCCCTACCTGCCGAGCGTCGAGAATCCGCTCCTGCCGGCACTCGATTCCGTGACCGATGCCGATCACAAGACCGTGGCGGACCTCGGCTGCGGCGCGGGACCACTCCTGCCCTACCTGGTCGAGAGGTTCAAGCAGGTCATCGCCCTGGACTTTGCCCCCGGCATGCTCGAGCGCGCCAGGGAGCGGCTCGGTGCCCAGGCCGCGGGCAAGGTCGCCTTCCTCCAACGTCCGATGCATGACCTCGACGACCTCGACGGGCAGGTCGACGTGGCCGTCGCGGTCAACTCGCTCGTCATGCCGGATGTCCGCGTGATCGACCAGACACTGAAAGCCATCCGGGCCAGTCTCAAGCCAGGCGGCCAGTTCCTGGGCATCTTACCGTCGATCGACGCCATCATCTACCACACCATGCTCCTGATGGATAAGGCCCTGGAGCGGGGCTTGGCGCCCAAGGAGGCCGAACGACTCGCCGCCCTCCAGGCCGAGCGCCGCTATTACGACTTCGCTTTCGGACGCTTTCGCTTTCAGGGCCTGCATCAGAAATTCTGGCAACCTTTTGAAATCGAGCACCGTTTCGCGAAGGCGGGTTTCACGGAGATCCGCCTCGGCAAGGTCCTTTATCCCTGGGACGATAGCCTGGCCGGCAGCGACGAGCTCAAGGACTTGCCCCGAAGCTGGGATTGGTTCTTTCAGGCTCGTCATTAGTCATTGGTCCTTGGCGTTTGGCTCGATGCCTCGGCTGCTCAGGAGGAGTCTAATCCCGACTGCGACCATCCCACGGCTCGCGGCCGATCAGCACGTCAGATCCAACTTGGCCTGATGACCGCAGGCGCTCCGCGAGATATGATGAAGATGATCGGAAGAACGACGGGCAGATGGCTGCCGTTCGGGGGAGATCGATCAGGCCCAGGGCAGGTGCCGCGAGGGTGAAGTTTCCTTGCCCGGGTTCCGTCGCGGTGGTCATGAAGGAAAATGGTGTCATGCCCTCCCAGTCGCGCAATATCTCCGAGCAAGAGCACTCGATCAAGCAGCGTTCGCACGCACTTTTCGTCGAGCCCGGCCAACTATCCCCGGAAATCAAGCCGACCAGGCCGTTTTCGGCTTATTTGCGAGAGACGCCCGCCAAGCCCTTCTCGCCCTTCACCAAGGCGATCTTTTGGTTCCTCGGGGTCCTCGTGGCCGCGTTGTTCCTGGCGGCTATGTGGCGGATGTCGCACCGAAGGCGGCCGAACCTCAAGCCGAGTCAGCCTCCCGAAGCGGTCGCGACCGCGACAGGGTCACTTCCGATCCTGACCGGAATGGCCACGTCGATTTGCCAGCGCCCGACAGGCCAGGAGTAATCCGGTTCAATGGGACGCCGTAGGTCGGAAAGCCCGCGGCGAATTGCGGGCGGTATCTGCCGGCGTACGGCATGGCATGAATGCCAGATCGGACCGCATCAACAACCGGGCCGGTGAATCCGCGAAGTCATTGCTCAGATCGCCGGAATTGCCCCGCCATGCATCCGGGAGTAGAATGGCGTCCCGTGCGAGGCGATCCACGCGGAGGCAGGATTCTCGTGCCGTCCCCTTCATTCTTGGAACGTTAAACTCGAGGATTCCAGCGACAATGATTACCTCTCGGATCGCTCTGATCGGCTTGATCGTAGGCGCGAGCCTCTCGCTATGCTGGTGTCCGGCCGTTGCCCAGCAGGAAGTCAATCCACGAGGCACGTCCCAGCCGAAAGAGTTCGTCCGCCGTGCCGATGCGGCTGGTGAATCGGTCCGGTCGATCAACGACGACTACAGTCGCAAGCTGCTCCAGATCGAGAAGGATCGGCTGGAGCGACTCGGCCAACTGGCTGGACGCCAGCCACTCCAGGGCGCCTCCGAGACCTACGAGACTCTGTTCCGGCTCGCGATCGCGAACAACCTCTTCGCCGAGGCTGAGCCGGCCGCCCAACGCTTCTTGAAGACCACGACCAGCCCGCCGCCGTCCCTCCTCTTCCTGGCCCAGACGATCAAGATCATCGCCGCGGCCGACCGGGGGGCCTATGACGAATCGCTGGCCGAGCTGCGTAAGCACATCGGACCGGGAACCGAGGCAAACCAGAAAGCCGCGGCAGAAGCGGCCTCTCTCGATACACCTTCGATGCTGGCCATACTCGGGGCCTATTACCAACGACTCGTCCAGGGCGGCCGTTTCGACGTCGCCCGCAAAGCGTTCCAGCTCCTCCATGATGAGACGGCCAATCCGGCCTTGAAAGAATACTGCGCGACTCGTCTCAACAAGTTGAGCCTCGTCGGCAAGGTCGCTCCGCCGATCCAGGGTACCGACCTCGATGGCAAGCCCGTGAACCTCGCCAATCTCAAGGGCAACGCCGTCTTCGTGGTCTTCTGGGCGAGCTGGTGCCTCCCGAACGCCGCCGAGATCACCTGGCTCGATGAGGTCTACGAGACCTACCGCGACCGGGGATTCCGCATCATCGGTATCAACCTGGACACGCTCCAGACCGGTAGCCCCAAGCTCGAAATCGTCATGCCCAATATCAGACGCTTTCTGATGGATCATAATGTCCGCTGGCCCAACCTCGTTAACGGCGAGGGCGTGCATGATTACGCCAAGGCGTATGGCGTCACCGAGATCCCCAGCAACGTCTTGATCGGCCCTGACGGCACGGTCCTCCACGTCGACCTGTCGCGGAAATACCTCGGCACGGTCGTGGCACGGGCGATCCCGAAGTCATAACTTACAGGCTCCAAGCGATCCTCCCCGGTTTGAGGACGGGGAGGTAACGCCTACTCACGTGGTAGCGACGTCCAGCCGATGGGAAAATGCGGCTCAGAATCCGTCTCGGGGGCCTCAGCATCCGTCTTGTAGGGTGTTCTGTGAGCGACCCATTCGGCAATGTCGACCGATCGGTGCTCACAGAGCACCCTACTGATTCGTCCAAATCACGCCGAATCGCCGAATGCCGAGGAGATTGGTGTCATTGAGCCGGATTGACTGCGGCGGGCGGTGTAGCCGGGGGATTCGCTGCCTGAGCCAGTGAGTCGTAGAGCATCAGCAAGAATCCGTGGAAGCTATCAGCGATGCGAGCCGTCTCATGGGTCCGGACATACTGCAAGGCGGGCCGGCCGTAGTCCAGTAGTTTCTGTCTGGAATCCGTCACTGTGGCGATCGAGGCGACGCCGTTCTTCTTGACCTCGTCGAGGACGGCCTGGGCCCCCTGGTCGAAGGTGGTACGCTTCTCCTTCAACCCATCGGCCGTCGGCGAGTCGGCCGGCCACACGAGTAGATTCTGTGCGTTGAAGAAGCTTGACAAGGGCACGAGCGGCTTGGCCAGGGGAGCATTCATGGCCGTCTGCGTCAAGTTCCGGCTCGGGGCCGGTGATGGCGTGCCATACCCATAGTAGTTGGGTTGGCGACGAGAGACGCTGTACTGATCGACGAACCCGTTGTCTCGGACATGGTTGATGTACGAGTTGGGATTTCCCGCGTAGACGTTGTTTTGCGAGGGTAAACGGACATGATTCATCTGGGCGAGCGCGACCGAGTTGAGGAACGTACCGGGCTGTTCGACGGCGCCGCCAAACCCGAATCCGAAGCCTCCGTACCCCATGCCGCCCATGCCCCACTGCGCCCGGGCCTGGTTCGCACCGAAGCCGGACGCCAACACGGCAACGAAGGCCGTCAACAAGACCTTCCCCCACTTCGTAGTCGCCCTCATCGCGGGCACCTCTTCGTCGGATCGAACTCTCAGCGGCCAGCCCGGTTCGGTAATCGATCGGTGATCTCGCCGCTGACTACAATCCATTTTACCGTCTACCGGATCGAGAAACAGTATCCCCTCACAGAAACACGAATCCGTCCCGAGGGCCGGGGCGATGACCGCCGCTGCCCCCGTGACGGATTCGTCCGGGTGGATTCGATCGCTCGGACCGCCGATGCCCGCACCGGATGGGAGGGCGGCGGTCCTCGTTACGTCCCGAACTCGGGTCGTCGCGAGGCGAGCTGCGACTGGAGACGCTGGATGATCGATGAGTGCATCTGAGAGACCCGCGATTCACTCAGGTCGAGCGTCGCGCCGATCTCTTTCATCGTCAACTCTTCATAATAGTAAAGGATGATAATAAGACGTTCGTTCCGGCTCAGGCCCTTAGTCACCATGCGCATGAGGTCCTTGCGCTGGAGCCGACGGGTCGGGTCCTCACCTTTCTTGTCCTCGAGGATGTCGATCTCGCGGACGTCCTTATAGCTGTCGGTCTCGTACCATTTCTTATTGAGGCTGATGAGCCCGACGGCGTTGGCGTCGTTCGCCATCTTGTCATATTCTTCCATCGGGAGGCCGAGATGCTCTGCGAGCTCGAGGTCGGTGGGAGGGCGGCCGTGCCGCGCCTCGAGCTCCTTTCGGGCCTCGTCCATCTTGGTGGCCTTGGACCGGACCAATCTGGGGACCCAGTCCATGGTGCGCAGCTCGTCGAGCATGGCACCGCGGATGCGGGGCACGCAGTAGGTCTCGAATTTGACGCCTCGGCTCAGGTCGAAGGCGTCGATCGCATCCATCAGGCCGAACACCCCCGCGGAGATCAGGTCGTCGAGATCGACCCCCTCGGGGAGGCGCTGCCAGATCCGCTCGGCGTTGTACTTCACCAGTGGTAAGTAACGCTCGACCAGTTGGTTGCGTAATTCCGTGGTGGGGTGTTCCTTGAACTCCCGCCAGAGTTCGGTTACATCCACATCCACCTTAGTTGACATCCTGACCTCCATGTCGGCTGCGCGAGGGGGCGCACATCCTGTGTCGAAGGGCTACGACGTCGCTCGCTCAACGGGCGGTCACGAGCATCGTGTCACTGATCATCGACTTTTCTGAGTCGGCTCGACCCGCAAGCGCTGGGCTTGATGGTCGGCCCGCCCGGCCCTTCTCCCCTCGCCGTCCTAGGAACTCCCACCCAGACTTGTATCGGCCCGACCGTCCATCCGGCTTGACTGATACCACCACAACAACCCGAAAAACACGACCCACTCCACCAGGCTGTGTCCTGTGCAGAAACGGTATACAGCCTCGTAGCCCGGGCGTCGACGCCCGTTTCTGATGTGGGCATCGCCCACCGAGAATTGACCCGGATCGGGAGGGCCAGGCCCGCCCGAATCGCGGAGAAAAGGTCACATCACAGTCGATGTCGGTGAGGTGGGACAGTTCTTCACGGACCCGCCTCGTCGGGAATTAACCGGTGGCCAGGTGACTGAGAGCCCACCGAGCGGCCAACGATGCGAAGAAGCCGGCGCGGCGGCTCCGATGCTGGGGTTGTCGTTCCCGGACCAAGGCACGGGCCAATCGTCGGACGCCTCGCGAGGCGGCCGTGCCGGGGTATTCCGTCACGAACGGTCGTCGGGCGCGAACGGCCTGGGGGACGTGGGGATCGGCCCGCACCACGCCAGGCCCCAGGGGCGAGACGACCGCACCGAGGAACTGCCGGCTCGATGCAGTCAATCGATCGAGGACTTCGGACGCTTCCGAGACCGACCGCACCTGGTTGACCACGATCCGGAGTTTCGGCCGGGCCGCCAGCCGGCGGACCCGGCCGATCGCCGCATGGGCATCGGCGATCGAAGTCGGCTCGGGCGTAGTGACGATCACCGCCTGGTCGGCGGCGGCGGCCAGCATGATCGACCCTGGTCCAAGGCCGGAGCCGGCGTCCACCAGGACGAAGTCCGACTCCGACTCCAGTTCCCCGAGTTCCGCCACCAGCCGCGCCGGCCCGTCTTCCAGGACTTCCGCGCCGGTCCGGATGGCGTGGGCGCCCGGCACAATGCGAATCGCGCCGGGACCCTCCATGACCGCCTCACCCAGCGCACAACGCCCGGCCAGCACGTCGCCCAGATCGTATGCCGGCGTGATGCCGCACAGGAGATCGAGATTCGCGAGGCCCAGATCGGCGTCGACCACCAGGATGCGCTGGTCCAACTCGGCCAGGGCAATCGCCAGGTTCAGGACCAGGTTCGATGTGCCGACGCCACCCTTGCCGCTGGTGAACAGTAACGAGCGGTCCGTGTTGGACGATCCGGCAGCAATCGAGGCGGGCTCAGGCTCGTCCTCGGCCA
>JBKQHM010000822.1:0-7140 GCA_052148775.1 Isosphaeraceae bacterium | reverse complement strand
CCCGCTCATCTTGGCCGCGCTCCCCTACATACTCGCTTCGTTGATGATGAGCTTCCTGCACGACGATCCACTGGCACCGAAGCCCTGGTCGGTGCTTCTGGCACTCATACGATTGGGCATTGGGTTCCTTGGACTTACCACGTTCATCGCCATCGTCATTGGGGCCGCATCCGGAACCTTCGGGCTGGCACTCCTGGTGCGACCCCGTTCGTTCGGAACCTACCTCTTGCTCGGACTGGGTTGCTCGTTCATCTTGCATTGGACGGCCATCGTCGTGATGCGACTCCTGGGGAACTATTACTACCACAACAAAGACACCCTCCATTGGCATCGCGCCCATCCTCGGTGGGGACTTGCCTGGCGGCTCTGAATTGCAACACTTCAAACCCGATGAGATGCTGATTGATGTCGCCGGTAGCCGTTCAAATTCCGAAACCCAGGACCGAGCGGACGGCCCGCGTCAATGTATCCAGCTCTTCGGGACTGACGACCAGCGGGGGCATCAGGTAGACGACATCTTTGAAGGGCCGGACCCAGACTCCCTGCTCGACGAACCGGGGTCGCAAGGCATAGACATCCGTGCCCGTGGCGAGTTGCACCACGCCGATCGCACCTCGGACCCGGACGTCAACGACGCCGGGGAGTTTCCGGCAAGGTTCGAGGCCGACGCGTAGACTTTCCTCGATCGCCAGGACCTGCGACTCCCTCGGCTCTCGCTCGAAGAGATCGAGCGACGCATTGGCCGCGGCACAGGCCAGGGGATTGGCCATGTAAGTCGGCCCGTGCATCAGGGCTGCATCCCAGTCGTCGCTCAGGAATGCCTCGAAGACCTCCTCGCGGGCCAGGGTCGCTCCCATCGTGATCGTGCCTCCGGTGAGCGCTTTGCCCAGGCAGAGAAGATCCGGCCGAATCCCAGCCGAATCGCAGGCGAAGCGATAACCGGTCCGCCAGAATCCCGTCGCGATCTCGTCGGCGATGAATAGGATCTGATGCTTGCGGGCCAAGTCATGGAGCGCCGCGAGGTTCTCCGGACGATGAAATCGCATCCCGCCGGCACCCTGGACCAGCGGCTCGATGATCATCGCCGCCGTCTCCGGGGCCCTTTCCCGGAGAAACGCGTCGAGCCGCTGGAGCGCCGATACGTCGGTCGGGACCTCGACGACATGATGACGAACCAGTGCATGGCAAAAGGCCTTGTGCATCGATCGTTCGGGATCCGAGACGGCCATGGCACCGAAGGTATCGCCGTGATAACCATCGGCGAAGCAGAGGAAACGGCACTTCTCGGGCCGGCCGATGTTGAGCCAGTACTGCAGGGCGATCTTGAGCGCGACTTCGACGGCAATGGAACCCGAATCCGTAAAGAAGACGCGGCTCAATCCCTTCGGGGCCATCGCGGTCAGCCGCTTCGCTAGCACGAACGCCGGCTCGTGAGCCAGGCCGCCGAACATCACGTGCGGCATGGTGGCGAGCTGTCGCTGCACGGCGTCGCGGATATGCGGGTGGTTGTATCCATGGCAGGCGCTCCACCAAGACGCAATGCCGTCGACCAGTTCCCGGCCGTCGGCCAGCACGATCCGACATCCCTCGGTCCGGACAACGGGCAGAGGGGGAGGCGAAACCTTCATCTGGCAATAGGGTAACCAGACGTGGGCCAGGCCCGGTTCGTACCAGTCCGATGGCTCGAGTCGGGTCGGATCGGGATCGTCTCGGTAAGACTCAGACATGCTCGGACTCGCTGAGACAGAAGTTGGCCAGGGGTGGTCCGGATCGCCATCGATCCCCGGGATCGCACGGGAGCCTATCCAAGACCATTAAAGGGAGGTCACGTCCCCCGAACTGGTACAAGCTCTCGACCGTCTCGGCGATCCCCGCGCTCTCCGCGGACTCCGAGACGACAATCCCGCGGATCGAAGCACCGCGGGTACGCAAGACAGAGAGCGCCGTGAGCGTGTGGCTGATGGCTCCGAGATACGTTCCGGTAACCAGGATCACGGGATCCTTGAGTTCCACGATCCAGTCCAGGCAGGTCGCATTCGGCTCGATCGGCGACATGACTCCCCCCACCCCTTCCACGAGTCGGAGATCGAAGTCTGGGTTCTCCGGCTGTCGGCAAAAGGCGACGACATCTGCCAGGTCGACCGATCGTCCCTCTCGCTTCGCGGCCAGGTGGGGGGAAAGCGGCGCCGCGAACCGCCAGGGCGAGATGGTCGCGATGGCCTCGGCCGAGGGCGACTGGCCCTGGCTCCGGAGGATGAGTGCCGGGTCGCTATCCGGATCGTCATCCGAGTAACCCGACACTACCGGCTTCAGGGCGGAAACACGCCGGCCCATCGCGTTGAGCTGGTGGACGAGATACCGGGTGATGTAGGTCTTGCCGACGCCGGTCCCCACTCCCGTGATGAAGAATTGTCGCATGATCGTGGCACGCTCGCTCAGGCATATCCGTGTTTCTTGAGCAATTCGGCGGCACGCTCGATCGGCTCGGCTTCATGGAGCGCCGAGAAGGCAAACCGGAGCCGTGCCGTGTCGGCCGATACGCTCGGCGGGCGGATCGCGACGGCGAGGAGACCGTGCTCCTGCAACATGGCCGAGGCGGCCAGCGCCCGTCCGGGCTCGCCGACGATCACGGGCACGATGGCACTGACCGCCGGAGGCCGGCCGAGTGCCGCCGTGAACCGTCTGGCATTTTCCACCGGTCTCCTGCATAGTTCCACATCCTCCCGGATGATCCGCAGCGCGGCGGTTGCGGCGGCGACCGACGACGGGGGCAGTGCGGTGGAAAACATCAGGCTGCGTGCCCGGTTCGTCAGCCATTCGATCAGCTCGGAAGGCCCGCAGACGTATCCCCCGCAGCTTCCGACGGCCTTCGACAGTGTCCCCATTTTCACGTCCGCTCCGGATGGCCGGTCCATCACCAGCTCGTGTGCGTCGTCTGACATCAACCAGGCCCCATGACGAGCGGCCATTGCACTCAAGTCGGATATCGGCCCGCAGTCGCCATCCATGCTGAAGACTGACTCCGTCAAGATCAGGCAACGTCCGAATCCTGCACGATGGGCTTTCAGAATCTCTTCGCAGCGATCGAGGCTATTGTGGTCGAATCGCATGACCGTCGCACCGGAGAGGCGTGCACCATCCCACATGCAGGCGTGGCAGAGCTGGTCGGCAACGATCAGGTCATCCTTGCCGACGAGCGCCGGGATGACCCCGAGATTCGCCATGTAGCCGCTGCTGAAGACGAGCGAGCGTTCGGTGCCTTTCATGTCGGCGAGCAAGCGCTCGAGTTCCGCGTAGGCGGGATGGCTCCCGGTCACCAAGCGGGATGCGGCCGCCCCCGTACCGTGACGATCGAGCGCTTCCCGGGCCGAGGCAATCACCGTGGGGTGGTGAGTCAGGCCGAGATAGTCGTTGCAACTGAATGAGACGAATTCCCTTCGCCCCCGACGCACCCGCGTGCCCCCGAGCCGCTCCGTCTGGACGACGTGGCGCGTGAGCGAGCGCTGCTCCACACGGTCGAGCTGGTCGCGGGCAAAGTCGCGAAGTGACGTCATGGGTTGTGTCGCTCCTGAGGAATTCATCTCTGACTCTTGGGGAACTGCTTCAGAACTGGGCGAGTCGCTTCCGACGCACCTGGCGGTCTCGGACGCCCGCCGCGGATGAATCGCTGGCTTCCGGTGAATTGTCGACGTTCACCACCAGCGTCCCAGCGCCAGCGGTTGTTGTCCGTTCTGGGGACCGTGTGCGATCCACGAGGGACCGAATCCGGGCATTCACGGCGGTTGATTCACCGAGGTTCATTGCACTGGTTTGCACTCTCTGGCAACCTCTCGCTGGATCACCCTTTTCCGATCTCCAGATTTCGTAATGAGTTAGCAACGTGCCGTGGAACCGTTCGGACGGAATCGGGCGACTTGGGGCTCATGCGAGGACTTCGTGGCGAATGGCCTTTGCTCTCTGGGTCCCGAACGATCTGTCTGGGATCCTGAGTATCCGGGCTTCGTATTCTGCTCCTGCGCGACTCGGGCGAAGCGTTCAGGGCTCGGATCGGTTTCCGGACAGATCAGGGTCCACCTCATTGCTAAGTTCCTCAACGATTGACCTATATATAGAATGCCGCGGGTTTGAAAAAACCTTAACGCACCTGAATCAGATTCAGGCCATATGCCGCCCAAAGTCTTTACGTAGTTGGAAGATACAAAATCTGAAAAAAATGAAACTTTGCGCGCAGGATCACGCTGCGGCGCTGGAAACCGGCACTCTGAGGCTCATCGAAAACGAGTTCTGAGAACGACGACGACTCGAGGCCCGATGCTCGGAACCCGATCACCGGCGGCACCAGTGGACAGGCGATCCCATGAAACCCGTGATATTTTTTGCCCTCAAGGGAGACCTACTTACCTTGCTTGCACTCATCGATGGCAAAGGACCTCCCGGTTGTAGCCGGATTCTTGGTCTTTGAATTCAGTAACAGTAGATTTCATAGTGTGTCGCGGGAATACGCTCGGGGTTGCGGAACGGACTCCCGTGAGGCCCGGTGCAGGGGGAGTTCGGGAAGCAGTTTTCGCGGAATTCCTTCGAATCTTGTTGGGGCGATTTCCGATGAACCCTTCACATCCGATGAACCGACCCGGTCCGAACGACACCGACCCGCGTGTCGAAGCGATGGTGATCGAGGGGTATCGCCGGATGACGCCCTCTCAGAAGCTCGAGCGGGTTCGGGCACTGACCCGCGCCGTGCAGGAACTCGCACTGATGGACATCCGTCGGAAGCACCCCGACGCGGACGAGCGTGAGCAGATGTTGCGCCTGGCATCACGCTGGATCGAGCCGGATCTGATGGTCCGCGCCTTCGGGTGGGATGCGCGGGAGGTCGGGTACTGATGATCACCGAACCGCTGCTCGTCATCGCGAGGCTGGCGCGAGCTTTCGACGACCTTGGCATCCGCTATCTGGTCGGTGGTTCGTTCGCGAGTTCGATCTACGGGGTCCCTCGCGCCACCCAGGACGTCGACCTCGTCGCCGACATCGGGATGTCTCACGTCGAGTCGCTTTCGAACGCGCTTGGTGATGAGTTCTCTATCGATGCCGACATGATCCGGGATGCGATCCGAAGGCGTGCATCGTTCAATGTGGTCCACCTCGGGACGATGTTCAAGGCCGATATCTTCGTCCCCCGAGGCGACGCATGGTCGCGCGCGGAGATGTCGCGGGCCAGGACCGAGTCGCTGGATACCCCGGAAGGTAGGGTCACGATCCATTTCGCGAGCCCCGAGGATACCGTGCTCCATAAGTTGGTCTGGTACCAACTCGGCAATCCAATGTCGGATCGGCAGTAGAGCGATGTCCTCGGAGTGCTCAACGTGCAGGCCGATTCGTTGGATGACGAATACCTCGACCTCTGGGCTCGGTCGCTCGACGTCTCGGACCTGCTCAGCCGCGCGAGAGGGCAGGAACCGGCATAGATCGGTGAAGCCATCCGGATACGACGTAGTCGCCGAGGGTGATCGAGTGCCGGGAGGCTCCGGTCGTTTACAAAGTGCAGAGGTTGGGGTATGCGGAGGTTGGGCTCGGGCCAGGTTTCGGTATCTTCTTGCCTTGACACCGCCGGGATGCTTCAATCACGGGCATGCCACGACTACTATAAAGCCAATACCCGGGTGAGATCGACCAAGGTGCAGTTGCGGTTACCTCCGGTGGTCCCGCTCGAAAAAACCAGAAACCCGATCTGACCCTGATCCTCTCACTTGTACTCGTTGAGCGTCAGGGCCCCCTCATTTACGCAGTAGGGATTCAGCTTATCCAGATTACCTAAGCTGCCGCGAGATTTAAGAATGTCCCATTTTCGTCCGCATTTTCGTCCGCTGGTGCATCGGACCGCCGACGGCTCCGAGTTGGTGCAGCGTTACCAGGACATGGCCGCTGAGCTCAGCCGGTCGATCTCGACGGTGGAGCGCAAAGTGGGCGAGCTGGTCGATCGGGGCTACATCGCCCGTGAGCGTGACCGGTCCGTCCGGGGCGGCCCGACCCGGATCCGGGTGACGAAGCGGGCCCGCGCCGGGCGGGCGGAAGGTCGGTGAACGCGGTGAGGAGACGGTTATGCGTCGGAGTGAAATCCCGTTGGTCGCCATGTGCGCCGTGTTCTTCGTCTTTCTTCTGTTGGCCGTTTTCTGGGGATACGGTTCACCTCAATCGAGTTTCGGGGCCTGGACGGGCCTTGGCGAGTTCTCCAGGCCCATGACGTTTGGTCAAGAATATCAGCGTTATAAGACGCTCTGGGATTGGCTGGGGTTGCTTGTCATCCCCGCTGTACTTGTGGTCGGTGGCTATTGGCTCACCCTACGGCAAGAGAGCCTTACTCGCGAGATTGAGGACAGGCGCCACGATCGATTTTGCCAGGAGGCCTTGCAGACTTACATTGACAGCATCGTGGAGCTCATCTTCGAGAAGGACCTGCTGGACTCTTCGAAAGATTCCGCAGTTCGCAAAGTCGCTAGGGTGCGAACCTTGACGGTGCTGCGTGTGCTCGATGGAGCGCGCAAGGGCGCACTGCTGAAGTTCCTCCACGAGTCCAAGTTGATAAGCAAGGATCTGGCAATCATTGAACTGATGGGAGCCGACCTCCGCGAGGCCGACCTCTACGACGCTGATCTTCGCGAGGCCGACCTCCGCGAGGCCCGTCTGGGTAAGGCCTCCCTCCAAAAGGCCTGTCTCGGCGGGGCCGACCTTCGCGGGGCCAGTCTCGTTGAAGCCCGTCTCGCTTGGGCCGACCTGCACGCGGCCGACCTCCGCGAAGCTGAGCTGTTCGACGCCAATCTCAACTGGGCCGACCTCCAAAGGGCCGACCTCCATGAGGCCAACCTCGTCAGGGCCGAGGTGCGCTATGCCAATCTCTCTGGGGCCAACCTGGGTCAAGCCAAGCTAAGTAGGTCGCAGTAAGTTCTTTGACAATCGGACTCTCATCGAGGCCTTCGCCGAGACCACAAAGCCGAAAAACACGGGGAATTTTGAGGGCTTCAACGTTGGGGACTTCCGGTAAATCCGGGATCGCGGCTCTGCCATGGCATCGGGGAAGCCATCGGCTACTATGAAAAATTGGTTGAAGACCGTGAATCCCTCCCCTACGAGATTGACGGGGTG
>JBKQHM010000821.1:0-22032 GCA_052148775.1 Isosphaeraceae bacterium | reverse complement strand
GCTCCGACGGCTTCGTTACCTCCACCGCCGCTCCGATAGCTACTGGCTGGAGCGACCCAGTTGCCAGGTGGGAATTGCAC
Organism: Isosphaeraceae bacterium; assembly: GCA_052148775.1. Taxonomy (GTDB): domain Bacteria; phylum Planctomycetota; class Planctomycetia; order Isosphaerales; family Isosphaeraceae; genus CAVZRC01. Next base: position 21,952 of record JBKQHM010000821.1, on the reverse strand, counting down.
CCACTGAAGACCAACACCTTTCCACGGCGCACACAAAGTTTGACCCCAAGTCTCCAGGTAGCTGAGCAGGAACTCGGTCTTGAAGATCCGGCCCAGGTCGCGATTGGCCCGGTAGAAGCGGTTCTTGGCCGTGCATGAGGCGAGTCGCTTGAGCGCGACCGAAGCGGTCGTGTGCCCGCTCTCCAGCGACGCATAGAACTGCCCCATCCGGTCCCATTGCTCGGTGATGATCTGGGTGTCGATCATCCGGTCGGCCCGGCTCACGGCGATCAAGGAAAGCATCCGCTTCGAGGGGAAGCAGGATCTTCAGACCAAGGTGATGGTCGCCTTGTTCGGGCTATTCGCCGAGGTCGAGAGGGACCTGATCTCGGAGCGGACGAAGGAGGGGTTGGTGGCGGCCCGGGCCAAGGGCCGCCTGCTCGGCCGCCCCAAGGGCTCGCGGGGCTCATCCAAGCTCGACGGCAAGGAGGGAGAGATCCGGATGCTGCTGGAGAAGGAGGTGTCGAAGGCGTCGATCGCCAAGATCACGGGGGTGTCGGCGACCAACCTCCGTCACTTCATCCGGACCCGAAAGCTCGCCCCCGAGATTGCGAAAAGCGGGCCGAAAAATCAGGGTCGTCAGCGTCGTCCATGAAGCTGCCAAAATTCACAATTTATATGAATTTTCAAGATGAACTGACATCTCCATCTTTATCGAGATAGTAATCCTCGCCCCACCAAAGAACAAAATCACCTTCCGAGAACCATCTCTCAACGTCCCCCGACAATTCAGCTCTTCGCCGCTCGTCGAATTCTCCGGGGTTGTTCAAAAAGTCTTGATAATGCTCGGGAAGATCAGAAATCCCAACCTGTCGATCAGCCAGCCAGAATTTCTTGATGGAGATGCTAGCCGGAGTAAGGCCGATTGTTCTCTGAAGACCTGCAAGTGTTCGGTACGTCGCTGCCTCATCATCCTCGTCGGGGCGAGGGCCGACAGGCTCCGCGACTGACCCCAGGAAGTCGCCCGATTTATCGAAGAAGACTCCAACAACCTCGGGCGAAGCGGCACCGAAGAGCAGGCCCATCAGTACCTGTCGCCCCTGGCCGTCGATACCCGTCGTGAAATACTGCCCATTATTCCTGACCGTGTAATTGACGCGGTCGGGGGGAGATTGAATCTGGTTTTGCATTGTATCACCAAGAAACACTAGGCTCGGTAGGATGAGGAGGGATGCCAGCCCCCGGACGGCCCAGGCGACCGTTCTGGTTGTCCCAAGGGAGAGAACCGGGGCGAGAGCCGAGATTCCGGCGAATCTGCCCCTCGATCACACCTCGATTGTCGAGCGGGACTTCAAAGACGTCGACTGCGAGGTCTTTGAAATTTCGCTTGCCAGCCGTTACATATTTTTCGAATCGGCCGATGAATTTGTCGGCCGTGGTCTGTCCGACTTTTAACAGTTGGCCGGTCAGTTTGTCACGCAAAACATAAACCAGACCCTGTTGTGAAAACACGCTGTTCCGCCACGTACCGCCAAGGTCGAGCGTCTGCATCTTGCTCGACAGGATCGCGGCTGGCTTCTTGAAACACTCACCCATCCCGTTATGGACCAAGGCCGAACCAGGCTCGTTCCCGACGAAATACGTGTGGAGTTCCTCCACTTCGATGCCGTAGAGTTCGACGAAGCCCTGGCGGGGCGGGCCGATCGCTAGCACGGGACTCGTCGCCCCAGTCTCACCCCGCAACAACTCCCCTGGACACATCGAGCCGACGGGCACCCATGCCCCGCGGCTGGCCGAGTAGAAAAGATGGTTCGGCGTGGTCGTGACGGTCGTGCCGCCGAAGGTCACGTCCAAGACGACGTATCCCTTGTGCTTGACCCGGCCGAGCACCCGACGCGCGTAGTTGCCATCGCGGTTCGGTATCCGCGACGGCGGCTCCCAGACACGCGGCGGCTCAACCGCCGTGACCGTGCCATGAGCGCCATCTTCCAAACGGAACCGCATCCCGGGTTGGAGCCAAACGGCGGGGATGACGCTGCCGTCCTCCAAGAGGAAGAGTTGTTCGACAGGGAAACAGTAGACGCACTCGGCCTCGCCAAACGGCTCGGCATAGGTGTAATGGATCGGTATTCGCTCGATCGGACAGTCGTCATGTCCATGTTGCTGAAGGGAGGGCCGTGGCGATGTACGCCGCGTCTCGGCACCGTCGCCGAACACGGGTCGGGCCTTCTCAAAAGCGGTGATACCCCTGATTCCTCCGGTAGCCAACTGATTCTGGCAACACCGTTTGGACTTGCGACCGCTCCCGCAGGGACAGAGTCCGTTGCGACAGACCCGCACCGTTTCCATAGTGCCCTTCCTCGAAGCCCAGTCGGATTCACAGGCGATAGAGGCGAAGTCAGGATCACCGCGATTTGCAGCTAATCCGGGAGTATCCCCGATTCGGGTCGCACTTGCAAGAACCCGCTCTCGCGAACGTCAATTCGCGGAAGTGGCTCTCAGTTCCTTGAGCCAGGATGCAAATGTGCATCGATTCGACGTTCTGACGGTGATGGGCTTAAAGGATATTTCAACAGCGATCTGGGCGGTACCCTAGTGACCGGTGCCAAATAGGGTCTCGGCGAAATCGGGCCGGCCACACGCGGCGAAAACGCCGTTTCCAAGGCCACAGGCGTATGCCAAGGAGGGCGTACAGCCCTCAGTTTCTGGGTTTACCCCCGATCGTGACCGGTACATCCTTGTATGTTGGATTCGGGCCAGTTTGCGATACTGGCACCAGTGTCGTGGGGAGAGCTGTACACCTCCTGAGGCTTGACCTCTTGGGTAAGATTGCTCCCTCCGGCTTGGGCTCAAGGCATAGGTACATCACGCGGCCTAGACCGCTTATCACAAGGATTACCTTGCCCAAGATCCCCGGGGGAGACTCACGCCTTCCTCTCCGACACTCGTCGTATTCGATGGCTCCCGTCTCCTGTTTCCGGAGGTCGTTCATGGCCCTCACCCTGTCCCTCGACCGCATCGGCGTCGGCATCGATACCGCGCGATACGGTCATCGCGTCTCCTTCCTCAGGCCCGATCGCCAACCGGCGGCCAAGCCGATGACCGTCCTCGAAAACCACGCCGGCTATCATTCGCTAAAGGATCGACTGATGGAATTACATGATCAGAATCCAAATGCACATTTTCACGTGCGCATCGATGCCGCCGGCCAGTACGCCACCAATCTCGAGCAGTTCCTCAGGGAACCCGGGGTCAAACTTTGTTAGTTGTTTCTTCGGCCCAGCTCTCGACGCTCAGGCCGGGGACGGCCGCGAGGTCGGTATCCATCGTGACGACGATGGTGTTCCCCAGGGACCGGGCGATGGCAGCGATCATGATGTCGTTCTGTCCCATCGGGCGGCCGATCGTCTTCAACTCGAAAGCGATCCGGCCGTGTTCGAACGCGGCGGCGGTGTCCACCAGCCAGAGTTTCCAGACGTCCAGCGCCTGGCGGAGACGCAGGAGATTCCGGTCCCGTTGTGGGCTGCCTTCGGCGCGAAACGCGGGTTCGGCGAGCACTGGTGCGGCGATGCCGACCCGGCTCCCCCTGGCGACTTCGGCCGCGGCCCGCTCGAACACGCCTCGCTTGCGGTCGAGATGCAACGCGGCAATGCCGGTATCGAGGATGAACCGTCTCATTGGAACGCATCCTCGGCGCCCTGGTCGGCGTAATCGATGCCGTGTTGGTTCAGCCTTCTTTCCCAAGCATCAAGATCCGCCGCCACATGGTCGGGGATCTCCAGCGGTTGCATCTGCCCCATCGCGGCCAGGACGCGGGCGATTTCGGCGGGCGACATGGGGTCGTCGTCGTTGGCGAGGTCGGTGCCGATGCTGAGAATGACCTCCGTGCCATCGGGGAGGTCATCGGGGGCGGGCACTTCGATCCGACGATCGTGGATCACGGCTCGAACGGTGGTCATGGCTCTTGCTCGTTCTGTTCCGTCGGGACGCGAGCTGCAATGACGCCGAACTCGGCTCAGGTCGGGGCATCCCATCGGACGCCTACCTTGGTCTCGCATCGGGAATTCCATTTTACCAGCCCGAGTTCACGCAGGTGATGGTCCATCTCGGCCCCCGGTCGGGTTAATTCGGCGCAGACCCTGCCGATGATTCCGCGAGACTCGCGATCAAAGGGCCTTGCGATATCTGCGGAACGTCCTCATCTTCGGCGATAGGAGATGCGTCATCCCGCGAAAGTGACCTGGTCTCGATATTCCCGGTGAGCCCTACCCTTTTCCTCACGCTCGTGAGACGCTAGAGCGCGTTACGATCGCGTTGGTCACGCCCGCAGAACCCCCCTCGGCCCCCCCCTTCGTAAGGGGGGGATGAGGCGCACTCCAAAATCTCCCCCTTACGAAGGGGATGTTCGAGGGGGGGATTCGCGCCAGCTTCCGGCGCGTGCGCAAGCCAAGCGTAAAGCGCTCCAGCCCCGGCAGCCACCGCCAACCGCGACGACTCCACAGGAAGCCACCCCGAGAAATGCACCGCGAGTATCGACCGGACCACATGCACCATGGGGAGGGGGGCGCGTTCGGCCTCCCGATCGTCGATCACGAGCACGACGAGCGTGCGCTCATCGCGTTCACGGCGCTGCTCGGCGGCTTGATCGGCGCCGATCTGCTCCTGGGTCTGATGGGATGGCATCCCGGGCGATTCCCGATGGGCCTATCGCCCACGATGATCGCCGCGCTCCTGGGCGCCATTTATATCGTCTACGGGACGCTCCAATCGCTGCTGCAACGCCGAATCGGGGCCGACCTGGCGCTGGCCCAGGCGTGCCTGGCGGCCCTGATGATCGGCCAGCCGTTCGTCGCGGCGGAGGTCGTCTTCATCGCATTGCTCGGCGAGGTCCTCGAGGCGGTCACCTTCGCGCGCACCCGACGCGCCCTGGGCCGGCTGGTCGAACAGACGCCGCGCACGGCGCGCGTCAGACGCGACGGCCAGGAGATCGAGATCCCCGCGCATCAGGTGATCGTCGGCGATCGGGTCGTCGTGGGGCCCGGCGAGCGCGTCCCCGTTGACGGGATCATCCTCAACGGTCGTTCGACCGTCGATCAGTCCGCCCTGACCGGCGAGTCGCTGCCGATCGACAAGGGGCCGGGAGACCCGGTCTTCACCGGGACGATCAACCAGTTCGGGGCGATCGAGGTCGACGCCGAGAAGGTCGGCAATGACACGACGTTCGGCCAGGTCCTCCGGCTGGTCGCCCAGGCGAAGCGACGCAAGGCCCCGATCGAAAAGACCGCCGACCGAATGGCACGGTACTTCCTCCCGCTGGTCGAGCTGGTCGCCGGGGTCACGCTTCTCGTCGGCTATCTCGCCGGCTGGCCGGATGTCTGGTCGCGGACGGTGGCCGTCCTGGTCGTGGCCTGTCCTTGTGGGCTGGTGCTGGCGACCCCGGCCGCGATGCTCGCCAGCATGGCCTGGCTGGCACGTCACGGCGTGCTGATCAAGGGCGGCTCCGCGCTGGAAAGCCTGGCGGCGTGCGACACGTTCGCCTTCGACAAGACCGGCACCCTGACCCGGGGCAAGCCCCAATTCACGAGCTTGACCGCCGTCGGCGGGCGCGACGAGGAGAGCTTGCTTCGCCTGGCGGCTTCGGCCGAAGCGGCCAGTCGACATCCGCTGGCCGCCGCCGTCGTCGAGGAGGCCCGGCGCCGATCGATCGAGCTCCTCGACCCGATCGATGCCAGCGTGTTGCCGGGTGCCGGCGTCCAGGCGGGTTGCACTGGCTCCGGCGAGGTCTCGCAGACCGTCCTGGTCGGCAACCGTCGCCTGCTCGCCGAGCACGGCGTCGGCGTCGATCCGCCCGTCGAGGCGCTCCTGGGCGTGCTCGATGCGCGTGGGCAGACCGCGCTGCTGGTCGCGGTCGACGGCGAGGTGGCGGGCGTCATCGGCGTCCATGACGCGATTCGCTCCGAAGCCCACGACGTGATCCACGACCTTCGTCACATGAAGATCAAGGAAATCGCGATCCTGACCGGTGACCGCGAGCCGGCCGCTCGTGCGGTGGCGAAGCGGGTCCACGCGGACACCGTCGCCGCGGAGCTCCTGCCGGCGGACAAGGCCCGATGGATCGAGGAGCGTCGCGCGTCGGGTCGTCGGGTCGCCATGGTCGGCGACGGGATCAACGATGCGCCCGCGCTGGCACAGGCCGACGCCGGGATCGCGCTCGGGGGCATCGGCGCGGACCTCGCCGCCGAGGCCGGCAGTATCATCATCCTCGGCGATCCGCTCCGCGTCCTGCCGGACCTGCTCGGCCTGGCTCGCGGCACGGTCGCGGTCATCCGTCAGAACATCATCGGCTTCGCCTTCGGATTCAATGCCGTGGCGATGCTCTCGGCCACGCTCGGCATCCTCGGACCGGTCGCCGCCGCGATCCTCCACCAGGTCGGTTCGCTGCTCGTCCTGCTCAACGCGATGAGACTCCTCGTGTACGGAGACTGGGCCGAGCTGGCGCCGTTCCGCCTCGCCCGGCAGGCCGGAGCGTGGATCGGTCGTGTCGACGACCTCGTGGACCTCGAAAAGGCGTGGCGATCCGCCTGGGGACGCCGTCGGGCCGTCGCCGCGATCGCGATCATGGCTCTCGTGTTCATTTATGCCGCGAGCGGCTGGATCGTGATCGGACCGGATGAGGTCGGTGTGCTCCAGCGATTCGGCCGATATCGGGGGACGCTCTCACCGGGCTTGCACTGGCGTTGGCCCTATCCGATCGAATCCGTGCGAAGAATCGCCCCCGAACGGGTCCGCAGCCTGGCGATCGGCTTTCGCGCGGTGGCCCGACCTCAGGCGGACAGCCTGGGATGGGAGGCCAGTCACGATCGTCGCGAGAGCGATCCCATCGAGGATGAGGGGCTCTTGCTGACCGGCGACGGCCGATACGTCGAGCTGTCGGCCACGCTCCAGTACGCGATCGACTCCAGCGACCCCGAGTCCAGCCGGCGATTCCTGCTCGGGGTTGCGGACGGCGAAGGCGCGGTGCGGTCGATGGCGGAGTCGGTGATCCGCGAGGTCGTCGGCCGTCGGGAACTGCTCGAGCTGCTCGCGGCGGGGCGTCGACGGGCCGAGGAGGCGGCCGTCGAGTTGCTCCAAAAGCGGCTGCTGGCCTATGGATTCGGCCTCGCCGTCCGCGATGTTTCGTTCCAGGACATCCACCCCCCGCTGGGGGTCCTCGACGCCTATCGCGACGTGTCGCGGGCCAACAGCGATCGCCAGCGACGCATCAACGAGGCGGGCGCGTACCGCGACCAGGTCGTGACCGAGGCTCGGGGCAAGGCCCGGGCCGATCGGGACGCCGCGGAAGCGGACCGGAGCCGGCAGCTCGCGATGGCTTCGGGATCAGCCCACAGCTTCGCCTCCCTCCGCGAGGCGAGGCAATACGCCCCATCGCTCACCGATTTCCGGCTCTTCTGGAAGATGGTCGAGGGGGCGTTCGCCGGCAAGGATAAACTGATCCTGGACGAGGTATCGGGCCGACGCCGACACGTGGTGATGCCCGGCCTTCCCTGGGACCGGATGATACCGGCGGTCCGGCCGGACAGCCCGACCCACACGATCGCACCCGCGGATGCCCTCCCCGAGTCGCCCCGGAAACCCCAACCATGAAACATACCCTCCGCTGGGTCATCGCGGTGGTGCTGATTGCCGCTCTTGCCGGAGTCACGGTCGCGTCGTTCGTGGTCGTTGATGAGACCGAGTTCGCCGTGGTGACGAGCTTCGGCCGCATCGAGGCCGTCTACGGCGACCAGCCCTTGGAGGCGGGCCTGCATCCCAAGGCCCCCTGGCAGCTCGCGATCAAGATCGATCGCCGATTCCGCGTGTTCGACCCGCCGCCGCGCGAGGTCATGACGGGCGACAAGCGCAACCTCGAGGTCGCGCCCTATGTCGTCTGGCGGGTGGCGGACCCGGTCCTGTTCGTGCGCGGTTCCGGCAGCCACGAGCTGGCCGAGGCCCGGTTGAACGAACGGGTCTCCGCCGGGTTGAGCGACGCGATCGGCCGTCGCGAGCTCGCCGACCTGGCGTCGACCGATCCGGCCCGATGGGCGCTCGACGCACTGACGCGGGATGTCGTGGCGGCCGTCGCACCAGCCGCTCGCGCCGAGCTGGGCGTCGAGGTCGTCGACATCCGGCTCCGGCGTTTCAACCACCCCGTGGAGGTCCGGCCGTCCGTCTTCGAGCTGATCCGCAGCGAGCGGCGGCAGGTCGCCGCCAAGCTCCGCGCCGAGGGGGAAGCTCAGTACATCACGATCACCAGCCAGGCCGATCGGACGCGCGACACGATCCTGGCCGAGGCCGAGGCGGAAGCCCGACGGATCCGTGGCGGAGCCGAGGCCGAGTCGACCCGCGTGCTCAACGAAGCTCACGGTCGCGACCCCCGATTCTACGAGTTCCTCCGCACGCTGGAATCCTATCGCGCGATCCTGGACGACCGTACGACCGTCGTCCTCTCGGCCTCGAGCCCCTTGCTCAAGCTACTGGTCAAGGGCCCGTCGATCGATGCGACGCCGGACTCGGCCGTCGAGCGGACGCCCGTCCCGGGCACGGGAGCCCCGGCTGTCCGGAGCACGGCGAGGCAACCATGAAGAAGCCCCTGACCTATCTCGCGATCGGCCTGGGAGTCGCCTGCATGCTCTTCGTCGCGGCCGGCCTCTGCATGGTCGCCCCGGGCGAAGTCGCCGTCGTCCGTCGATTCGGCAGGCTGATCGAGCCGCCATGGGGGCCGGGGCTGCACTGGCGATTCCCGCTGGGCGTCGACCGCCTGGACCGCGTCCGTTCCGACGCCGTGCGGCAGTTCACGATCGGTCAGTCCGGACCGCCGTCGGCCGACCAGGAACCCTCATCCGGGGAAGCCCTGACCGGCGACCTGAACCTGGTCAACATCCAGGCAACCGTCCAGTACCGGGTGGCAAACCCCGTCGACTATGTACTGCGCATCGAGGACGTCGAACCGGTCTTGATCCGCGGCGCCGAGGCGAGCCTCTCGCGTGCCCTGTCTCGCCTCAGCATCGATGCGGTGCTCCGCTCGGAACGCCGACGGATCGCCGAGGAATCCCAGGCCGACATCCAGGCCGCAGCCGACCGACTCCCCCTGGGGGTGACGATCCTGGGTGTCAGTCTTACGGAGGCCCGACCGCCCATCGAGGTCGCCGCCGACTTCGCGGCGGCCCAGTCCGCAGAGAGCGCGCGCGATCGTCGGATCAACGACGCAACGACCGATGCCGCCGTCAAACTCACGGGCGCCTCGGCGCGAGCCCAGGCCATCCAGGAGACGGCCCGTGCCGATGCCGAGAGGATGATCCTCAACGATCGCGCCGAGGCCCAGCGATTCCTCGCCCTGATGACCGAGGCCCGACGCTCGAGGGACTTGACGATCCGTCGCCTCTATATCGAATCGCTCCAGCAGCTTCTCGTTCACGTCAAGCGGAAGCTGATCATGCCGGAGGGGGATGAGACGGACCTGACAGTCCTCGGTCTGCCGGCCGAGGCCTCGCCCCGAAACATCCCGGCGCCCGCGTTGCAGGAACGGGCCCCATGAACTCCCGCAACCTGCTCCTTGCCCGCCGCCTGATGGCTTGTCGGCCTGTATCTCCCCGGAGGATTCGTGCCCGATTCGGCCGTTCTCACCGGTTCGCGACTTTCCGAATGCTTCCCCTTTTCGAGGACCACCCGCCCGTCCATAATGAATTCCATGGAAAGACCTTCCTTTCAAATGACTGTGGGGGCAATGCTGGGTGTTGTGGCATGCATTGCGCTCAACATCTGGCTGTTCCGCCTCGGTGTTCTGTGGGGAATCGTCGGCCTGAATGTGACCAAACACGTCGTGATCGCTTATCTCTGCCAGGTACTCGGTGTGGATCGTCGGACCCCCGTGAAACACCCCAATCCGGCTCCTCATGTGCCCGTCTCTTGAGCTTCATTCGGTCGCGCTTTCTCCGTAATTCGCGATGGGCGCGAGGCCAGGGTCTGGATAAGATAGCCGACCAACCTGCACCCCGACTGAACGCGCACGATCGCGGCCGATGTGCGATCCGTTATTCGGGTGACGTCGTCCGCGAGCGATTCACGGGAAGACGGCGTTCGAGGAGACGCGATGGCACCCTCGAGCCCGACGGCCCCCACCGGACCGCGGGACCTCGGCGCCAGGATGGACCCTGTTTGGATGAGGAGAAGCCCATGGAAGGTACGGGGCGGGGCAAGCTCTTACTGGTGGAAGACGAGGACCTCCTTCGACGCCTGATTGCGGAGTTCCTTCGCGGAGAAGGCTACGAAGTCATCGAAGCGGCCGATGGCCTGGAGGGTGTCGGCCTGTTCTCGGGCCGGGGTCCGTTCGATCTGGTCCTGCTCGACCTCAACCTACCCTTGCTATCGGGCGTCGACGTTTGCCATCGGATCAAGACCCATCGGCCGCTCCAGCCTGTATTGATCTGCAGCGGGGCGATCCTCGATAACCACGTGGCAGCCCTCCACGCGTTGAACGTCGACCATTTCCTCACCAAGCCCTACCATCCACTGGATTTGCTCGAGAGTATCGCGATCGAGATGTCTCGGGACACGCCGACCGAGGCCGACCCGTCTCATCCGGCCATACCGGGTACCGGTCGTCGGGCCGAATCATCGCGTCGGGCACACTCCCAGCGCTCATACCCTGGTCAAACGACAGCGGTTCGATTAAGATAGGACCCTGTTCGTGTGCCTGTCCCACTCCTGGTGCTCGGTCGTGCCGAGGGACTCACACCGGTATCAAACGACATAGCCTCGTGCGCGAAGGACGGTTTCATGGCTGGGAAACCGCTGAATCGATTGGACCTCCGGCGGCAGAGGGAGGCCGCTGAACCCCTCGACCCGATGGAAGATGAAACCGACGAGGTCATCGAAGAGGTTGACGAAGAGGAGGTTGCAGAACGTCGTCCCAAGAAGAAGGCGAAGGCGCCTGCAAAATCGAAGGCCAAAACGACCCGAACTCCGAAACCGGCCGCCCGGATGCGGATCGTCTGGTCGGTCCTGAACGACGCCTTCAAGCCAGTCGCCACTTTCGAGTTTTCCCAGAAGGAAGCCGCCGAGACCAGGGCCGCCGAACTCACCGCGAAGGGGAAGGGTACGCACTTCGTCCAGAAGACGAAAGAACCGATGCCCGAAGACGCCCCCGGCATCGGCGCCGCGATCCCGCGCGTGGTCGCGCCGCCAGTGAAAGCAGCACGCAAGGAAGTGGAAGCGTCCATCGAGGAGGAGGAAGATATCGAGGACGAGGAAGACATCGATAACGATTCGGGGGACGACGGCGGAGATGATGAGGAGTGAAACGTCCGGTTTCGCCCTCTTGAACCGGTCTGGACGCTTGTATCCAATCGATGCAGGCGTCCAGAATCGAACAAGGCGCACCCCTCTCACAAGCGCCTCATGTCAACAGCCCGAAGCCAAACCCGCAGGCTTCATCCGAGATGACTTCAAGGATCGCCGGTTCCGAGCTCGTTTCAAAATCTCGGTGAGTTCAGCGGCTCAACCAATGAATTCCTAGCGGCTTCAACCGGGAGGGGGGTTGATTCGCTCGCGATGAGTGAATCCACCGCTCTATGCCTTCGACATGGTCGATGGTTCTCGAGGTGAGAGGCTGCTATGCCCTAACTTCTGAGACTTCTTAGGTTGGTGAATGGGCGCATGAGGATTCGAACCTCAGACCTCACCCTTATCAGGGGTGCGCTCTAGCCAACTGAGCTATGCGCCCGAATCTCTTCAGGTGGTCCCATTCTAAGCCCGCTTCTCTCTGAGTCAACCGTCCATCGAATTCTCTGGCCCCATTCCGCAGAATCTCGGGGATTCCGTTACCGCGGCGGATCGGCTCAGACGGTCTTGATCATGCCATGACCGGCCATCAATCGGCGGAACCCTGGTGTATCCGAGCGATTCCCTCGGCTCGGAGCTTCACCGCCTGGCGGAGTTCGTTGGGCTTGAGCACTTCGACATGCTCGCCAAACCCGAGAATCCACAGCACGAATTCATCGCGTAAGGGGACGTTGAGGAAGAGGTCCAGACCGCCGTTGGCGAGGAGGCTGAGTCGCTGTCCCGTCCACCCATGGCGATCCAAGATCACGGGCGCAATCCTTGCATTGAATCGGAGTTGCACCTCGTAGGATCTATCCAGATGGCCATGGTGGTTCGAGCGAGATAGCCAGCGCTCCAGACGAAAGCGCGGTGGGATCGCGTAGGTCTCGTCGGTCACCTCCACCCGCTGAATCCAGGGGATGCGAAACAGTCGAACCTCTCGATGGAGCGTGGATCTCCCTACCACGGACCAATACGCGTCGACGCGTGCGAGTCGATAGAGTCCCACCTTGGTGGTGAGGAGGGAATCGGAGTCATCTTCGCGATACCAGAGTCGCATCTGCTTTCGCAGCCCCAGGGCTCGCCAGATTGCGTCGTAGACGGTCTTCCGATCGGCGGGCAGGTCGAGGGTCGCCGGATCGGTCGTGTTCAGGATCAACTCGCCGCCGAGCAGGATCCGACTGCGAACAGCCTTTGGGAGGGCCTGGATCACTTTGTCAACGCCACAACGCACTGGTTTGAGCGATCCGAACGGATGATCGGCCGGACACAAACGACTGAGCAGCAAGATCGCCAGGGCTTCCTGGTCGTCCAGGGGAGCCGGCTGGAGGTAGCCTTCCCCGGCCAGTTGATACCCCTGCCGATCCGGGCGATAAACGACAACGAAACCGGCGGCCTCGAGCGTGCCCAGGTCGCGGTAGATCGTGCGTCGACTGACCGCGCAGGCCTCTGCCAGTTTCTGTGCGTTGGGAAAACGGCCCATCTGAAGCAGCATCACGACTTGCAACAAGCGGGCCAGTGGCAGACGTATCGCGGAGGGGCAGCCATCCTTGTCGTGAATGCCTTCGTCAGGGCTCGCGTGCATGATAATTGCCGAGGACATGTTCCGGCTCGAAATTGGGGAGCAATGCGACGGGGGTCCCCTCGTGAGACGATCCCGCTCAAGTCTAAGACTTCTCCCCTCTGGATGAGAACACACGGCATCCAGTACGATGAAATGGCTCTTCCTCGGCGCGAGCGATCCAGTCCAATCTCGAGAAAGAACCCGTTGACACCGAGACTTCTCCGCGTTATCCTGACATTCGTACATGAATGCCGGGGCAGATAGCTCAGCTGGTAGAGCACAGGACTGAAAATCCTGGTGTCGGCGGTTCGATCCCGCCTCTGCCCATTCGACTTAAGTCCAGCCGATCGCAGAGTTTGCGAACCTGCCCAACATCGGACAGTGCGGCCGATCCTCCCAGAACTTTTCCGTAGACTACGGAGAAAGTGGGTGGCCGCATGCATTCAGACCGCCGAAATGTATCCGAGACCCCCTGTCTTTCCCATCACAAGGGATCGGGACAGGGCGTCGTCCGATTGAATGGCCGCGACTTTTATTGCGGCCGCTTCGGGACGCCGGAATGCCTCGCAAATTATCACCGGATTCTCGCGGAATGGTTGGCTAACGGACGCCGGCCCCCCGTTCCGGTTGCCACCGGCCCGGACGCCTCGCAAGGCCCGGCGGATCTCACGATCAACGAGCTGGCGCTGGCCTATCTGCGATTCGCCGAAGGCTACTACCGCAAGAACGGCGAGCCAACGTCCGAAGTCCGCGACACCCGCCTCTCGGTCCGGCCCCTCCGCCAGCTATACGGGACCTTGCCGGTTGGGCAATTCGGGCCCCTTCAACTCAAGGCCGTTCGCCAGGCGATGGTCGAGTCCGGTCTCTGCCGGAATGAAGTGAACAAGCGGACCCAGCGGCTTGTGCGGCTCTTCGGCTGGGGCGTTGAGGAGGCTCTGGTCCCGCCATCGGTCCATTGGGGACTCAAGGCCGTCAAGGGGCTCAAGAAAGGCCGGTGCGGAGTCCGTGAGTCCGAGCCGGTCAAACCTGTCCCTGATGCGTTTGTGGATGCGATCAGTCACTTCGTGCCTGCCCAGATCTGGGCGATGGTCCGACTCCAACGGCTCTCCGGCATGAGGCCGCACGAGGTTTGTTGCATGCGGACGATCGATATCGACATGACAGGCCCAGTCTGGGTCTTTACTCCGGAAACCCACAAGACGGAACATCACGGCAAGGAGCGGCGAATCTACCTCGGCCCGACGGCGCAGGAGATTCTCCGACCGTGGCTCCGGGCCGAGCTGACGACCTATCTGTTTTCGCCGCTGGAAGTGATGGAACGACGCCAGGCCGAACGGCGGCGGGACCGGAGAACGCCACTCACACCCTCGCAACGACGCCGTAAGCGGAAGCGCAAGCCCAAGCGGGCACCCGGGATTCGATACGACACACGGTCCTACTATCATGCGGTGCACTACGGCATCAGAAAGGCCAACCGAGAGATCAGGGAAGCCGGGGGAGTCGAGATTCGCGATTGGCATCCCAACCAGCTCCGACACAACGCGGCGACCCGCCTACGCCGTGAATTCGGCCTGGACGTCACCAGGGCCGTCCTGGGCCATTCTTCACCGGTTGTCACGGAAGTTTATGCCGAGCTCGACCAGGCCAAGGCCGCCGAAGCCATGGCAAGGATAGGCTGACTGGACCCACCTACTCGCCCGGGAAGGCCGCTTCGCTGGCGAGAACGACATGACCACACCGGGCGGAGGGCGGGGTTCAACCTCGTCCCCCGCCCGGGTTATCCACAGCCCCGACTCTCTCGACCGGTTTCATGCTCGATGCCGATCAACGCCGATGGAGAAAATCGCTTACGGCCCTCTTCGAGTCCGCGGCATGGGTCGTGATAATCACCTGCGTCGTCGTATGGTCTTCTCGGGACTCTGCAATCGCTTCGCCGGCGCATCGCCCAGCCTCGCGAAGCCATCACGCTGACATCGGCTTGCGTACGCCGATTTCGCCTCGAGTGGCGCTCGATGTTCGACATGGACACGGGCCGAATCCGTCTCGGCGAATCATGCCGCATCCCGCGAACGGCCTAGTGTTCTACCCGGCGGTCCAGCGGCGTCTCGCCTACCCCGCGGGCTGTGGGCAGCAACAAGGCGAATGCGCTCCATCGACCCGGCGATGGCCTCGAAACCGGAGATGATGGCCGGCTCGATGCCGTGGCGAAACCGCCGGCCGCTTCGTCTGGCCGAGGAGAGCGACGGTCGAGGAGTCGACGGCCATTCGGGCATCGCGACCGGCATGGCGGAGCCATGGTCGCCTGTTCTACGCGGTCCAGGTCGAAGCTCATAGATTCGAGTTCGGAGTCACGCCGCGCAACCTTCATGATGATGTCGGCCCGTGCCCGGCTCGCCCGAGTCGCCCCCCCTACCCCGCGTTTCTCACGACTCGGATTGCGACTGATGGCAGCGACCGACCATGTCGATTTGTGCCCATCCGAGGACTCGGTTAGGGTGATCTTGTCGGCGACGCGATACGATTTCTGGCAACCGCGAAGGAGACTTTGAATTGGCCGAGAATCGAGGTAAGACGGTCGGTCCGGGTGCACCAAGAGTAATCGGGGACGAGCCCGAGAACTCGAGTGGGAAGCCCTCAGGATGTGAACGGCAGCCGAGGGACACCTCCCTCGGGCCGTCCGGCTATCAGATCACCCTGGGCCGAGACACGATCGTGACCTTGACGCAGGCTACCGCCCTGGTCCCGCCGAGGCGGCGCGGGCGCAAGACCAGTGTGTCGACCTTTTTCCGCTGGTCGACGAACGGTTGTCGCGGGCTTATCCTGCCGACCCTCCAGTGCGGCGGCACACGCTGCACGTCGGTGGAGGCGCTCCAGTGGTTTTTTGAGGCGCTCGGCGAATTGAGCCGGACCCCCGGCGCCAAGATTGAGACCGCGGGTGTTCCTGTAGTGCGCAGCCCGTCGCAGCGCCAGCGGGCGTCCGAGAATGCCGGCAAGCTCCTCGAGCAGATGGGCGCGTAATCAGCCAATTCGCCACCATGCAACCCGACTGCAATGGTTCTTGCATAACTCGTAAGCAGAATCCAGCAGGTTCACGACCGGTCCCACGGCTTATCCGTCACGGCCTCAAATGCCCGGAACTCGACGAGCAGGAACTGCGAACATTCCCTCACGTGAGGGAAACTTGGTCCCGCCGATTGACGGTTGGGCTGCCCCCGGTCCCGGCGAGGCGCATCGTATCGTCGCAGTCGACGACGGCCCGCCGGAAAACATTGGTTCTCTCACCGCCTACCCCCGGGCGGCGGCCGACTCCGCGAGCCAGACTAACGAACCATGGGCCGCGCACAAGACGAAGTCGCCACAAATAAGGCCCGGGCCGGAGACCCTCGGGCCCGCCGCCTACCGGGGTCCCGGGGCCTGTAGCCAACGGCCGAGCCGCCAAAGCCGACGGCTCGCAGGCGCCGCCCGCCCATCTTCACAACCTACATGGCCAGTATCCGACCAGACCGTCGTCGGCCGGCGGCGTGGCGGTCGCGGACCGGCGGACGGCCGCGAATCGCGGATCGCGCGCTCATCACCCGTCATCGCCCGCCCGAGTCGATTTGCGACAGTCCTCGTTATCGAGTAATGTCGGTCGGTCGGAGCTTCCTCGTATCACGGTGCAAATCAGGGGCTTGTCCGCCCAGCACCAACAGGTCCCGCCAGGATGGCTGGGCCTCGACAAACTGTGGCCCGAGCGTGATGGAGTCCGGGAGGTCACAGTTCGGAGGGTGAAGATGCAGGGACAAAGCAAGTCCGTCCGGAATCGTGAATCTGCGAGATCACCTCGTCGGCGCGCGAAGGCCACTCCCCTGACCACGTCCGGCGACCGCGGTGTACGTGATGGTTTCCGGCACGACGTCGTCACCCAGGACGAGCTGGGTGAATACCGCGGACTCAAGGACCAAGTGGAGCGGTTGAAAGAGGAGATCGAGGAGCAACGGTTGGGCATCATCGAGCGATTCGATGACGGCGCGGCGATCCAGCCGGGGTTCTTCGATGCCGAGGTCCGTCGGTACCAGCAGCGCACGCTGACGGCCGAAAAGCTCGAGGAGATCCTGCCGCGTGACGAGGTCGAAAGGCTGAAGCGCCCGGTGACCCCGACACCACGTACTGAACTCTGGGTAACCCGAATCCCGTAAGGGTCCTATGTGCAGGACGACCCGACGGGCCAAGAGCCGCCACTCCGCGGGTGCACTGCGGGGACGGCCCGGAGCGTGGGCGAAGTGCCGGTGCCGAACGCCTTCTCACCATACGCCGGGCACGAGTCATCGCGACTGTGGTATCGACGAGTTCCCTGGCTTTGAACTCCGACTCCGAAATCCTTGCAGGTTCGCGAGCCGATTCGAAGATAGTCAGGGCCTCGAAGGGGCGAGAATCCAGAGGTAGGAGCTGCGGACTTTCCCCGACATCGGGGAAAGTCGGACTCGCCGAGTTACGGTCCGGCTGCCTCAGCTCTTCACGGAGAGCATGTCCCCCCGCAGCAGAATGACGACACCCAGCACGATACCGGTCCGCTTCCGCCGTGCCCCCGGACTGCGGTCGATTCCAATGACCAGGCCGACGAGTCATGGGCCGGATATGAGACGACCTCGTCATCGGTTCAGACAGGGCCCGGGTCCTTCGAGTCCGCCGCCAACCAGGGTCTCGGCCACCGTAGTAAACGTTCGGGCCGCCACCGAAGCAGCCGACCCTCCCGACCCGCATCGAGATGAAATTGATGAACAGGACTGAACCGCCCATTGACCCGAGCGCCGGCCCGCCGGCCATCCTGATCCGGGATTACGGCGCGTGCGCCAATATCCATCCCGCACGGCTGGAGATGTTCGAGGACTTGCTCGTCGAGCGGCAGAGTTTCCTGTCGGACGGCCGCGGCGGGCTGCGCCGGGAAACCAAGCCGGAGCACCTCTTCGATCTCGACGCCCAGGGGAGTGTGAACGTCCCGGCCGGCCTGGTGCCGCGGCTCGCCGCCGCCGCACGCCGGGCCGGTTACCGAGTGGACATCCAGGACCATGGGGAGCCCCCGAGTGCGGCTCCCGCGCCAGATCTTGTCGGCGCCATCGACAACGCGCGACTTGGTCTCGCCGAATCGCTGGCGAGGAGTCGCCGGGGCGTCATCGAGGTTTGCTCGGCCCAGGACAAGCCCAGCATGATCGAGCTGGTGGCCCGCGTGTTCACCAGCGGTCCGATCGCGATCGTCACGAAGTCCCGCCGCGAGGCCATTATGCTCAATCGGCGCCTGGCGACGAGCCTGAGAGAACCGGTCCATTGTTGCACGCGCGGGCGGACAGGCTCGGACGGTCGTATTCGAGTCGGCACGATCCGCAGCCTGGACCTCACCGTCGCGGGGGTTGTCTTCTTCGTCGACGCGACCCAGATCCTCCACGAAGACGTCCCCGATCGGCTGATGACACTTCGAAGGCAGAGGATCTACGGGTTGCTCGGCGACACGCTCCCCCTGAGCCGACGCCAACGACTTGTGATCGAAGCTTTCGGCGGGCCGGTCATCGGCCGCCTCGGTCCGCCCGGCGAGCGGCCTGCGGATGTCCGGGTTGCCTTCGCCTCTTGGCCCGGAAAGGACCAGCCGGATGAGCCCCTCGGCCTGGTCTGGAAGCGGCAGTCGATCTGGCACAACACCGACCGCAACGCGGCGATCACCCGGGTCACCGAAGCCCTGGCCGGCGACGACCTGGCGACTTTGTGGAAGTACGGGCTGTTTCTCGAAGATGAGGATGATCTTCGCCACGAGGAGCCACGACGGGTTGTCGTCCTGGTCGAGTCCCTCGAGCACGGCCGGGAGCTCGGGCGGCTCCTGCCGGGATGGCGATTGCTCCAGGCCGACGAGGCTTGCCTCGCCGAGTCGAATGGACACGAGCCGGCCGGGGCCACCCCGGTGAGCCGCCACGCGCGACCCGACCGGGTCATCATGACCATGGCGTCTGCCCACGGGCTGGCCGATCTCGAGACCGACATCATCATCCGGGCCGACGGCACTCCCTGGCCGCTGGAGCTGTCGCTCGCATCCGGCCGGTCCGAGAACACCGAGGAGCAGGCCGTCCTGCTCGTCGATTTCGCCGATGACCAGGATCGGACCGCGCGGGACGCGACGCGGGCTCGGCGGCTCGATTACCGGGATCGCGACTGGCTCTCCGAGAAGGGTCCTGCGAACGCCCGAGGTCGGTCAGTTCCTTGACGTCAGGCCACCAGGGTTGTCGAGAAGTGCCGGCGGTCCTGCACCGGATCTCGTGTCCGTCTCAAGAGGAAGGCTGCCTACCATTGGGGCGATCTCCCTGAGCTCGAAAAACCTCTGGGTCGCGTGCTGACACCGGGGGCATTTGACACCGATGATTCCCTCGGTCCTCGACCGCCGTGCCGCCTTGTTGAATTGCGGTCTGGCGACGGCCAGCTTTTCCGGCTCGATCATCCCGGGACTGCACCTTCCGACCCTCGCCCAAGGTCTCGGGCCGGCCTCAACGCCCCTGAGGCCGCGGGGCAGACCCCCCGATGACCACGAGGATGTGCCGGGGCTCGCCGTCGATCGCAAGAAAGCCGGTACCGGATCGATCGACCACTCCACGCCGGTCTCGCTCGCGCCGAGATTCCCCGACGTCGGGGAAACTCCGGGGAGTCTCGCCGGAGCGAGCACAGTCCGGATGGAGCCGGGCGAAGGCTTCGAGAGACAGCCCCCGAACGCGTTACGAACGTCTACAAACCGATCGCACGAGACGACGTCGGGCTGGGGATGCGGTCGACCAACTTGGGAGTCATAGCCCCCCAGGCTCGCGTCTCAGATCGCGCCCGTAGCGCCTGGAACGTGTCCCCGAGGCGGTGCGACATCTCCCAGACTCGGCGGGTGCACAGATCCATCGGCCATGGCTGCCCTGATCGCGCCACGAAGGCCGCCGCGGTCCGCTGCCGCGCGAACCGGTTGAGGACGGGCGATTGACCGAGCCGACGTGAAGAAAAGAATCCTGGCAGGCCGCCCGTTCGACGCCCTGCCAGGTTGACCGCAGACCGCGGTCGTCAAACGCGGGCGGGCGGAGCCGCCAGATCTTGCTCCATGGGGAGTAGGCCAGCGCGCCGTCTCAGCGACTCCCACCGGCGGTACCCACGGAGGAGTCGTTCCTCGATGGTCCGTACGGGGGGGATCTCCTCGAAGGCGTGCCGGGCCGCCACGGAGGCGATCCTCGCGCAGAAGCCGGCGATGTCCAGGTGGGGCCGACACGGGCCGAGCTGCTCGGTCCATCCCCCGATGGTCTCGGAGGCGCGGACCGGGGCAGCAGGCTTCGTGTGGGCCAGGCCCAGATTCTCGTCGAGCTTCAGCCAGCACTGGTCCGTCGGTCGGATCTCAAGGCCGCCCGGCCCCATGCGGAGCCGGAGCCCGAGCCAGTCGCCGGTTTCTCGGTCGAGATCCCGGACGGCCGTCTCGGCGTTGCCCTTGAGCTTCATGCCGGCGGACTGGAGCCGGTCTCTCAGGTGTTCGTGGATACCTTCCGCCTCGTCGCGGTCCCGCGCCAGGGCGAGCAGGTCGTCGGCCACCCGGATCAGCGGGGTGGCCGGCTGCCGTCTCGCCCAAGGCCGATCCAGGACGTGATCCAGGTAGACGTTCAGCAGGAGCGGCGAGAGGCTGCTCCCCTGGCGTATCCCTGCGGTCGTCCCATTGTCCGTGACGACCCGGATCAGCTCGACGATGTCATTGGCGGCGAGCCGCCTGCGGACGATATCGAGCAGCCGCCCCAGCGGGACGTGCTCGAAGGCGTCCTTGACATCTTCGAAAACCCAGAACCGAGCCCCGGTCGCGCGGGCCGTCGCCTCGGCGTAGGCCAGCGCGTGCTCCCGATCCCGCCCGGGCCGGTAGCCGAAGCTGGCCGGCGCGAACGTGGGATCGAGGAACGGCTGGACCGCCTGGACGATCCCCCGCTCGACGACGCGGTCCTCGGCGTTGCGGATTCGTAAGGTCCGCATGCCTCGGCCGGGCCCCTTGGGTATCCGCACCTCGCGGTACGGCCCCGGGCGGTATCGGCCGGTCCGGATCTCATGGCTGAGCGCCCGGGCCAGCTCCCATCGTTCCGAGCCGTCGAGCTCGTCGAGCTTCATCCCGTTCGGCCCTGGGGAGCTGCCCCCTTCTGCGGCGATATGGTCGATCGCACACCTGAGATTGCGAGTATCGGCCGCTCGCCTGAACAGGCACCCGGCGAACTCGGTTCGCTCTCGGCCCGTGAGATGAGCGGCATCGGCGGACTCGCGCTTGTGTCGGCGCAGGAAATCGCCGCGCGACCCCTCATGGAAGTCGGCGGGCACCCGGCGGGCACGAGCGTCGGCGGGTCGATTGGAGCCCCCTCGCCGACGAGGGCTGTTGTACATAGGCCTCCTCCTCTCCGGTTACCTGGTAACGGCCGGCGCGATCTCCGGTCGTTTCCGTCGAGCCGCTCGGCAGCCTGTTCTGCTGGTGACCGACCGGATGGTCGCGGGCTGGGCCAGCTCGTCCGGTCGGCCACCGCGGAACGGACGACCGGCCAAGCGCCCCGACTCAAATGGGAATGTTTTTCTCGGTCTGACACAACATCGGTTCGGGGATACCCGGCGAATCGCGGCGCGGTCGCCCCGTTCCAACGTATCCGGATGACCCTCCTGGACTCGCCGACTCGGGCCGGCCCGGCTTGCCTTTTCGCACCCCGATCGCCCTGGCGGTCCCGGCCTCACATCGGCACGGGCCGCAGGCCGTGAGCCGTGGTTGGGTCCCGAGTCCTTCGGCCGATGCCCCGCTTACCGGCGCGACGTCCAGTCGACCGAGACCGGCCATCATGAGGCGGACGCGCCGATGGCGATCGGCTCAACGCCTTGCTCATACCGGTACCCGCCGCCGCGATCCGTGAGTCGATGGGACGTCCGGAGGTCAGCTCGCGACACCACCGGTTCCCCGATATCGGGGAAACTCATCCCGGATGACGTCGGACCAAGTTTGCGTGACGGACACGATGTCCGGGGCCAGGCCATCGGAGATTGACGTCATCT
>JBKQHM010000820.1:0-6156 GCA_052148775.1 Isosphaeraceae bacterium | reverse complement strand
GTTTCAGCCGCCCTCCTCGGATGGGTTCGTAGAGCCCTATCCCCGTAGGCTTTTCGTAGGGGGCACGGCCCGCCGGGCTTGCGACTGGTGGGCGGTCCCCACCCTACTGGGATCGGTTCTTATTCGACGGAGGAACCCTGGGATTCCAGCCGGCCGCTCAGCAGGTAGAGCACGGCCATGCGGACGGCCAGCCCGTTGGTCACCTGGTCGAGGATGGCCGAGTGGCTGCCGTCGGCGACTTCCGGGGTCAGCTCGACACCGCGGTTGATCGGCCCCGGCGCCAGCACCAGCAGGTCATCCTTGGCCAGGCGGATGCGCTCCTGGGTCAACATGTAGAACTGCGAGTATTCGGCCACGGAGGGGAACAGTCCTCGTTTCTGGCGTTCGAACTGGATCCGCAGGACGTTCACGACGTCACAACGCGGCAAGACGTCGTCGAGGTGATAGGCCACCTCACAGCCAAGCCGTTCCCATCCTTTGGACACCAGCGTCGGCGGACCGCACAGGACCACCTTCGCGCCGAGCTTGGCGAGGGCATAGATGTTGGATCGGGCGACACGCGAATGCGAGATGTCGCCGACCAGGCCGACGGTCAGGCCGGCGATTTTCCCTTTGGCGCGGCGGATGGTCATCAAGTCCAGCAGAGCCTGGGTTGGGTGTTCGTGGGCGCCGTCCCCCGCGTTGATGATCGAGCACTTGACGTGCTGCGCCAGGAGGTGCGGTGTGCCGGGCGTCGGGTGTCGTACCACCATCACGTCGGCACCCATGGCCTCGATGTTCTTGGCCGTGTCGATGAACGACTCGCCCTTGGAGAGACTCGAACTGCTCGCGGAGAAATCTTGCGTGTCGGCCGAGAGGCGCTTCGCCGCCAGGCTGAAGCTCGTGCGCGTCCGAGTTGAGTTCTCGAAGAATAAATTGAAGACGATCCGCCCCTGGAGAGCGGGCACCTTCTTCCGGTCCCGTTTCGAGATCTCGGAGAATGATTCGGCCGTGTCCAGGATGGCCAGGATTTCTTCCGGCGACAGGTCTTCGAGGCCGAGCAGGTGCTTCCTGGTCCAGCGGGGGGCGGGGGAGCCCAGGCTCGATGCATTCACGGCGCTCACGGTTGGGTCCTTCCGTCAGTTGGCGATGGCCTGGGGCCTCCTCCGAGCCAGCCGACCTGATCGATCGGATCGACGGGCCGCAGTTGCACCCGGACATGATCGTCACGTTCGGTCGGGACTCTCAGACCGACCACGTCGGCCTGGATCGGCAACTCCCGATGTCCACGATCGACGAGGACCGCTAGCCGGACCGATGCCGGACGACCCAGGTCGCAGATCGCGTTCAAGGCCGCGCGCACGGTTCGGCCGGTGAAGAGGACATCATCCACCAGCACCAGGTCGGCCCCATCGATGCTGAAGGGAACCTCGGTACCATGCAAGACCGGCCAACGTTGGCTCCGGCCGAGGTCGTCGCGATAGAGTGTGATCTCGACGGCGCCGACGTTCACCTCGGCGCCGAGTAATTGGCTCAGTTCCCCTGCCAGTCGATCGGCCAAGGGTACGCCTCGCGTTCGGATTCCGACCAGGCACAGCGGTGCGTCCGGACGACGGCCATCCGCCAGTTGCGTCGCCATCGAGGCGATGTGGCTTGCCATCGTCGGACCATCGCAGACCAGGTGTTCTCCTGCATCCAACACGGTAGGACCTCCGAATGGCCGGTAACCGGCGGCTCGACGTCTGGAACTTTAGCAGAGACAATCCTGAGCTTTCAAGCGGCCGAGCCTCGGGAGTCGTGGGCTCGGATTCATCTCGCCACGACCGCCATGGAATGAGTGAGGTTGGTCATGACCGTGACTCGGCTTTCCCTCGAACCTCCGAACGCATACGATAAGGACGTTTCCTGGGAAGACTCCGGAGGATCCGTTCGCGATGAAGATCATTCTGGCTAATCCTCGCGGTTTTTGCGCGGGGGTCAATATGGCGATTGAGTGCCTCGAGCGTGCCCTGGAATTCTTCGGGCCGCCCCTGTACGTCTATCATGAGATCGTGCACAACAAGTTCGTGGTCGAACGTTTTCGAAAGCGGGGCACGGTCTTCGTCGAATCGCTGTCGGAAGTCCCCGAAGGCTCCCCCCTACTCTACAGCGCCCATGGGGTCTCTCCCCAGATTCGCTCCGAGGCGCGTCGACGCCAGCTCCTGGCGATCGACGCCACCTGCCCCCTGGTCATCAAGGTCCATCTCGAGGCCATCCGATATGCCAAGGAAGGTTATACGATCGTCCTGATCGGCCACGAAGGCCATGACGAGGTCATCGGCACGATGGGCGAGGCCCCCAACCAGATGTTACTGGTGGAAACCGCCGAGGATGTCGAGCGACTCGAGGTCCCCGACCCGGAGAAAGTGGCCTATCTGACGCAGACGACGTTGAGCGTCGACGACGCGAACGTCGTGATCGCCGCGCTGCGGAAGAAATTCCCGCACATCGCCAACCCACCCAAGGACGACATTTGCTACGCCACGCAGAACCGCCAGGAGGCCGTACGCGAGTTGGCCGCGCAGGCGGATCTGGTTCTCGTCCTGGGGAGCCAGAATAGCTCGAACAGTCGTCGGCTGGCCGAAATTGCCAACTCGCTCGGGATTCCCTCGTACCTCATCGACGGTGTCTCCGAGATCCGGCATGACTGGTTCGAGGGCATCGATACCGTGCTGATCACGGCGGGTGCCAGCGCCCCCGAGCAGGTTGTTCAAGAGTGTATCGAGTACCTGGAACGTCATTTCGGCGCCGTCATCCAGGAGCAGATGGTGCGCGAGGAAAACGTCCGCTTCCCGCTTCCGAGATCGCTCCGCGAACTGCTCAATGCCGGAGCCACGGTGCCTGTCTCCCCGCCCGAGACTGATGCGATCGAGATCGCCTGTACTATTGATCAAATGGATTGAAAGCGAGACGAGGCATGGGCCGGTCATGACCACGTCTGCTCGGATCAATCACGAGTGGGCAACGGTCGTGCGTCCTGAGATGGACTTCTCCGGGGTCACTTCCACTCATCGGGGTAGGTTGAGGCGGGATCGAGCACGTCATTGTGCTGGGATTGCGTCCGAAGTGGGTCGTTCGCTTCTTCCTCGCGCTCCAGTTCATCCAGGATGAAACCGGATTGTCGAGCGCAGGAGATCGTCAACGCCGTGACCTGCATCAAGGTGATCGCCCAGATCAGGAGGGAACCCTGGAAGAGAAGGAATTCCTCGATTGACATCCGGACGGGGCGATGCTGGAGCGGCCAATGTGCCGACCAATCGGTACGAAGGCAGAAAATGACCATCCAGAGTACGGCCCCCGTGGCGGCCATCGCCCGCGTCGAATTCCCGGAGTCGCGGGCCTGCTCGACTCCGAGGTGCTCCAGGTAATCGCAACTCAGCGTCGCCAGCAACGCGAACTCGGCCCAGCCCAGCGCTTCTCCGAGATTCGCTCGCAACCAATCGTGTCCGATCGGACCGGTTCCCATCCCCAGGTCTGGACCATGCTCGAGCAAGCTGAGTCCGACGTCGATCAGGCACATGACGAGCAGGAGCCCGACGCGTCGCTGCCACCCGCGATGGTCCCAACGACCCCAGAGGAGAGTCGTGCCGATCAGGCATCCCCAAGCGATCGGCATATCGAGCCATTGATACCAGCTCGACCGGATAATCTTCAGGGAAAGCTCGGGATGGAAATGCACAAAAAGAGGTAGGACCGACGTAAAACAGGCGAGGACCAGTGACGCCGACAGGATCGCGAAAGCCAGGCGGCAGACCTGATACGTTTTACGAAGTTGTTCGTGCTCGAGGTCCAACATGCTGGGTTACGTCTCTCTTCGTTTGGTGTAAGAGGTCGATCAGCAAGTCTGAATCATTCTAAGGAGTTCTTCTCCCGATGGAAAGCGGTGGGCAGGCAACGCCGTATTCCGTGCGAGCCATCCCGGCAATCCGTCGTCACAAAGCTGTCTGCCGGCCCATGCGGGTGTCCCATCCCGCCTCCGCGCCCGTTGAAGCGGGTCGCGCCGATTCGTCGAGAATCTCGGGGGGTCCTCGAAGTTCCGGATTATCCGGTCCGGATGACGAGCGCGATGACCCCCCATTCCGAGACCTCGGGCTCAGGGCCGTTCGGAGTGGATGTCTCGACCTCCAGGATCAACTCATGGTGCGCCAAGGAACGATCCACGGAAATCTCGTACGCAGATACTTCGAGGGTACCCACGGGCGACTCTTCGCCATCGAGATGGATGCGACGAATCCCCGGGACCTGTTCCATCCGCAGTACGACCTCAAATCCCGGATCCAGCAATGGTTGGTTGAACCGACGAATGAGTCGCAACGGTCCGCGAACCTCGGCGTTCCATCGGGTGGGCAAGGTCAGGCGGTAAGCCGCCGGGTGCGGCAATTCGAGGGGGATGCATTCCCAGCCCCCTCGCAGGCGTATGCGATGCTCGGTCACGGGGACTCCACTCCGGAATCGCATTTCTTGAGTGAACGCAAGCATCGATGCATAGTGGGATAAATGGACGATCGAGGTTCTGGAATCGCTGGGTCTTTGATCTGGTCTTAATGCGATGGGCACATTATAGTCTAAGATTCCTCGGAGCAAGCGGAGGTTGAGCGAAAAAGGCCGTAGAAAGCGGGCCGATCGTCGCCCCGTAGCTGCCAGGCATCTCGTGAGAAGTGGCACCAGCCTTGCGAGCAGAAGCTTAGGATGGTCAAGCCCTGGTCGGGATGCGGCAGATCCGGTGAACGGCTTGCTTTGTCGCGGGTTACGTGAACCGCGACAGACGTCTGCTTTCCTCGGCATCCAGTCAAAGACCATGCGGTCGAGGTGTTTGCTGGACGGCGTTGCTCCTCAAGCTCGTCACGACGGCTCGAGCAGGTCTCCGAACCTTCCGCTTCTCGCCGTATCCTCCCGCTTTCAGGCGAGCCCAGTCCAGTCCCGGATTCTTGCAAAGATCGCCATGGTAAATGATCGAGTGGGCAAAATGGCTCACGCGGATCGGCAGTCTCCCGTCGTGGATGAGACTCGCCGCGGATTGCCGGCGGCCAATGGCCAAATCCATCTGACGCCTGCCACGCATTCACTGCTCGGGATCCAGATCCTTGGTACCGGGAGTTATCTCCCGGATTGGGTGGTGAGCAACCGGGACTTGCAGGCGAGCCACGGGTTCGATCCGGAATGGATCGTCAATCGGACGGGCATTCACGAGCGTCGGTTCGCGTTGCCGCATCAGGCAACCAGCGATCTCTGCACGCAAGCCGCGATCCGTTGCCTGCGAGCCGCCGGGAAGGAACCCGGTGACGTGGACCTCCTGGTGCTCGCCACGTTCACGCCGGACATGGCCTTTCCGTCCACCGCGAACCTGGTCCAGGATCAGCTCAAGCTGGCCTGTCCGGCGTTCGACGTCCAGGCCGCCTGCGCGGGCTTTATCTTCGCACTGGTGATCGCCGCCCAGTTCGTCGGCACAGGTAATAGCCGGTGCGCCCTGGTGGTCGGGGGAGACTGCAATAGCCGGGTGATCAACCCGCATGACCAGAAGAGCTTCCCGCTTTTCGGGGATGGGGCCGGTGCCGTTGTGCTGGCGCCGGGCGAGCCTCACCAGGGGCTGGTGGCCTATCAGCTCGGCTCGGATGGCTCGGGCGGGGACCTGCTGAGCCGGCCGGCTTGCGGGAGCCGGATTCCGCCGTCGGCCGCCGCACTCGAGCAAGGTCTGCATTACCTGACCATGGACGGGAGGGCCGTTTTCAAGTGGGCCGTCCGGATCCTGGCCGATTCCTCGCTCGCCGTCCTGGCACACGCCGATTGCCAGGTCGGCGACATTCGCTGGTTCATTCCGCATCAGGCCAATGTTCGGATCATCCACGCGGCGACCGACGTGCTGGGATTCCCTCGCGATATGGTGTTCAAGAATCTGGAGCGATACGGGAATACCTCCGCCGGTTCGATCCCGATCGCCCTGGATGAGTTGCAACGTCAGGGTGGAATCGAGCGCGGCAACCTGCTCCTGACGTCGGGCTTCGGAGCCGGGCTGAACTGGGGCACGGCACTCTGGCGATGGTGAGATCGGGCGGTGGTGGGTGGCGGGCGGCGGTTGGCGAGGTGACTTCACCCCGCAACGCACCACCCACCACCCACTCCGATTCGATCAGTTGGTCG
>JBKQHM010000819.1:0-7573 GCA_052148775.1 Isosphaeraceae bacterium | reverse complement strand
CCGATGGAGAAGTTCTGGCAAGGGAGGGAAGCGGCGGCGACCGGGAGGAAGCGCTACCGCCGGGCGGTCTAGCTGCGAGGAAATCGCAATCCCGGTCGTGCGCCCGGCGAGCGCCTTCTCGTCGGGGACCGGGACGATCGACAGGGCCCCCGAGAGCGTGGCGCCGACGTGGGGGTGACGTGGGTCCCGGTCCGTGTGGTTTCTGGTCATTTCCGCCTTGGCCTTAGCCTCGAACTCGGCCTTCTCCTTGCCGAGCAGGGCCGCGGGGATCGGGTTGGCCCGGGATTGAAGCCCCTTGCCGACCCCGATCAGGAGCTGTTTGCCGTCCCGGCTCACCGCCACGGCGGTCGGATACCAGCCGGTGGGGATGAACCCCTTGACCTGGCTCCGGCCGGGCGTCGCGATGTCGATGACCGCGACATCATTATTGTCGGCGTTGGCCACGAAGAGCGTCTTGCCGTCGGGTGCGACCGCTAGCGCATCGGGAGTGCTCCCCTCGGGGGCCCTCGGGAAGAGGGCGGTGTGGATCGTCTCGGTGACGATCCCGCGCCGGGTGTCTATGACCGAGACGCAATCGCTGGAGGCACACGCCACGAAGATCCGATCGTCCTTGGGATGGACGGCGATCTGGTTGGGGTGCTCGCCGACGGCGATCCGGGAGACGGTGCGAAGATCGCCCGGCACGATCACGCGCACCACGCGGCCGGCCCAATCGGAGACGAAGAGTTGCTCGCCGTTGCGAGACAGCGCGACATCGTACGGCCGCGCGCCGGCCACCGCGGATTTCAGCTCCTTGCGACCGGCCGGGTCGAAAGCGGTGATCCGGCCGCCATCGACATCCAGCGAATAAAGGATCTGGCGAGCCGGGTCGAGCGCGAGGCCGCCACCGAAGTGCGATCGGGCCGACTTGTCGACGCCCCCGGGCCCGGCCGCGAGCGCCGGTCCGCTCTCGGCGGTCAGATGACCGTCCGCGAGCCGGAAGGCGTGAACCGCGTTCGTCCCGCCCCCCGACCACCAGATCCGGTCGCCCTCGGCCGATGCGACCAGGCCGAACCAACTCTGACGCACCTCCTGGCGGTCGATCACCACTTTTCGATCCAGGTCGATGAGCGACAACTCATGGGCGTTGTAACCACCCGTGGCGAGGAGCGCATGGCGATTGTCCGCCATGGGGATGATGTTCAACGGCAAGTCCGACTGCGGGATGTGTTGCCCGGCGGGCTGCAAGGTCCACCCGTTCGGGAGGAGAAATCCCTTCGACGTCGGGCCGGCATATCGAGGAGCTTCCTGGGCTCGACCCGTGAACGCGTCGGTGAAGGCCAACATCGAGGCCGTCATACAAGCCATCCGGACAAGAACCGGAATCCCTCGTCGTCTCATCGCAGGGTCACTCCACAAAGGCGTCTGGCGTCGAGCCGTATCGGCCACGAGACATGGTGAACGATCGGTCGAGGCTCGTCCAATGAGGTTTTCGTGGAGATTTGGTTTGGCTTACGAGTGAGAGGGGCGGGGGAGGAATCCTGTTCCGCTCAACGCTCGACTTAGGTATATCCTGTACCAACCTGGAGCGGGGGCGAGAGGAATGCCCTGGGACCCTCGCCCACGCTTCGGATGAGTCAGAGTGTCCTTCGCGTCGAGCCGTGCGCAAATGATGCGTGAAGTGATAAGGGCGGGGCCGGGCCGAGCCCAACCCCGCCCGATCGACATGGATCATCTTCGATACACACCCTCAATCTTTGTTGCTGCCTCCGTCGCCCGGCGCGGGTCGATTTGCGATGGCCGTGGCAGCGGCCTGGGTCTCCGCGGCGGCCTTGCCGAGCATGATTTGCTCGAAGCCCTTCAGGTCGGTCCAGAGGGTGCCCGGCCCGGCGTAGAAGATGCCCAATCGCAGGTCGGCCGGCAGTCCCTCGGCGAACGTGTAGCGCTGGTAGGATTCCGCACCGCCCATCGCCTTGACCATGAGCTGGATCCGCTCGGCCTTGGCCTCCTTGGACAGCTTGACCGATTTCGCCTTGGCCTCGCCGAGCAGCCTGGTCGTCTGGGCCTCGATGGTCGCGCTTTTGGCGTCGATCTCGGCCTTGAGCTTCTCGGTCATGGCCTCGATCTCCCTGGCCTTCTTCTCGCCCTCCGCCTCGGTCTCGGCGACCATCTTCCCGGTCTCCGCCAGGGTCCGCTTCTCCTCGAAGACCACCTTGGCCTTGGCCTCGGTGAGGTCGGCCTGGGCCTTGGCGGTCAATTGCTCCTGTTCTCGGGTCTTGGTCAGCTCGTCGGCGATCTTCGCCTTCTGGATCGGCTCGCGGACGGCCCTGGGCACGTAGATGTGCCGGGTCAGGCCGAAGAGGAGCGAGAGCTTCTTCGACTCGAGGACCTTCTCCAGCTCGGCGGAGGTCTCGTTCTGGAAGACCTCGCGCGTGTCCCCCACCAGCAAGTCCACGGCGCCCCGGCGCGAGCCGTGGAGCCGGCAGATCGACTCGATCTGGGGCAGGATTACCTTCTGCTCGACATCCTTGAGCGTGCCGAACTGCCGGACGACGTCCGGCGCCTGCACGGGGAGTATGCCCCAGATCGCCGTGTAATCCATGTGGATCGGAAATCCGTCGCTCGACGGGAACTCGATGCCCTTTCCGCGTACGTAGAGGGGATCCTTGCCCGTCGTCGCGCCCATCCGATCGCCGAGGACGGCCTGCGATGCATTGGCCGTGGTCTCTGCGCCGGTCCCGACACCGGCATCATCGGCCTGCCGCGCATCTACCATCAGGGTCGTCTCGGAGTAGCCGATGCTGACGATGTCGATCCGCTTCTCCTCGGGATTGAGGAAATAGATCCCGGGCGGGAGGACGCGTTTCTGGATGCCCCGTTCCTCGCCCGTGCCGGGATCGTTCGCCTTGTTCGTCACCACCCCGACATAGCCAGGCGGGATCAGTGTCGGGTCATCGGCCTTGCGCTTGACACGCGCGTTCGTCTCGGCGCAGGCGTCTACATCGACGATCTTGACATCATAGCCATATCGGTTGATCCGATATCGCCCGGGTGTCAGGACCTTGCGGAGGATGCCGCGATACCCCTTCTCGTCCACGAGGTAGGCCCCCTCGGGGAGCGGCTTGCCGATCTTGCAGACGACGACGCCGATCTTCCCGGGCGGGATCACCTCGTCCTCGACGAGCTGGGTCTCGTACTCCAAGGGCGAGTAGAAGTGCCGTCCGGGGCCGGGCATGGCCTCGAGGATTCCGACCTGCTGCGGGCTGCCCGAGGCGCCGGTCTGCACGAGAGTCCCCTCCGGCGCCTGGGGCGCCGAGCCGAACGGCCATGGGCCCTTGTAGCGGAGCAGCAGGCTCGATCCCGCCGGGACCTCGATCCGGCAGTAAAACCACTGCCAGATGCCGAAGTAAGCGACCTGGAAGAGGACGACGAGGACCAGCAAGGCCGACGCCACTTTTTTCAACAATTGCACATTCGATTGATTCATTTGCGTTTCTCCTCCGAGGTCGCGACCGGCGTGCGATTGGGCCTGGACGACGACTGGCCGAGCCGATCCGCAACCGGTGCGGCGGCGGGGATGGGTGTGGATGCCGGAACGGCCTCCGGGCGCGGGGACAGGCGGGTGACGGGCAGCGAACGTTGCGAGACGCCCCGCTGGGTGAATTCGCGGAACAGGTCCATGAGCGGGCCTTCCGAGTTGCTCAGGATCGTGTGGAACGACGGCGCGATCTTGCCCAGCAACATATTACGCGCCAGGGCCCCGCCGTCGCCGTCGAACGCCGAGACCTGGCTAGCCAGGCCGGCCACCTCGGCGGCGTTGTCGAACTTGATGACCTCGGCGTCGGCCCCCGCCTTCGCCAGCATGGCCGAGGCCTTGTCCTTGGCCGCCTCGAGATGGGTCTGCGCGACCTTGAGCTTCTGCTCGGCCAGCGTCACGGCCACCTGCTGTTCCTGCTCGGCCTTGGTGGTCTTCTCGACGACCTCCTGCTCGGCCTCGACCACTCGCTTCTTCTGTTCCGCCAGCACGACCTCGACCTTCAACTTCGCCTCAGAGAGCTGCTGGAGCTTCTCGCGACGGAACTGTGCGAGTTTCTGCTTGGCGACCTCGCGCTGCTGCACCGGCTGGGTGATGTCCTCCGGCGGCTGGATCGAGGTGATCGCCACGGCAAGGATCTCGATGCCTTGCTTCTGGCAGTTCCGCGTCAGGCTCTCGACCAGGTCGGTCTGGAACTTCTCGCGTTCCTTGCCGTCGATGAACTGGCCGCCGGAAAGCTTCGACCCGCCGATCCGACAGAGCGATCGACTCTCGGGCGTGATGATCTTGGAGATGATCTCCTCATCGATCGAGTCGCCGTTGGCATCCTCGTTGTACTTGACGAACATCTCGGGGACCTTGTTCGGCAGGACACGGAACTCGACCACGCCGTCGACCGTGATCGGGAACCCGTCGGCGGAAAGGAAGCTCATGTCGCCTTCCTGTCCCAGGTTAAACCGGCGTGACCGACAATCGACCTGACTGACCCGGGTCTCGTAGGGGTTGAGGTAATAGGTACCCGGCTCGAGCGTCTTCGACTGGACCCCGCGCTCGTCTTCCTCGACCAGGAAGACATTGGGGTCCTTCGGCATCGGGCCGGCGAGCTTGGTCACGACGCCGCGAAATCCCGCGGGGATCGTCACCGGGTCATGGAGCTGTATCGATTCGGCATACGGGTTGAAAGGATAGCGGCCCGGCTTGAGGACCTCGCGGAGGATCCCCTTCTGACCCGGCTCGGCGAGGATGCGGCCGGCCGGCAGGTCCTCTCCGCTGAGGGCGATCCGGATCCCGATCTTGTTTGCTGGCACGACGAACTGCGGGCTGATCTCCCACGACCACAAGTAAGGGTTGTAGAAGTATCGGCCCTCGGTGAGCACGCCGTTGTTCGGGCCGCCCGCCTGGACGCCCTTGTAGTAGGACTTGCCGTCCTTCGGGGGCGGGGCTAGTTCCATGTCGGGTTCGAGATCGAGCCCCTCCCGGCGGATCAGCACCGCCTGTAGACCCGTGCCGACTTCGATCTTGCAGGCTTCGTAAAGGGCCGGCACAATCCCGATACACACCAGGATCAGGCCCCCGAGGGCCAGGAGGCCCCGTCCCACGCGCGGGCTCGATCTCCGCCCGGGTAATGCCGGACGCTCCTCGTCGAACGCATTCATGAACTTGGTCCTTGGAAGTAGTTCCGATCTGTCTTTCCGTCGTGTGACTCCGATAGATTAACAGTCCCTTCGCCACTCCTGCATGATTATTCGAGACAACCCAGCGACATCCGGCCGCGCAAAGCCGGGTCTCCTGCACACTCCGCGGTACCGTCGACCGGCCAGAAATCGTCGATCACTTCGTCAGATAGTTGGCACGTCGCTCCCCCCGCCCCACAACTCACCGTCCAGTTGCCCTTGACCCTTTGACAATTCTGATCCACAATACCTACCGGTCGGTAGGGTCTGCGAATTCCAAGCTTCTTGATCGGGGAGTCGAGAGAATCCGTGCCGATCGTCACATCGCTCAAACGGGAGATGGGTCCGGCGGCCCGACACATCGCCCGCGTCGCTGCAAAGCTATTTGCAGAAAGAGGGTACGATGCGACGTCGGTCCGCGAGATCGTGGAAACGGCCGGGGTCTCGAAGCCGACGCTCTACTACTACTTCCGGAGTAAGGAAGGGTTGGCGCAGGCACTGTTAGCCGTACCGCTGGCGGAACTGGTTGCGACGTTGCGACAGCTCGTGACGAGTACCAAGGACCCGATCCGCTGCCTGGAGGACGTCATGGAGGCGCAATACGCCTTCTGTCGGGAGGATCCGGACCGGGCACGGTTCATCTACGCGTTGGTCTTCGGGCCGATGGGGTCAGAGGTCGCCAGCGACCTAGAGCCGTTCAAGGCCGACTTGAACGGATGGACGGAGGCCGCGGTCCGACGGCTCGCGGAGGCCGGGATCGTCGCACGAGAGCGAGTCGAGGCGTGTTGCACGGCCTGTCGAGGCCTGATCGTCATCTCGACGCTGGATTTCCTCTACGGGGATAAGACTTTGGGGCAGGATCTGGCGAGGCGCCAGGTGAACGACTTGTTGCGGGGTCTGGGTATCGACCGAGTCTCTGACGGCATGGAACCACTATGATGAATGTGAGGCATGGGACAATCTGTGGAGGATTACTGGCCGCGGCACTCGCGGTGTCGGCCGCGGGGTGCGGCGGCGTGGGACCAGAGCCCGAGGCCAAGGCCTCGACCGAGGTGAAGGTCGTCCCCGTTACCGTATCACACCTCGAGCGACGGCCGATCGAGCGGAGCGTCGACGTCATCGGCACGCTGCGCGGCTGGGAGCAGGTGACCATCGGCTCCAAGCGCTCGGGGCGGGTCATCAAGGTCCATCAGGACATGGGTGATCGAGTCGAGCCGGGCGCCCCGCTGGTCGACCTCGAGCCGATCGATGCCAAGCTGGCCGTCGAGGAGGCGGAGACCAAATACCTGGGCGCACTGGTGAAGCTCGGTATCACCAAGCGACAGGCTGAGGAGTTCGTCGAGACCTACGGCATCAGCGAGGAGTTGCTGTACAACAAGGTTACCTCGGTCGCGATCACCAAGGTGCCGGCGGTCGTCGAGAAGTACCTGGCGCGGGAGAAGGCCGACCAGAATCTCTCGCGACAGCGAGCCCTGACCAAGCGCGGCGCCGGGACCGCCCAGGAACTCGAGGATGCCGAGAACGAGTCGCGCACGACCGCTGCGGCGTATGAGAACGCCCTCGGAGCCGCCCGGACCGTCATCGCCGACGCCGTCGCGGCCAAGGTGGAGCTTAACAAGGCCGAGCAGGCCCTCCACGACATGACGATCCGCGCCCCTCAGCCCCGGCTCCTCCCCCCATCCCTGAGCCGCACGAGCCGGATCACCTACGGCATCACCAAGCGACAGGTCTCCGAAGGGCAGATCATCAAGGAAGGCGATGCCGTCGCGGACCTGGTCATCGAGGATCCCCTACGCCTCTGGACCCAGGTCCCTGAGCAGTTCTCGGACGAGGTCCGCGTCGGGCAGCCGGTCCGGATCACCACCCGGGCACATCCCGACATGACGTTCGAGGGGCGGGTCGCCCGGATCAGCCCATCGGTCGACCCAACCAACCGGACGTTCCAGGTGGAGACGCTCGTCCCCAACGAGCGCGGGCTGCTTCGGCCGGGCGGATTGGCGAGGGCCTCGATCGTGACCGACGCCCAGGCCAAGGCGGCCGTGGTCCCGGTCGAGTCGATCGTCCGTTTCGCAGGGGTCACCAAGCTCTTCATCGTCGAGGGCGGCAAGGCCAGGACGATCAACGACATCAAGACCGGCAAGGAAGGCCGGGGCTGGGTCGAGGTCATCAGCCGGCAGCTCCCGACGACCGCCGAGGTCGTCACCACAGGCCAATCCCAGCTCGCCGAAGGCACACCGGTTGTCATCCGCTCCCCTTCGTCTTAGCGGCGTCGGGCGCGATGGGACAATTCGCATCAATACTCGCCCCGGAGGGGCCGCAACAAGTCAGCCCAGGACATCGCCCTGGGGACGGCAACGACATACTGAGGGACGCCAAGCCCTGAAAG
>JBKQHM010000818.1:0-16671 GCA_052148775.1 Isosphaeraceae bacterium | reverse complement strand
GGCGGAAGCTCACGCGATCGGGCCGCGAAGGGGATTGGGCCCGGGCGATTGTTCCCGAGATGAGGGACAGTGCGATCAGCAGGCAGGCGGTGCGTTTCATGATTAATGATTGAACAAGAATTCCTGGCAGGTGAGGGCGGCCCAGTAGAGGTCCTCGACGGCCTGGCGCCGGGCCGCGGCGACCGCCTTCGGATCGGTCAGCCCGGCGGCGGCGTCCATCAGGGCCTTGAGCATGCGGTCGCGCTCCGACGGAGTGGGCCGGCGCGACAGGGCCGACAGGAAGAGGTGGTCCACGATCGCGGCATCGCCCTGGTTCCCGGCGATCGCCTTCGCCGCGACGCTCGACCCCGAGCGGAGCTTCTCGTTGATGGTCGTCCCGTTGGCCAGGTGGAGGGCCTGGGCCATCGACGGCTCGGCCGACCGCTCGCAAGAGCATGTGGCGATCCGCGCCGGCCTTCCGAACGAGTCGAGGAACGAGCTGTCGACCTTGCTATCGGGCAATTGCAGGCTGCGCCAGCCCGCCGGATAGCCGGCGAACGACGTCGGCACCTCGGTGACCTCGGAGATCGCATCAAGCAGCACCTCCGCCGGCAGCCGCTTGACGCGGTAATGGCTCAGGAACTTCAGGTCCGACGCGTTGCCCGCCACGGGTAGGCTCGACCGGGCATAGACCGCCGAGGTCATGATCGTGCGGATCAAGTGCTTCATGTCGAAATGGTGGGCGACGAAGTCGGCGACCAGCCAGTCGAGCAGCGCCTCGTCGCTTGGCGGATTCGAGGCCCGCAGGTCGTCGTCGGGGTCGACCAGTCCCCGGCCGAAGAAGTTGCTCCAGACCCGGTTGACGGCGGCCCTGGCGAAATAGGGATTCTCCGGCCGCGTCAGCCAGTCCGCGAAGACGACGCGGCGGTCGCGCGTCTCATCCGCCCCGATCGGCGGACCGTCCAGGGTCCGCGGCGGCATCGCCACCCCGCGACGCGGATGCAGGATTTCGCCTTCCGTTGCGTTAGCAACCACCTCGTCGCCGGCCGTCTCGCCATCCTTGAGCTTCACGCGGGCGAACAGGTTGGCGAAGCTGTAATATTGGTCCTGCGTCCATTTCTCCAGCGGATGATTGTGGCACCGCGCGCAGGTCAGCGAGATGCCGAGGAACGTCATGCTCGTGCTCTCGGTCAGGTCGATCGGGTCGCGATGCATCACGTAGAAATTGGCGGCGCCGTTGGAGAGGGTGCTCCCCTGTGCCGTCACGATCGAGCGTGCGAAACGGTCCCACGGCACGTTCTTCGCCACGCTCCGCCGCACGAACTGGTAGAACGACCACATCGACGGGCTCGGCAGCTTGCGCGACGAGACCAGCAAGACGTCCGACCACTTGTAGGCCCAGTAATCGACAAACTCCTGGCTTTCGAGCAGTCGGTCGACCAGCCGGGTACGCTTGTCCGGGTCGCGATCCTCGAGGAATGCCTCGACCCGATCGATGGGCGGCAAGGTGCCGGTCGCATCGAGATAGGCCCGCCGGAGGAACGCAGCATCGCCGGCATCGGGCGAAGGGGGGATCCGCAAGGCGGCGAGCTTGGCGAGGTTCTTCTCGTCGATCGGGTTCTTGCGAGCGGCCCTGGCGAAGACGTCGGGATCGAGCTTGGTGTCGAACGGGACGGTCACCGTGACGCGACCGACCCGGCTGGCGAACCAGACCGAGACATACGCCTCGCCCCGGCCGTTGACCTTGAAGCGGCCCGCTTCGTCCACCGAGGCGACGCCGTCATCCGTGCTGCCGAACTTGGCCCAGTGCGTCACGTCTTCGACGCGACCGTCGGAGTAGGCCGCCTGCACCAGGACCTGCTGACCTTGCCCCGGCTCCATCCGGACGGCGGCCGGGAAGATCCGGAGCGAACGGATTTCCGGATCCGCTACGGAGGGCCCCGGCATCCCGTCGGCGATCCATCCGGCGATCACCCGATACTCATGCGAGCCGGGCGCGAACCGGACCCCGCCGCCATGCTCGATCGCGCCGGTCGGCTTGAGCAGCAGCAGGCTCTCCTGGGGCGCAGTCTTGACGATGCGGCGGCCCAGCGTCTGACGGGTCAACACGGCGTGGTCGACTTCGGGCGCATAGCCCCTCAAAGTCAGGCGAAACCCGTTCTTGCCCGCCGCCGCCCCGTGGCACGCACCCGAGTTGCAACCTTGCTTCGTCAGGATCGGCTCGACGTGATTCCGGAAGCTCCAGGACTCGTCGCGCTCATGGTCCTCGACCGAGATCGACGCCCTGGCGACCTGGCCGTCGACCGTCGCCCTGATCGTCGCCAGCCCGTCGCCGACCGGGTGCACGAACCCGCGCTCATCGACGGTCGCGACCCGGGGGTTGTCGGTCGCGAAGACGGCCCGGGATGTCAGATCGACGGTGCCGACCTCCCCCTCGGTCGTGTCCACCACGAAACGCTGGCTCGCATGCGGCCCAACCAGTCGCACCGACGGCGGCAACAGTCTCAACTCCGCCCCGATCGCCTGCGTGCGGGCCACGAACAGCAAAGACGCCACGATCATCCCGCCGAAGATGGTCCGAGCCTGCGTGTCGAACATGCCGGGGAGTCCACGAAGAAGGATCAATCAGTAGGAGGAGTCTTGAACGCGAAAGGCACGAAATACACGAAAAATCAAAATTCATAGTTTTCTGCAATCCAAACTGATTGATCGACATCGACCCGATTCAAGGAAAGCAAAATCATCCAGCTCCGGCTCTGCTGTCTTCTTTCGTGCATTTCGTGTATTTCGTGTTTCAGATGGATTGGCATTCCGGTCGGTGCAGGTGCCGTTCATGGCTACCCGATCTCAGAAGAGTTCCTCGATCGGTTCGACGCCGTGGTCGACGAGGCGGATCGGGCGGCCCTGGGGGCCGGGGAGTTCGGTCGCGGGGTCGATGCCGAGGCCCTGGTAGACGGTCGCGGCGATCTCGGCCGGGGTGACCGGTCGATCCTTGGGGGCATAGCCGATCTCGTCCGAGGCCCCGACGACTCGCCCGCCCTGGAGCGGCCCTCCGGCGAACAGGACGGTCCAGCAGGCCGGGTGATGGTCGCGGCCCCCGGCCGGGTTGATCTTGGGCGTCCGACCGAACTCGCCGAACGCCAGCACCATCGTCGTCTCGAGCAACCCTCGGCGGCCCAGGTCCTCCAGCAGTGCAGAGTAGGCGTTATCGAAGTTGGGCCCGACCTCGTTGCTGTAGCATTCGATCGGGCTGAACGGCGACGATCCGTGGATGTCCCACGTAATCTCGTTGAAGACGGTCTCGAACATATTCACCGTGACGAATCGGACGCCTCGCTCGACCAGTCGGCGGGCCAGCAGGCAGCTCTGCCCGAACCGGGTGCGTCCGTACCGGTCGCGGACCCCGCCCGGCTCGGC
The DNA here is from genome assembly GCA_052148775.1 of Isosphaeraceae bacterium. Lineage (GTDB taxonomy): Bacteria > Planctomycetota > Planctomycetia > Isosphaerales > Isosphaeraceae > CAVZRC01. The sequence goes on along the minus strand of JBKQHM010000818.1, from coordinate 13,275 downwards.
GGAGAGCTCGAAGGCCTCGCGCGCCCGGGGGCTCGACATCAACTTGAACGCGCCTTCGAAGTTCGCATCCAGCAGGCGTGCGTCGGCCGATGACTCGAACGCGCCGACGGCCCCGTCGATCGCCGAGCGAAGCGACCGGCGGCGCGACTCCCGCACGGCGGTGACGTAATCCGGCGGCAGCAGGTCGGGGACTTTGAACGCCTTGTCGTTCGGGTCGGCATTCAGGATGAACGGGTCGAACGTCTTGCCGAGATATCCGGCGGCATGGCCGTGCGGCAGGTTGCCGCCGGTCGGCCCGATCGGCTTCGGGAGCACCACGTAAGGCGGCGTGTCGTGTCGCGACCCTTTCTGGCGAGCGATGACCGAGCCATACGGCGGATACTCGATCCCGCCGCCGAAGAGACGCCCGGTCTGCATCATCTGATGCCCCGTGTCGTGGACCGCCGCCGCCGTGTGATACACGGAGCGGACCAGCGACACCTTGTCCATGATCGTGGCCAGCCTGGGGAAGATCTCGGAGACCTGGACGCCGGGCACCTTCGTCGCGATCGGCCGGAACGGGCCTCGGATCTCCTCGGGGGCATCGGGCTTCATGTCCCAGGTGTCGAGCTGCGACGGGCCGCCCATCAGGAACAGCAGGATGCAGTTGACGTCCCGATCCCGCGCGACCGCCCCGGAATCCGCCAGCGCGTGCATCGCCGGAAGGCCCAATCCCAGCGCCGCCAGCGAGCCGGCGTGGAGGAAATCCCGACGCGTCAGGCCTTCACAAAAATGGACCGGTTTCCTGGCGTCGACTCGGAACATGGTACGACCCCTATCGAACTGAGGCGGGAGTGTCGGGCAGGGACGATCCGGGCGCGTTTCATCCATCCTAATCGCCTCCATCACCCGGGTCAAACACGCAGGGCAGCCAATCTTCTTGTGTTGTCATCGGCCGGTGAGAAGGCCCCTCCCTGTGCACCGCCCGATCGAGGACTCGGGAGTCGGCGAGACGGGATAGGAATCCGGGATCGGGAATCTGGACTCCGGGCTCCGAAATCTGGGATATTGCTATTCCTCTCCACTTCCTGCAAAGTCGCCAGCATCCGGTCCGGATCGTATTGCGGACGAACCGCCGCCAAGCATCCACCCACGCAGGGCGCTCCACCATTCAGGTACCCCAGCCATGATCAAGCCGTGCCTCCGCTTCGTTCTGATCGCGCTGTCGATCCTGCCGGCTTTTCCGGACGGGCTGGCCCGCCATGTCCGGGCCGACGAGCCGGTCGTGAATGTGCCCCCGCCCATGGGGCCGGCGGCGGTCGATGACGACGAGGAAAACTTCGACGCACCGGCGGGCGATCCCTGGTACTCGCCCGCACCGCAACAGCGGGGGGCCCGGCAGACTGCCGGCGACGGACTCGTCTTCAAAATGCGGATCGCGCCGCACTGGTTCGACGGGAATAACCGCTTCTGGTATCGCAACGACCTGGCCGGCGGGGCCCGGGAGTTCATCCTCGTCGATACGGAGCACGGGACGCGCGCGCCGGCATTCGACCATAAGAAGCTCGCCTTGGCCTTGGCGTTTGCCGCCAATGCCCAGGTGTATCGGGCCGATCATCTCCCCTTCGATGAGATCGAGTTCGTCGACGATTCGAAGGCCATCCGATTCCGCGTGGGTGATGCGACATGGAAATGCCGCCTCGACTCCTACGAGTGCTCCAAGTCCAAGCCCGGCGAAGAGACGGCCGCGGCGCCGGCTCCCGCCGCTGAAGCGGCAGCTTCGCGGCGCCGGCGTCCCCAGGGGTCGGCCGAGGGTTCGGATCGGCCTTCCGCTTCCGAGGAGATCCGATCGCCGGACCGCAAGTGGACCGCGTTCGTCAAGGATCATAACGTATTCGTCCGCGCCGCGGGTCAGTCCGAGGCGATCGCGCTCACGACCGACGGCAAGGACGGGCTGGGCTACGGACGGATCTCCTGGTCGCCCGACTCAAAGACGCTCCTCGCCTTCCGGATCGAGCCGGGCGAGCGTAAGGAGGTCTACCTGATCCAGTCGTCGCCCCCCGGCGGCGGCCGGGCCAAGCTCCGGACGCGCCCCTATGCCCTCCCCGGCGACAAGTTCACCGCGTACGAGCTCAACCTCTTCGATGTCGCCGCGAAGAAATCGAGCCGGCCCGCGGTCGACCGGATCGATTTCGGGTCTCCCGAGATCCGATGGGACAAGGACGGGCGGCACTTCACCTACGAGAAGGTCGACCGCGGACATCAGCGGTTCCGATTGATCCGAGTCGACTCGCAGACCGGCGAGGCCCATAACGTCATCGACGAGAAGAGCCCGACGTTCATCTGGACGGCCCACCGCGAGGGTCTGGGCATGAGGAACGTCTACTGGCTGGATGAGGCGGACGAGATCCTCTATCCCTCCGAGCGCGACGGCTGGCGGCACCTCTACTTGCTCGATGCGAAGACGGGCGCGGTGAAGTACCGCGTCACCGAGGGGGATTACGTCGTCCGGGGCATCGAGCGCATCGACGAGGCAAAGCGGCAGGTCTGGTTCCGCGCCAGCGGCAAGAACCCGGACCAGGACCCTTATTTCGTCCACCATTACCGCGTCAACTTCGACGGCACGGGGCTGGTTGCCCTGACCGAGGGGAATGGCAACCGGCGCGCAGTCCAGTTCTCGCCGGATCGCCGCTATCTCCTCGACACCTACAGCCGGGTGGATACGGCTCCCGTCCACGAGTTGAGGCGGACTTACGACGGCAAGCTGGTCTGCAAGATCGAGGAGGCGGACATCGCGGCCCTGAAGGCCAGCGGTTGGGCGGCTCCCGAGGTGTTCGTGGCCAAGGGCCGCGACGGCAAGACGAACATCTGGGGCATCATCTCCCGGCCCAGGAACTTCGACCCGGCCAGGAAGTATCCGGTCATCGAGGACATCTACGCGGGTCCGCATGGCTCCTTCGTACCGAAAGATTTCAGCCCCGCCCGTCGGACCGCCGCGCTGACGGACCTCGGCTTCATCGTCGTGCAGATCGACGGCATGGGCACGGCCAATCGCTCCAAGGCGTTCCACGACGTCTGCTGGCACAATATCAAGGACGCAGGCTTCCCCGACCGCATCCTCTGGCACCAGGCCGTCGGCAAGAAGTACCCCTATTACGACCTGACCCGCGTGGGGATCTACGGCACCTCGGCGGGTGGCCAGAACTCGACCGCCGGCATGCTCTTCCATCCCGAGTTCTACAAGGCGGCGGTCTCGGCGTGCGGCTGCCACGACAATCGGATGGACAAGGCCTCCTGGAACGAACAGTGGATGGGGTATCCGGTCGGCCCCTGGTACGCCGAGTCCTCGAACATCGACAATGCCAAGAACCTCCGCGGCAAACTGCTCCTGATCGTCGGCGAGATGGATACGAACGTCCCGCCGGAGTCGACGATGCGGCTGGTGGATGCCCTGGTCAAGGCCGGCAAGGACTTCGAGCTGCTGGTCGTCCCGAACGCCAACCACGGCATGGGCGGCGAGTACGGCGTCCGTCGGATGCGTGACTTCTTCGTCCGTCACCTGCTCGGGAGTGAGGTCAGGCCAGCCGGACCCGAGCCCCGCCGCAATGAATACACCGCGCGAACATCCGCAGGCGACGGAGACCGCCCGGATCGCAAGGTCGCAGGCGGCAAGCCGACAAGCCCGAGCGCCAGCGGATCACTCGACCTGGCGGAGCTCGCCGACCGTAGCGAGCTCCGAGGGGCGATCGAGCGCTACGAGGCGGATCGGGGCAGCTTGCTGCGGTCGGCGCCCCAGGCCGGCTCGCCGCTCCGCGACGAGCAGCTTCGCGGCTTCACCGCTCAATGGCTCGACCAGCTCGGATCGGTCGCGTTCGATCGGCTCACCCAGGACGGCAAGGTCGATTACCTGCTCCTGAAGAACCACTTGGCCCACGAACTGCGTCAGATCGAGATCCGGTCAAAAGAGCGCTCCGAGTGGGAGCCGCTGGTCCCCTTCGCCCCGATCATCCTCGAACTGGACGCGTCGCGTCGCGCCCTCAAGTCGATGGAATGGTCGAAGGTGGCCGACGGCCTGATCAAGCTGACCAAAGAGATCGCCGACGCGCGGCATTCGCTCGAGCGAAACGCCCCGGGACGGGATCAGGCCAAGGGCAACGCGCTGGCGAAGAACCGGGCGGCCAACCGCGCCCTGGCGGCCGTCGAGAGCCTGCGGAATACACTCCGGACCTGGTTCGCCTTCTATGACGGCTACGACCCGCTCTTCACCTGGTGGATGCAAGAGCCGTACAAGGCGGCCGATCAGTCGCTCCAGTCGTATGCCGGCGTCCTCCGCCAGCGCTTCGGCGCCTCGGCGTCGGGCTCGGGCGCCGACCTCGGCCCCGGAGCCGGTCGCCGTCGAGGGGCAGGTGGGGGCGGGGGCGGCGGTGGTTTCGGCGGCGGTGCCCCCGGCGGCGGTGCCCCGGGCGGCGCGGGCCGAGAAGCGGCATCCCGACAGGGTGAAGCCACACCGACGACGCCCGATCGCGATCGCGAGATCGTTGGCACGCCCATCGGCCGCGACGCCCTGCTCAGCGAGCTGAAGTCCGAGATGATTGCCTATACGCCCGAGGAACTGATCGACCTCGCCCAGAAGGAACTCCGCTGGTGCGAGGACGAGATGAAAAAGGCCTCGCGGGAGATGGGCCTGGGCGACGACTGGAAAGCGGCCCTGGAGCGCGTCAAGACCCTCCACGTCGAGCCGGGCAAGCAGCCGGCCCTGATCCGCGACCTGGCCGTCGAGGCGATCGAGTACCTCGACGCGCACGACATGGTCACGATCCCGCCGCTCTGCCGCGAATCCTGGCGCATGACCATGATGTCGCCCGAGGCCCAGCTCGTGAACCCCTTCTTCACCGGCGGCGAGACGATCACCGTCTCGTACCCGACCAGCACCATGCCCCACGACGCGAAGATGATGAGCATGCGGGGCAATAACATCCACTTCTCCCGCGCCACGGTCCACCACGAGCTGATCCCCGGCCATCACCTCCAGGGCTACATGGGGTCGCGTTACAAGACCTATCGGCGCCTGTTCAACACGCCGTTCTTCGTCGAGGGCTGGGCGCTCTACTGGGAGCTGCTGCTCTGGGATCGCGGCTTCGCCAAGTCGCCCGAGAACCGGGTCGGTATGCTCTTCTGGCGCATGCACCGCTGCGCCCGGATCATCTTCTCGCTGAGCTTCCACCTGGAGAAGATGACGCCCAAGGAGTGCATCGACTTCCTGGTCGAGCGGGTCGGCCACGAGCGCGACAACGCCACGGCGGAGGTCCGCCGCTCCTTCACCACCTCGTATGGCCCGCTCTACCAGGCCGCCTACTTGCTTGGCGGATTCCAGCTCAGGACGCTGCATCGCGAGCTGGTGGAATCCGGCAAGATGACCGACCGCGCCTTCCACGACGCCGTCTTGAAGGAGAACGCCATCCCGATCGACATGATCCGCGCCTCGCTGACCAACCAGGCGTTGACTCCCGACTACACAACGACCTGGAAGTTTTATGTGCCGACCTCCGGCCGAAACTGACCGGCGGGATCATGAGCCGGGGATCACTCGGATAACACGGGTGGAGAAAACAATACCGAGCTTTCCGATCTGGGTTATCCGTGAGATCCCTGGTTGAAGATGCTTTCCCTGTGCCGAGCCCGCCCGTGCCCGTGAAGCCCTGGAGGCAGCCATGCCGATCTCACGAAGGACGGCCCTGAAAGGTCTCAGCGCCTCGGGCGCCGTCCCGCTCCTCGCCGCGAGCGCCGAGTCCGTTGCAGACGCGCCTTTCCGCGTCGCGGGCCAGCCGGTCGAGGTTGCTGTCACGATCCTCGAAGGGATCATCCGCATCAGCGTGACCCCGATGGAGGACGGCCGCCCCCGGCCGATCCCCCAAGATGGCTCGCTGGCACAGGAAGACTGGCACGCGCCGATCATCCACATGACTGGACCGGGTCAGGCCGAGTCGAAAACACGCGGGACCGTCTGGAAGAAATTGACCGTCGCGGGCGATCCGCTCACGATCCGCATCGAGGCGGCGGACGGACGACTCATCCAGCAGGTCCGCGTCGATAAGGATACGGGTGCGTTCACGTTCCACCCGGGTGACGGCCCGGTCCTGGGGTTCGGCGAGGGCGGCCCGCAATTCGATCGCCGTGGAACCTCCGATCGGATGAGGAGCGGTCAGGGCGGATACCGCCTGCGGACCCACGGCGGTCGAGTCCCCATCCCCTGGCTGATCGGCACGTCGGGCTGGGCCATGTTCGTCCATCAGCCGTCCGGCACTTTCGACTTGACCGGCGCCGAGGGCCGGTTCACCCCGGCTGGCCCGTCTTCCGCCTTGCCGATCGACCTCTTCATCGTGACCGAGCGCGAGCCGGCGCGCGTGATGGCCGCCTATGCCCGGCTCACTGGTCATCCGGAGATGCCGCCGCTCTGGGCGCTCGGCTACCAGCAATCGCATCGCACCCTGGCCAGCCGCGCGGAGATCCTCTCCATCGCAAAAACCTTCCGCCAGAAGAAACTCCCGTGCGATGCGCTCATCTACCTGGGAACAGGTTTCTGTCCCTCGGGCTGGAACACCGGCCACGGATCCTTCACCTTCAACCCTTCGGTATTCCCTGACCCTAAGGCGATGCTCGACGAGTTGCACGCGATGCATTTCCACGTAGTGCCGCACGTCGTCATCCGCTCGAAGTCTGTGAGCGGGGTCGTGAGCGATCCCCCCTCTCCAGGACACGACGTCGAAGAAAAGGCCGACAGCTACTGGGACGCGCATCGCAAGGTGTTCGCCCTCGGTGTGGACGGTTGGTGGCCCGACGAGGGCGACCCGCTCGACGCCGCATCCCGGCTGTCGCGAATCCGGATGTACTGGGAGGGTCCCCAGCTCGATCGGCCGGATCGGCGTCCCTACGCGCTGCACCGCAACGGGTACGCGGGCATGCAGCGCTACGCGGCCTTCCTCTGGTCGGGCGACGTCGATTCCGCCTGGGAGACCTTGAAGACGCACGTGCCGGTGGCGATCAATACCTCGCTGACGGGCATCCCCTACTGGGGCACCGACACCGGCGGCTTCGTGCCGACCCGGGACCTGACGGGCGAACTCTACGTCCGATGGTTCCAGTTCAGCGCCTTCTGCCCGCTCTTCCGATCGCACGGCCGGACGTGGAAGCTCCGGCTCCCATGGGGCTGGAACACCGGCGAGCTGGGTCCGAACGAGATCCGCAACTACGGATATGCCGCGAACCCCGGGGTCGAAGAACTGCACAACGCGGCGGTCGAGCCGATCTGCCGGAAGTATCTGGAACTCCGATATCAGTTGATGCCCTACCTGTACAGCGTCGTCCGCGAGTGCTGCGTCACGGGCCTTCCGATCATCCGCGCCCTCTGGCTACACGACCCCGACGACCCGGTGGGCCGTGCCCGGGGCGACGAGTACCTCTGGGGTCCCAACATCCTGGTGGCGCCCGTGACCGAGAAAGGCGCGACGACACACCGGCTCTATCTTCCGCGAGGTCACTGGTATGACTTCTGGACCGGAGAGTCATTCGAAGGTGGTCGAGAGATCACCCGAGCCGTGGACCTCGCGACCCTCCCCTTGTACGTCCGGGCCGGGACGATCCTCCCGATGGGACCGATCCGACAGTACACCGGGGAGAAAGTGGACGGCCCGTTGACGCTCCGAGTCTATCCCGGCGCAGACGGACATTTCCTTCTCTACGAGGACGACGGCATCTCGTTCGGCTATCGCAAGGGAGACTGGATGGGCATCGACCTCACGTGGAACGACCGGGCCCGCAAGTTGAGTTTGCGACTCGCCGAGGGCTCGAGGATGCGGCCGCCGCTGGAGCGTCCGATCGAGGTTCAAGGGGTGATTGACATGAAGACAATCCCGATCCGCTTCACAGGGAAGCCATTTGAATTATCTTTATGAGATCCGGTCGGACCTTCGACTTTGACCCAAGCCGTTGCGCGACCCGATGGGGGGCCTGACATGAATCCGCGTCTCTTCTGGCCGATGATCCTGATCGCGACGTTCCCATGCATCGTGCTCGCCCAGACGGTGCCCCCGTATCAGTCGGACTTCCCGCCCGAGGAATTCCGGGCCCGCTGGCATACCGTATTCGATCGGATCGGGAATCATGGCGTCGCGATCATCCAGGGGGCTCCCAAGACGACCGGCTTCCTGGTCCCGCGGCAAACAAACGAATTCTACCACCTCTGCGGGATCGAGACGCCGCACGCCTATCTGATCCTGGACGGGAGGGATCGCAAGGCCAGCCTCTTCTTGCCGCCGCGCGACGCCGGGCTGGAGAGCGCCGAGGGAAGGGTTATCGCGGCCGAGGACGCCGAGATGGTGAAGCGCGTGACCGGCGTGTCGGCTGTCGCGAGCACGCATGAGCTGGGCGGCGAGGGCCTCCAGCGCCGTCTCGGCGATTCCGTTGCAACCCTGTACACGCCGTTCGCGCCCGGCGAGCGGAACGCCGAGTGTCGCGGCGAGCTGAGGTCGGCGAACGCGGCTATCGCCTCGGACCCCTGGGACGGCAGGCCGTCTCGCGAGGCCCACTTCGTACAGCTCCTCCGCTCGCGATTCCCGAAAGCCGAGGTCCGCGACCTCACGCCGATCCTGGATGAGATCCGAGCCGTGAAGAGTCCTCGCGAGATCGCCCTGATCCGCCGCGCCTCGCAGCTCGCCGGACGGGGGCTCATGGAAGCGATGAAGAGCACGCGACCGGGCGTCTTCGAATTCCAGCTCGACGCCGCCGCCCGCTACGTCTTCCTGACCGGTGGTGCACGCCTCGAGGGCTATCGCTCGATCACGGCATCCGGCACCGACAACATCTGGAACATGCACTACTACAGGAATACGTCACAACTGAAGGAAGGTGACCTCGTCCTGATGGATTTCGCCCCCGAGTACCACTATTATACCAGCGACATCGCGCGGGTCTGGCCGGTCAGCGGGAAGTACAGCGCCGTGCAGCGGGAGCTGCTCCAGTTCGTGCTCGACTACCGCAACGCCGTCCTGACGCGCATCCGGCCGGGCGTCGCGCCGCGAGCGATCCGCGACGAGGCCAAGGCCGCGATGGCGGAGGTCTTCCGGCGCACCCGGTTCTCGAAGCCGATCTACGAACGCGCGGCGCACCGGATGGTCGACACCGGCGGCGGCGTCTTCTCGCACCCGGTTGGCATGGCCGTCCACGACGACGGCCGCTATACCGGCGGCGTCCTCAAGCCTGGCCATGTGTTCTCGATCGACCCGGCTTTGCGCGTCCCGGAGGAGCACATCTATCTCCGCTACGAGGATGTCATCGTGATCACCGACAAGGGCTACGAGAACTTCACCGACTTCCTGCCGAGCGGGCTCGATGAGATCGAGAAGCTTGTGGGTCACGGCGGGATGCTCCAAGCGTTCCCCGTGCCGCTTGAATCCCAGGGGAACGGAGGGTCGCATCCCTGAGCCTGAAGTCCGCGTAACGGGTCTTGCCCCGTCATCGCTCGGCGGCGGTGGAGACTGCCGCGTATCGTCTGGTAAGATCATGATGGAGGGTATACGGATTGGAATTACGGGAGGATGAACCATGATTCAGGTCACAGTCGAGGAAGCCCAGCAACGCTTGCCGGATTTGCTGGAAGTCGTCGAGTCGGGAGAAGCGGTTGAGATTCGCTCGGATCACGGAGGGATCTTCTGGCTGACCTCGAGCCGGCCCCGGCCGCCGGTTACGGGAGTGCCGAAAGCCGGCCGCCTGAAAGGGCAGCTCGTCGTGCCCGACGACTTTGACGAGCCGCTCGAAGAGCTCCGCGAGTACATGGAATGAGACTCATGCTCGATACCCATGCGCTGCTGTGGTTCCTGGCTGGCGATCCGAAGCTGAGCACGACTGCGAAAGCCGCGATCGAAGATCCGGCGAACCAGCGGTGGTTATCGCCGATCTCCTTGCTGGAAATCGCCCTCAAGAATCGACTCGGCAAGTTACCGCTACCCGCGCCCTTCGGGACGCTTTTCCCCGCCGTCCTGCTCGTGGAAGACATTCACCTAATGCCGATCGAGCCCAAGCACATCGAGCCGTTAACCACTTTGACATTCCATCACAACGACCCCTTCGACCGGCTCATCGTGGCGACATCGCTTGTCGAGACGTTGACGCTGGTTTCCGCCGACGTCTTCCTCGACGCCTATGGGGTCACTCGGCTCTGGTGAGACCATCCAGCCAAGACGAGACCGGATCGCTCGGTGTTGCCCCAGGCATTTCCACCGCCCCGAATCCTATCGGAAACGAGGTCCCGCATCCATGAAACGCAACGGATCACGCACGATCGTCTCGGACCGAACATCGCGGTTCCAAATCGCCATGCTGCTGGCCGCGATCATCCTGACGGCATCCCCAAGCCCGGCCGACACCTACCCGCGCCAACCGGGCATCGACGCGGTCCATTACACCTTCCGGTTGAACCTCCGCGATGAGACCGACGAGATCGAGGGCGAGGCAACTGTCGACGTGCAGTTCCTCCAGGACGGGGTGAAGGCGTTCGCGCTCGACCTGTCGTCGGCCGCATCGGGCAAGGGAATGACGGTCACCAGCGTGAAGTCCCGGGACGTCGTCTTACCCTACGAACACAAGGACGACCGGCTTCGCATCACCCTCGATCCGCCGCCGAAGGCGGGCGAGCGCCGGACGTTCACCGTGGCCTATCGCGGCGTCCCTTCCGCCGGCCTGAGGATCGGCAAGAACCGCCACGGCGAGCGGACATTCTTCAGCGACAACTGGCCCGACAAGGCGCGCCGATGGCTGCCGATGGTCGACCATCCTTACGACAAGGCGACCAGCGAAGTCATCGTCACGGCCCCCGCGCGCTATCAGGTCGTGTCCAACGGCCTGCTGGAAGAGGAGACCGACCTCGGCGACGGACGACGGCTCACGCACTGGAAGGAGTCGGTCCCGATCGCCTCGTGGCTGAACGCGGTGGGCGTTGCTCAGTTCACCTCGCATCACGCCGGGACCGTCAAGGGCATCCCACTGGAGACCTGGGTGTACCACCAGGACCGCGCCGCCGTGGTCCCGGCCCTGGAGAATCCCGGGCGCCGTGTGCTCGAGTTCTTCTCCGAGCACATCGGCCCTTATCCCTATGAGAAGCTCGCCGGGGTCCAGGCCGCGGGGATCAGCGGCGGGATGGAGGTGGCTAGCGCGATCTTCTACGGCGAGCGCTCGGTCTCCGGCCGGGGCGTGGATAACCTCGTCGCCCACGAGGTCGCGCACCAGTGGTTCGGCGACGCCGTCACCGAGCGCGACTGGGACGACGTCTGGCTCAGCGAGGGCTTCGCGACGTATTTCGCCCTGTTGTTCCTCGAGCACGACGGCGGCCGCGACGCCTTCGTGGCCGGCCTTAAACGCAGCCGGGAGAGCGTGTTCAACATCGAGAAGCGCAACCCACGGCTCGCCGTCCTCCACGACAACCTCGCCGACATGCGCCAGGTCCTCAATCGACTGGTTTATGAGAAGGGCGGCTGGACGCTCCACATGCTCCGGGCGCGGGTCGGAACCCAGACCTTCTGGTCCGGAATCCGCGACTACTACCGACGATATCGCGACGGCAACGTCTCCACCGACGACTTCCGGCACGTCATGGAAGAGGCATCGGGCCAGAAACTCGGCTGGTTCTTCGAGCAATGGCTCAAGCGGCCCGGCTCTCCCGAGGTCAACGGCATCTGGCAATATCGCCCGGCGGAGCATCGCCTCGACATCGAGCTGACCCAGGCCCAGCCGGGCGAACCCTACCTTCTCCCCATCGAGATCGGCGTCCTCGCCGAGGGCTCGACCGAGCTGCGGATCGAGAAGATCGACCTGACCGAGCGACAGCATCGCTTCGAACTCAAGGCCGACAAGCCGCCCGTCTCGGTCGTCCTCGACCCGAATTGCTGGGTCTTGATGAAGTCGAGCTTGGTTCAGCGGCCGGCAGGCAACGGTGGATCGCCCGCAACCCCTCCGAGCCGCCCGACTCCCTGACGATCACGGCAACAGGACGGTCTCCAGCCGTACGAAATCATGAGTCGTGATGAGGCGGCAGATCGCCTCCGCGATCTTGGCACCGCCCGCCGCCGACGGCTCGATCTCGTTCGCGTAGTCGGAGATCTTGGAACAGACGACGCGGAGATCGATGACGGGCAGCTTGAAGTGACGGGCACGATCGATGATGGCATCGTTGTAAAGGCAGAGCGCGGCGACGGCCGCGCGCTGGAAGGCATCGTCGTCGGAACAAGGATTGTAGATCGTGCAGACTGCGGTCGGCAGGCCGAGATCCCGGATCGCCTCCATCAGACTTTGGTAGTCTTCCTGGAATTGCGTGCGGCTGGCCAGGAGTAGACGCAGGGCGTCGCCGACGGTCGCCACTCGCTCCCGAAGGATCGGGATCTGAGCCAGGACGTCATTTCCGCCGATGCTCAGTACCAGGTGGGTCGCATCGGCGGGCAGCGACTTGAGTTGCCGGTGGACGTAGTTGATGACATTCCCGTCGATCGCGAGCAGGGTCGCCGCCCAGCCCGCGGGTAGCCGGCTGCGCACCTGGTCGATGACCGCCGGTCGTCCGCCGGGGACGTAACCGGCGTTGTCGAAGATCGAATCGCCCAGGAGGATCAGGTGCCGCCTCATCGGCTTCCCCTCGCTCGGAAGATCGGCTTCGGAGAAGGCCGCTACTCACGGCATCCCATCCAAGTCTGGATCCCAGACACCGGCGCCACGCAGTCGGTTCACCGCCTTGCGGACCGGCCGGAACAGGGCCGAGCAGACCCAGAACACCCCTCCCGCGATCGCCCCGGCGACCGCGCCCATTCCGGTCATGAGCAGAAGCTGTTGCGCAAAGGCTACGATCGTAAGACCGGGCGAGAATAATAGGATGGGTAACAACCAAACGAACAGGAATAGCCCCAGTAAGGGACCGCAGACGATCGCCAGCCAGCCGAGATTGCCGGCCTGAATCGCGGCGATCGTCCGTTGCCCGAAGGTTTGATGCGGCTTGCCCCGGAAGGCGGAACCCAGGATGCGAAGGAAGTAATACCCACCTATCCCGACCGAGGTAATGCCGAAGAGGATCAGCAGGAGCACAGGGACGAACACCAGCAGCTCCCTGATCACGCCGGGTGTGTAAGTGGCCAGGTAGGCGCTCACACCCTGAACCTTTTGTACAGCAACGTCGTAATAACTGTGTATGAGCCACACGCCTCCGATCCCTGAAGCCCTCTGGAATACCGTGCCCCCGGATGCGCAGGCGGCCCTCATGGC
>JBKQHM010000817.1:0-4269 GCA_052148775.1 Isosphaeraceae bacterium | reverse complement strand
GAATATAAAAAGGCCGGGAATTCTCAGCTTTCCGATGGTCATCCCGATCACTCCTCCTGTCAAAAGAAGATCGACTTTGTCTCTCGCGGATGATCTCAAGAATCGGTGTTACCCGATTCGGTGGAGTTGAAACAAACAGAACGCCTCCCGGGGACACGTCTGGCACCGGGAGGCGTTGCCGATACTGGATCGAGCTCTGAGTTTATGCGATCCGATCGGGCACCACGAAGGGCGCTCGGTAGGGACGCGTCAGGAGCCGATTGGCCTCGGGATCGCCGACGAACGACTCGGTGGCCCCGTCGAAGGTCAGCTTGCGGCCGAGGCGATAGTTCAGGCCGTCGAGCGCGACCTTGTTCTCCTTGAGGTGTTCTTCCATGCTGTCGAGCGTCTCGCAGGCCGCCTTGTCGCCGCCGAAGGCCAGGGTCGACTTGCTGAACGGGACCTCGTTTCCGAGCCGGTAGGAGAGATTCGCCAGGTGGCAGAGCGCCGCGGAGTAATGGCCTTCGAGGATGTCGGCATTGAGGTCCGCGGTGTTGCGGCTTCTCACGGCGGTGATGAAGTTGCCGAAGTGGCCGTCGCCCGGGCCGCGATGTGCCTCGACCTTGACGACCTTGTCGAGCGGGATCGGCTTGGTCTCCCCCTTGGGATAGAACTGCCTCCCGTCCACGAGCGTGCCGGCTTCGAGATGGGCGACGTTTCCGACCCCATTCTTCATGCCATGGAACGGGGCCGTCGGCAATCCACGGACCTCGAAGATGAGCTGGGTGTCGCCGAAGTCCATCACCGAGATCTGGGTATTGGCCGTCTGCCCCTGGTCCTTGTAACCGAATCGTCCTCCGACGCTGAGCACTGTCTTGGGGTAAGTCGCGCCGCCGGAAGAGGAGGCCGGGATCAGCCATCGGGCGATATCCATCTGATGGACGCCCTGGTTACCGATGTCGCCGTTGCCGAAGTCCCAGAACCAGTGCCACTCGTAATGGACCAGGTTGGCGTGATACGGCTGCTTGGGCGCGGGGCCGAGCCAGATGTCGAAATCGAGGTTCTGGGGCGGCTCGGCGATCGGCTTGAACCCGATGCTTTTTCGGGGCTTGTAGCACAGGGCCCGCGAGACGAGCAACTTGCCGAGCTGGCCCGACTGGATCGCGAGGACGGCCTCGGCCCATCGACGATCGGATCGGCTCTGGGTGCCGTGCTGGACGATCCGGTTGTATTTCCGGGCGGCCTCGACGGCGATCCGTCCCTCGTGGACGTTGTGGCTGCACGGCTTCTCGACGTAGACGTCCTTGCCCGCCTGGCAGGCCCAGATCGTCATCAGCGCGTGCCAGTGGTTGGGCGTCGCGACCGAGATCGCGTCGACCGACTTGTTGTCGAGCACGCGGCGGATGTCTTTCTCGGTAGCCGGCAGCGTACCCAGCGGCTTGCCTGCTTTTTGCATCCGTTGCTCGACCTGCTTGAGGCGCTTCGCGTAAGTCTTGGTGTCGGGATCGACCAGGTAAACGATCTGCACGCCCGGCATCGGGGCGAATTCGTCCACGTGGGCGCTCCCACGGCCGTTGAGGCCGGCCACGGCGATTCGGACTGTGTCGTTGGCCCCGATGACCCGCCCCGACGACTTGGTCCCGCCGATGGCAAAGGTCGCCCCCACGCCGGCAGCCGCCAGGGAACGGCCCATGAACTGGCGGCGACTCAGATCTGACTTCGACATCGCTCCGGCTCCTCCCGAGGTTCGGTTTGCTCCGATCAGCCCGCACGCGTCCAACCAAGGTTTAACACCGGGTCATTATGCAGGATCCTGCCGGTGATTCCCAGCATGTGCCGGCAGTGTCCGCGGGTTTGCGGGTTTCCTCGACCGGGTCGCCGGCACTCGCTCCAGCGCTGGGAATGATCGCGGCGGGGTTGCGGATGCCCGGGCCGATCCACCGCGGGCATCCTCGTGATCGATCCCTTTTTTCAGTTGTTGTTGATCGTCACCCCGGACCAGTCGTCGGTGCGGAACGGGGTCGCGGGCAGGCCCTCGGAGCTGTAGAGGTTGCATACCGGGTTGTCGGCCCAGGCATAGCGGACGGCGACGGGCTCGGCGACCTTGTCCGACCAGACCTCGACCTTGTTCGAGCCGGTCACCTGTGCCTTGGCCCAGTAGAACTTGCGGTCGCTCCCGGCGACGGCGAAGCCGCGCGCTTCCATCACGTCGAATGCGTGGAGCCCGTTCCCGACATGGTCGAAGGTGAGGACCAGCTTGTTGCCTTGCTTCTCCATGGACTTAAAGGTCGGACTCTGAAAGGCGACATGGACGCCGTAGTCGCGGGCCAGCGCCCATCGCGCAAGCCTCAGTCCGACTTCCAGCTTGTTCCTCGGGTGGATGTCACGGCCCTCGCCGATGTCGATGATCACGGCCTCGCCGGTGTTGGGCAGCCGGCCCATGGTCATGGTCTGGGCCTCGCGCAGCTCGGCCCAGGCGCTCTCCGCGGGCTCGGGCTTCTCCCCCAGGAAGTCGGCGAGCTGGACCCAGTAGAAGGGGAAATCGCCCACGCCCCATTCGTCGCGCCAGCTCTTGATCATGAGCGGGAACAGATCGCGGTATTGATAGGCCCGGCTGGCGTTCGACTCGCCCTGGTACCAGATGGCCCCCCGGATTCCGAAGCCGATCGTCGGCTTGAGGACGCCGTTATAGATGTTCCCGGGCCGGTAATTGCCGCGCATCTGGTCTTCGGGGTTCGGGGGCCGGCGGGCCGACTGCTTGCCCTCGGCCTTGGCCTTGGCGGCTGCCAGTTTGCGCTCCGACTGGTGAGAATCGTACTCGGCCTTGGCCCGGGGATACTCCTTCTCGATCTGCTCCCATCGCTTGAGCAGGGGAGCATACTTGGCATCGGCGGCCAGGATGTCGCGGCGGATCCAAGCCTCGCAGGCCGATCCGCCCCAAGAGTCATTGATCAGGCCGACGGGCACGCCGAGCGTCTCGTGCAACTGTCGTCCGAAGAAGTAACCGACCGCGGAGAAGCCGCCGACCGTATCCGGCCGGCATGTCGTCCATTTCCCGCGGAAGTCCTTCTGAGGCTCCTGGGTCCCGAGATTGGGCACCGTGATCAGGCGGATGCCCGGATGGTTCGCCGCCCGGATCGCGAGGTCGCCGTCATAGGCCGAACCGAGCCCCCACTGCATGTTCGACTGACCCGAGCAGATCCAGACCTCGCCGAGGAGCACGTCCTCGAACGTCACGGTGTTCTTGCCCTTGACTGTCATCGTGTGCGGGCCGCCGGCCGGCATCGGGTCCAGTAGGACGTTCCAGGCGCCGTCGGGGCCGGCCTTGGCGGTCTTGCTCTGGTCGGCGATCTGGACCGTGACCTCCTCGCCGGGGTCGGCCCATCCCCAGACCTTATCCTTCTGATCGCGCTGCAAAACCATGTGGCTGCCGAAGATGGAAGGCAGCTTCACATCGGCCTTTGCGGCCGGGGGTTGGGCGGCCAGGAACGCCGGCAGGAACGCAGCGGCCAGGACCGTCCGGAAATGTCGCGGAAGCTTCGAGTTTCTGTTCATCGATCGTTCCCTGTTGCAGGTGACACGGATCCCGACCCCGTCCCGGGGATGATCCCGGAACTCCATCAGAGTCGGCCGGGGATTCGTCGGTTTCCGCCTTCGCACGAGGAGAAACGCGAGGACCGGCCCCGGTTTGCGGAATGACAGAACCACGATCATGCCAGAGAAGTGACGGCGTACCAAGACCCGTCCGCCCGCGGCCGAGTCGGGCCGAGGAATGCGTCGAGGGAGGAAAATCGAGAAAACGAAACCGGCCGTGGCCCATCGCAGGCGCCGGCATCGTATCCAGGATATCGGGAGGTGTGAGAGCCCGACGAGGTCTCCCGGCCGGGGCCTGGTGTCCGAAAACCTGGGCGATGGGTGCAAAAAGGAGCACGTCGATGTTTTTATCAATGCGACGCGGCGCGCGGCTTCCGATCCTGGCCTCGGTCCTGGCCCTCGGGGCCTGGGTGATGCCTGGACCTCTCGCGTTCGGCCATGGCGGTGGAGGTGGCGGAGGAGGAGGTGGACACGGCGGCGGGGGCGGGCACAGCAGCGGCGGCGGGCACAGTAGCGGCGGGTACACTGGCGGTACGCATTCCGGGGGCACTCATTCGGGCGGTACTCATCACGGCGGCTATTATCTCGGCGGCAACGGCTACTACTACGGCGGGATCGGTTATTACGGCTTTGGCTCATGAGGGGAATTTGGTGGTGCCCTCTTGACAAGATGACCATCTCCCGTTTTTCTACAAA
>JBKQHM010000816.1:0-13092 GCA_052148775.1 Isosphaeraceae bacterium | reverse complement strand
GATGACGTTTATCATCAAACGCATCATGGTGTTGCTGACCGCCCACTGATGTGAGTAGCAGGGCACAGGGCTCAGGAGTGTCCCGCTCCGGGTCGTCAGATCGATTGTAGTACAATTTCGAGTTCATGTCCTTTCTACGTCCGGACCGCCCTATTTGGAACAGACCACCATGCCGTTTGGTCAGCGTGCCGACCATCGTCTTTCTCACGTGCCTCATCAACGCATTGATAGGCCGTCTGCTCCGTGATGCCACGCGCCTTTGGAACCAGAGTCGGCAGGTGATGGTCCACGCAATCTTGCAGCGAAGAATCCTTCGCAGGCCTGCTGGTCCATCAGCGTCAGCTCTTTCTGCTTGGCCTCCGCCTTGCCCTCGGACAGACGGACCTGATTGCCGCTAATTTGGACGTACCAGGTTTTGTTATTGTTTCCGGTATCATGGCTTACCACCGGTTCGCATGGTTTTCTATCCTGTAAGCCTGCATATTCCCTGCACGAGGCCTCAATGCATCTCCTAAAGGCCATGTTCCAAAGAGGATAGGACAATGGCCCTCAACCTTCGTGGGGGGCCGGGCTTTTTTATTTGCTTATACTGCAATGGTTTACGTCGTTTTCTCACACAAGACTAGGGGGCCAGGCACTTTCTGAGCTCCCCGATTTTCCTGTCATTCTTCAATCTCCTGCCCTCAATCGCCCGTCATTCTCTGCACTTTCCATGCGTTGTCATTAATACATGACCATAGCCGAGGCGGCAACCTCGCTCTCGGAGCGATGTGCACCATCATGAAATCAGATGACATCTGTCGTCTAATGCTGCGGCGACACTCGATTCCAACAACATCACCAACTGCGTCAGTTCCGCTTCGGTTCCAGAATCCTCAACAATGACTCTTGTTCTCATCAGCGGCCTGCGCCGCTGGGACCGCCCGTTCTCGGGACGAATTCCGGCCGGAGCCCGGGGTGGCCGCATGATGCGCCGGGTTCGCATTGTGGTCGAGATGCGCGACGATGAGATGAGTCAGAGCTACTCCCAGGCTTCAGCCGGTCAGCCAGGATTCTTATCCGGGCGCTCTTGATTTGGGAGATGCCATTTCCCCGTCGGGCACTGAGGTCAAGCCTGAGTCGATCGTCCGGCCTCCGGCTATCAGGGGGCCTTCATGCCAAAAAGACTTGAACCCTCTTGCTATTTCCGCGCCGCGCGGCACAATGAGGAGGAATTGGGGGCCGACCGAGTTGAGCTGGTAGTCGGCTCCCTCAAAATAAAAATATGACGGAAGGTCGTCGGACGACTAGATGAAGGGCAATCCGGCCTGGCCGGAGGGCTCATTGACGAGTAAGCCGACGTGGTCGAACGCCTCAAGGTGTTCCTCCACGTCGGTTTTTTTTATTTGCGTCGTCCGTTTCAGGCTTCGCCGAGAAGAAGCGATGACCATGGCTCCCACGGAGAGAAGAAGGAGGATGGTGATGGGTCCGATTGTATGCGGCGATCGTGCTCACACCGGGCGGGGTCGTTTCCTGGCGGGACGTCGGCCTGATCGCAGGCTGGCTGGCCGGCCTGGTCATGAAGGGCAGCGGATACGGCGCCTTCGGCGATATCATCGTGGGGCTCATCGGCTCATTTCTTGGCGGACTGCTCGTGGGCTTCTTCGTCGAGAGTTCAGCCCAGTTCTGGGGCAGCATCGGTGTCGCCTACATCGGCGCCTGCGTGCTGATCGCGCTCGTGCGGCTCATGAGCGGCCGCCGGGCGGCGTTGCGGATCTGATGAGATCGCTGCGATGGTGACGATCGGTGAAGACGACTTCCGCCCAATCGACGATTGATGTCCTCACGAGGAGAGGACGCACCTGGCCCCAATCACTCTTGGAAGGAGAACCGAACCATGGCAACAGCCAACAAGCACACGGCATCCCAACTCCATCACAAGGCCGCCGCCCATCACGCGGCCGCCTCGCATCATCACCTGGAAGCGGCCCACCATCACGAGATGGGCGAGCACGAGCCGGCCAAGAAGCACTCCCAGGCCGCACACCGGCACGGTAGGCTCGCTCAGAAGCACTCGGCGAATGCGCACGCGCAATCGAACGAATAGGAAGATCGTGGCGAAGGTCCGGTTCGCTCGTGCCCTGCAACCCTCCTCGACGTGGAACGACGAGCCGGGGCCTTCGCCATTCCGTGCATGATCAGAATGAGCCGGAAGTTCCCCAACCTCCGGCGTCAGCCTGCTCTGGATCAGGAGGTTATAGCGACGTATGTGTTTGATGGGCAAAAGGCTCGCTCCAAATGACACTTTCACGAATGTGCTCACTGGTCAAAAATCGCTCAGGCGCACCAAGAAGAAGGAGGGACAGATGTCCTTATCGGAATCTCGCGTGCCAGGCCCGGGCCCTGGTCGAAACGGAACCACGCCATTGCCGGCACCATCGGCCATCGAACTCCTGCCGCCCGTACACGCCGGCCTGCTGGCCCCGGTCCTCCGGCGAGAGCGGCTGGAAGCCTTCGCCCACGGCGCCGACCCTGCGGTCCTACTCACCGATGACGAGGGACGGCCACACCAGGAGTCCATCAGCTCCCGACGTATGACCCTCCAGCAAAGGCTGGGTGGTTTCACGGCCATCGATGCCGAGATCTCGGGACACCACCATACCGAGGAGGAGCTGCGCCTGGCCGGAGAGCTCGCTCAACAGGTCGCCTTGGTCGTGGAGAATGCGGAACTCAACCGCGCGCTCCGTGAGGCCGACCGCCTCAAGGATGAGTTCTTCGCGGTGGTGGGGCACGAGCTCCGTAGCCCGCTCGCCACGATCAGCAATGCCATGCAACTGGTCCGTCTCAAGAGTCTGGCCGATCCCGAGCTCGGTCCGGCCGCAGAGGTTCTCGAACGTCAAGTCCAGCAGATGACACGGCTGATTGACGACCTGGTCGACGTCTCCCGAGTCAGACAGGGCAAGGTCCAACTCAAAAAGGAGGTCGTGGACCTGAGGATGGTGGTGGCGCGGGCCGTCGAGACGAGTCGTCCTCTCATCGACATGAGGAAACACCATCTGGAACTCGCGCTCCCCGAGCGAGCGACCGAGGTGGACGGGGACCTGACCCGATTGGCCCAGGTCGTGTCAAACCTCCTGAACAACAGTGCGAAGTATACGGAAGAGGGTGGAAGCATCGAGCTGTCCCTCGAAGCCAACGGCGATCAGGCGATCCTCCGGGTGCGCGATACAGGAATCGGGATTGCGCAGGCCATGCTGCCGACCGTCTTCGACCTGTTCACCCAGGTGCGAGGCAATGAGAATCGTTCCGAGGGTGGCTTGGGCATCGGCCTGAGCCTGGTACGGACCATGATCGAGTTGCACGGGGGTCACGTGCAAGCGATGAGCGAGGGTCTCGGTCATGGTAGCGAGTTCGTGGTGCGACTGCCGCTCTCACGGACAGGACTGCCGCAGACCACCAGCGCGGCAAGTGTCCTGGACGCAGCCCCCCGAGGTTCCTCTCGACGCATCCTGGTCATCGATGATAACAGGGATGCGGCCGACACCATGGCGATGCTGCTCCGCGTCCTTGGCCATGCGGCGCAAGCCGCCTACGACGGCCCGGCTGCCCTGGATCTGGCCCGGTTGAATCCGCCGGAGATCGTTCTCTGCGACATCAGCATGCCGGAGATGAGTGGGCTGGAAGTCGCCCAACACCTCCGCAACGACCTCGGGCTCCGCGACGCGCTCATCGTGGCCGTGACGGGTTATGGTCAGGAAGCAGACAAGCTTCGCTCCCGGCAAGCAGACTTCGACGCCCACCTGGTCAAGCCGGCGAGCCTGGACGCATTGCGGGCGCTGCTCGCTCGAGGAACTTCATTGACCTCGCGGCTTCCTTGAAGGGAACGGACGCGCTCGCCAAGCTCCCGGACGTTCACTCAACCCAGATCTCCAGACCATCGGGGAAAGCCGCACTCTCTGCGGCGGTTTTTCCTTGCCGACCAGTGTCGCGGTCGGGACCGGGTGATGCGCGATGTGCTCATCCAGGCAGCCGCAACAACACAGGCCTCGCCGACACAGAGGACAAAAGATCACGTCCCGGAGCCTGCGGCCGCATTGTTGGCAGTGACTGAGGGATGACATAAGGGCTCCCGAGTTAGAGTTATGGCTGGTAAGCTGCAATCCGCGTACCAAACCAGTGGGAATTCCCCGGCGTCGTGAGACCGTTATGCAAAAGCGCAAGACATTTGACTTGCTATTCCGGCCATGGTCGGTATGATAAAGAGTGTAATAGTCCTATAGCTTGAATCTGTTATAGGTTCAAGCACAATTTGATTTTTCGATGTCGTCGGACGACTAGATGAAGGGCAACCCGGCCGGGCCGGGGGGCTTGTCGACGAGTAAGCCGACGTGGCCGAACACTTCACCGTGATCGGCCACGTCGGCTTTTTTGTTCGTGGAGGCGCGAGACGGTCCCGAGACGACAAGTCCCAGTGGAGTGGCCTCGATGAACACATCGTTCACCGCGGCGAACTCCACGAACCGCGCGACTGTCATGAGGAGTCATCCATGGGCCTGATCTTGCTGATCGTTGTCATCGTGTTGCTGATGGGCGGCTTGCCAACCTGGCGCTACAGCCGGAACTGGGGCTACGGTCCCAGCGGCGGCGTAGGGCTGCTCCTAGTGATCTTGCTGATACTCGTGGTCGCGGGGTATATCCCCCGAGGCTTCTGAGGCACGTCGCGTTTTCCAGGGGATCTACGTCATGATCTGGTATGAAATCGCCGGCGACTGGAAGCATTTCACGGACAAGGTGAAAGTAAAGTGGGGCAAACTGACAGACGCCGACCTGACGACCTTCAGCGGAAAGCGCGACCAGCTCTCCAGGCTCATCCAGAAGAAATACGGCTACGAGAAAGACCGGGCAGAGAAAGAAATCAACGAATTTTCAAGTGATTCTAAAGCGTAAAGCCGCCGGGGCTGCCGGCCTCGGCTCTCCGGAGCCGGAGCGGTTGCGCGGGGCCCGGGGTGGAAGAAATGACCAGGGGAGTCGCCCGAAACGATTCGCGAGGTCGGTCTTCCACCTCCTTTTTCAACATTTCCGGACGCCGTTCTTCAAGGGGATCGTGTTGATCTCGTGCGGCTTCGGCAACCGTGAGACGGGTTCATCGAGAGGAAATCTCCCATGAAGGGTTCATTCGCTGGTTTACTGACGATCGCGATGCTTGCCGGTTCCGGATGCAACCAGGCCGTCCCGGGAGGCCCAGGGGTCACCAACCCCCCCCACGGTCAACCCACCTACGGCGAGGCCGACAAGACCTTCAACCTGAGCGTGCCTCACCTGTCAACCACGCTGAAGCAGGGCGGAGCCGTCGAAGTTCGGATCGGCATCGAACGCGGCAAGAACTTCGACGAGGATGTCACCCTCAAGTTTGCCGACGGTCCCAAGGGCGTGACGCTCGACTCGGCCAACCCGGTCATCATGCACGGCGACGCCGAGGCGAAAGTCCAGGTCAAGGCCACGGACGACGCTTCGCTGGGCGACTTCACCGTCAAGGTGACGGGACACCCGACCAAGGGAGCCGACGCGACGAACGAGGTGAAAATCACCGTGGCCAAGAAGTAGTGGAAATCTGAGGTCGAGCTTTTACAGAAGAGGCCCGCCATGCGATACATCCAGGCTCTTGTCTTCCTGGCATTCCTGGTGACGATCGGCATCTTCGCCATTCAGAACCGGGAGGTGGTCACGGTCAATTTCCTGACCTGGAATCTCTCGCAACCCGTCGCCATCGTGACCGTCGCGGTCTATATCCTTGGGATGCTGAGTGGCTGGACGGTCCTGGCGTTCGCCAGGCGATCCTTCCGTCGGGCCACGCAACACCCCGGGCAATAAGAGCCAATCCCAGTAAACACCCTTCTGCGATCGATCGCCCCGAGAAGGCAATCCTCGGCCAACGCGACCCGCAAGAACGGTCAATGCCGAGGACCACCTCCCGGAAATGGGACGGGCCGTTCGTGGCGAGAGACAATGTTCATGAATAGTCCCTGGTTCGCCGGGCTGGAACGAGCGGATCCGTCGTACCTGCTGCTGACGACGCTGGCCGTGATCATCCTGTCGGCCGGCGTCCTTTACCAGGCCGGCCTGGTTGGATGGGTCTTGCGAGGCGTCGGCCTGGCGGTGAGAGGATGTATCCGGACGGGTTTCCGGTCCTGGGAACGTCTGCTCGCGTGGGCTTCGTGGCCGCTCTTCCTGGCGATCGCGTTCGGCTTCCTGATGGTGGGCGGGCTGGCCGCTGGACCGTGGTCGGGCCTCAAGGTCATTTGCGGCCTGGCACCCTTGTTCATGGGGATGATCGCCTGTCTGGCTTACATGTTCATCGACCTGGAGCGGAATGAGGTCGAAAGGGGTCACAAGGCCGTCCATAACCCGCTGAAAGGCCAGGCCCTGGCAAGGGACCTCGGGCGGTACGGCAAGCAGGTCCAGATCCCCCTACTGATATCCGCCACGGTCGCTTCGATCGGCGGCTTCGCGCTGCTCAACCAGGGTCTCTTCGAGACGATCGGCGGAGGATGGTATCAGATCGCGGTCGAGCGAAGGGAGCCGAATTACGCCGACTTCCTGGCCTATGCGCTCGCGAAGGTCCTCGGCATCATCGACGTGCTGGATCTGGTCAAGTCGCACCATATCCTGGGCGCCGCGATCGTTCGCCCGGCCGCATGGCCGGCCTCGACGCTCCTGATCGCGTTCAAGGGGTTCTTCACCCTGGTCTTGCTCCATCAGATCTTCGCCTCTCTGCGGCAGGGGAAGCTGCTGGCGGAGACCATCGCCGATTTCTGGAGTCCCCACGAGTCGATCCACGAGCGGGCTCGAAACGCGCTGGCCACTTACGGCTCCCTGGCGATCCGCCCGTTGCTGGGCTCGCTGCGCCTGGTCCCATCGCTGACCAAGGAGCAACGGGACCAACTGCCATTGATCCTGGAGACGATCGGCCCCTCGATCATCCCGGCCCTGATCCGTCATCTTGATGACCCGCACGAGCACGTGCGGGCGATTGTCGCCGCCGCTCTCGGCCATCTCCGAGCACGGGAGTCGGTCCCGTCGTTGGCCACGCTCCTCGGCGACCCCAGTGAGCTTGTGCGGCAGAGCGTGGTCGAAGCGCTAGGGCTCCTGGGGAGCCCACGTCCGAAATCCGCCCGCGGCCGGCGGGGGCTCGGTCGGGTCCTCGGGAGGAAGCGCCGGGCGATCGCATGGCTCTCCGGATGGAGAAAGCGTGGCCCGATGATACCGCACCGCGACCCGATCGAGTTGGTGGTGTCGATACTGGAACCCGTCTTGACCGACGATTCGGCCGCGGTGCGGATCCAGGGCGCCCGGGCACTGGGCCGCATCGGACTCCCGGCGGCGGCCCTCGCTGAGGGACTGATCCGCATGTTGAAGGAGGCGGACGAGATGGTTCGGTGTGAGGCCGCCCAGGCCCTCGGCCAGATCGGAGGCGACGTGGAGTCAACGGTGGCCGCGCTGGTCGAGCTGCTGAATGATGCAAGTGCTCCGATCAAGGAGTCGTCGGCGCGGGCGCTGGGGGCGATGAAGAAGGCGGCGTCCCCGGCAATCCCGGCGCTGGTCCCGCTCTTGCAGGACAGGCAGGAGTCGGTGCGAACGGCGGCAGCCGAGGCGATCGCCCAGGTCGGGCCTTTGAACCAGGCGGCCACCGTCGCCCTGGTTCAGGGGCTGACCAGTCCGGATAACATCGTACGCGCCTACACGGCCGAAGCCCTCGGCACCATCGGTGCGGGGGCCGAGGAGGCCGCCCCGGCCCTGATCGAGGCGATGACGGACGACAACGACCGGGTGCGTGCCAAGGCCGTGGAGGCGCTGGGCAAGATCGGCGAATCGGCGGCGGAAGCCGCCGTTCCCGGCCTGATGCGCGCCCTGCGGGATCAGGACAACGGCATCCGCGCCCTGGCGGCGGAGGCCCTGGGCGAGATGGGTGAGTCGGCCGACGGGGCGATCCCGGCCCTGATGCGTTCCCTGATACACCTCAGCCCCGAGGTACGCCGCACCGCGGCCGCGGCGCTCGGCAAGATGGGCGGGACTGCGGCCGGCGCCCGGCCCGCACTCGAGGCGATGACTTGGGACGAGGATGGAGGGGTCCGCAGCGAGGCCATCCGTGCCCTGGGCGCGATCGGCGGCCCGACTCCGGTTTCGGCCAAGCGTGTCCTGACATGGTTACAGGACCCCGACCCCATGGTACGGACCGCGGCCGTCGAGTCCCTTGGCCAATCGAGCCAGCCCAGCGAAGCCATCCTGGATGTCCTGATGCGACTCCTCGACGACCCGAATGACCAGGTCAAGGTCGAGGTGACCAAGGTGCTGCCCAACCTGGCGGGCGGCACCCCGGCCGTGATCGCGGGCTTGTGCCGCCGACTGATCGAAGATGACAGCGACTGGGTCCAGGTCTACGCCGCGCTGGCCCTGGGCAAGCTCGGCACCGCGGCCACGGCCGCGGGCGGGCCCTTGCTCCAGCTTGTTCGCAGCGGGGTCGTGGGCGTACGCGAGCAGGCCATGCGTGCGATTGCCAAGATCCAACCGCCCGAGACAGCGGAAGCGTTCGCGGTCGGCCTCAAGGATGCCAGCGTCGATGTCCGAACCGTGGCCTCGGCGGGCTGGATGAACGCGACGGCCATCTCGGAACACGCCATCCCCGCCCTGGTCGAGGCGTTGGATGATCCTGTGAGCCAGGTCCGGGCGAACTGCGCGCACGCCCTGGCCCGGCTCGACGCCATCCCCGCCAAGGCCATCCCAATGCTCATCGCGTGTACGGCCGACGCCAACGACGGTTTGCGGATGAACGCGGCGATGGCTCTCAGGCTGGCCCCGGCCGGCGCGGTGCTCGAGGTGATGCAACGCCTGGTCGCCGATCCGAACGCGCGCGTACGTCTGATCGCCGCAGGCTCACTGCTCTCCGCGGAATCGGGTAACACTATCGCGGGCGCCGTCCTGATAGAGGCCCTGGGAGACCCTGCCCTGCGAGTCCGCGAGGCGGCGCGGGAACTCCTCGAATCCCTCGGTGCCGGCGCCGCAGCCTTCGTCGCGAACGCGCGGGGGCACGACGGGGAGACCGGTGTCGTCGGGAGCTTCGGGCCGCCTGGCCCGATGATGGAGGGCGCGGAGGGTTGCAACCTCGGCGACATCGGCCGATCGCCGGCTGGATGCGAGATGGGGTGACCGATCGCCCGGACGAGCCACCGGGGATTCCGTCATCCCGAGGACCCGCGGAGCCCACCGGGGCCGGGCACGCCCTCAACTCTTTGGCGGGCCCGGATAACCGCGATCTTCGGCGTAGTAGAGCAGCGATTGCTCGATCGTGTCGGATAACCCAGGGCTTACCCACCAGAATAGGCAGCCTGGACGATATGGGTTGCGATGAGTTCGATCAAAATCTGCTGTTATTGAGGGAGAGCGACCGAGTTTTCGGACTTTATCGAACAATCAAGAATACGCAAATCAATATAAATCATATTATAATTCGTGACTTTACACAAAAAACCCTGGAAATCGAGGGAAAAACTGGTGCGTAAGCCCTGGGGTCGATTCGCTCGGCACGGCACCCCTTGCCCCCGCGTCAGCCGCCCGAGGGCACGGTGTTCCCCGACAACCGGATGTGCGGGAAATTTGCACAACTGAACCGTCGAGGACGCTCGGCTTACAACCAACCGCGGTCCGGAGATCGATCCGGCGACGGCTCCTCAAGTGTGTTGAAAATCGCATCCCAGATCGCCAGCCTGTGTCGTACGTAGTCGCGCAGGTCGCTACCATCGCTCAGCATGACGTCGATGAGGGTGCGATCGTGGCGGTGCGATGCCAGGACAAGATCGGTCATCTCCTCATCGGCGCCCAGTTCCACACACGTTCCGCGGATTCGCGCAAGCTCAATTTCCGACTCAGCGTCGATGTTCATGAGATGGATTCCCGTCGCATGGGCCACTCGCTCCCGTTCGAGGGGTACGGATTTGGACTGCGGCTGGTCAGGGCGACCATCGACAGTCCGGTAAAGCCAACGCCGGCGCGACCCCCAGATTCGTAAGGGCCCATTCGACCCGCGATCTGTCGAGACGTCGCGCGAATCGGTCAACGATCACCTCCCAGCCGCCATCGGTCTTTCCTGGTGTCGGGCGTGTCGGACTGACAAGTCATCGAGTGCTTGACCATCTGTCATGGCCTTGGGCAACGATTGCGGCATCGCGATCGCCTGGCGATGTCGGTTCGTCCACCAGTAGGACAGGGACCCCATCAGGCCGGTCGAGATCATGCCGGCACGGAAAAGGATGCTGCGGGGACCGACGGAGACATAGAACCGCATGAGCGGAACCCTCCGGGATTGTGGACCGTAACCTCGGAAAGGACGAGCTGTGCCTCGATCCCCGCGATGACCGGGGGAGTGTGTCGCCCGTCGCAGATGCAGCTACGACCGGCGAAGCGATCGTCGATCTGCTGGGTCAGCCGCAGGCCGAGTATCGGGATCGTCGTGCGGGTCGCGCCGCACTGATTGGCGAAGATGACGGGAACACCCAGGTCTCGTGCGACCTTGATCGGGATCTCGGCCGCCAAGGGACCGATGTGACCGAAGAGCCAGTGCTTGCGCCCGCTGTGGCGGCAGGCGAAGTCGGGCCAGGCCGACGCGATCACTGCCAGGTCGATCCGACCGCGATAGTCGTCCCAGACATCGCGATAAATCATGTCGGCGCAGATGGCCAGGCCGATCCGGCCCCAAGGCGTCGCGACGACGAGCGGGCGTCGCCCGGGGCGGAAGCGGAACCGCTCCCAGAAGACCAGGTGCCGCTTGCGATAGATCTGGACCGAACCGTCGGGCAGGCAGACGGCCATCGCGTCGTAGAATTGCCGGTGACCTCGCTCGACGAACCCGGCCACGATCCCCATCCGCCACTGGCGGCTGCGACCACAAAGGTACCGCAGTGTTGGCCCGTCGGTCCCCTCGGCGTGGGGGGCGTAGTCGGGGAGAAGGCCGTAGCCGGTGTTGAACATCTCGGGCAGGACCGCCAGCTCGGCCCCAGCCTGACTCGCTTCTCTCAGGAAGACGTCGGCGCACTCGAGGTTCTTGGCGCACTGCACCAATTCGGTCGGCATCTGTACTGCGGCCGCCAGGATCTTCATTCGAGGTCTCCGACTCGGATCCGGTGATGTGCGGCTCCCTCAAGGCTCGAGCGGAGCCGTGGCGTCGCACGCGAACGAGTCACGCCCTCGGTCAGGAGGAATGGGGCCACGCCATGATGGACTCTCTGGGTCGCGTCGACGAACCCGGCCCTGACGAACAGGTCGCGAACCCTGCGAGCCGAGGCGTGCAGGACATCCCCCTCCACGCCGGCGACGCAGATGTCATAGATGAACCATCCCCAGAGGCCATCGCGACAGCCGTCGACCAGGAACAACCGCCCCCCAGGCTTGAGGACACGATACATCTCGGTGACGGCACGGTCCTGATGCGGGTAGTGGTGGAAGCTATTCGCGCACGTCACCACGTCGAACGCGCCGGCAGGGAAAGGGAGTTGCTCGCTGTCCCCCTGGACCGCGGCGATGTGTTCCGGGTCCGCCCGCCAGCGCACTCGACCTTGCGACAGCATGGCCGAGACAAGGTCGAGTCCCCAGACCCTGGACTGAGGCACCGCCGCCCTGATCCGGGCGGCGAAGACCCCGGTACCGCAACCCACGTCGAGGACCGACAAGGGCCGGCCGACGAACCGAGCTCGGATTCGCTCGATGATCGCTCGGTGCGACGGCCCGAACAGGAGCCGCTGCAGGACGCAACGGTCATAGCCCTCGCTCCAGCGGCGGAACTCCTGGTCCGCTTGGACTTTATCGTACGACATCGGGCAACCCCGCGTTCAGATGGATTGAAAAGGCGACGAGCCGGCAATCGCTATTTATTCATGCAAATTGTATACCAAAATATAACTTGTGATTCATCAAGTGAATGTCAAGATGCAAATGGTTTCAGGCTCTCCGATCGGGAGCCCTCACCGGCCCTCGGAACGCGTCGCCGGCCCGATTTTCCGCGAATTCGCCGCGACCGAAGCCCTGTCTTCGGGCGAAGGGAAGCGCGCCCTGTTGATTTGACACACGGTCAGCCCTAAACTCAAAGCATGGACTTTCTCCACTTGCGCGAGCCAGTCAGCAGTTGGACGCACTGCGCCGGCCTACTCTTGGCGTTCCCCGGTACCTGGCTGCTCTGGCGGCGCAGCGCCGGCGACCCCGCGAAGCGGCTGAGCCTGCTCGTCTATGGGTTCACCCTGGCCTTCTGCTATTCGGCCAGTACCCTCTTTCACGGCGTTCGACTGTCCCACGCCGGGATCGCCGCCTTCGCGCGCCTGGACGGCGTCGGGATCTTCGCCCTGATCGCGGGGAGCTACACACCGATCGCCTGGACCCTGATGCGGAGTCGATGGCGGAGGTGGACCCTGGCGACGGTCTGGGGCGTTGCCGCTTCGGCCACGATCATGATCGCGACCGGTCGACACTTTTCGCCCGTGCTGGGGACGGGCCTCTACCTGGGGATGGGGTGGGGCGCCGTCCTCTGCTATTCCGAGATCGCGAAGGTTGTGTCGCAACGTGCGTTGCTGCCCATCGTCGTCGGCGGGCTGTTTTATAGCGTGGGGGCGGTGCTCAACCTGCTGCACTGGCCCGCCCTTTGGGCGGGGATCTTCGGGCCCCACGAGCTGTTCCACCTGTTCGTGCTGGCGGGTAGTCTGGCCCACTACCGGTTTATTCTCAAGGTCGTCGTGCCCTTCGCGCCGGTCGCTGAAGTCATCTCTCTCTGGCCGGCCCGAGAGGTCCAGGCGTTCCTTCGCGATGCGCGGTTGGTACCCGCTCGAGTGCCACCAAGCGAGCGGGCCTTCAGTAAAGGACCGATTCCTGGCCCATAGGCCCATCCCCACGTCTTAAGCCAGATAACCCACCGCCGGGCGACATGCAGGCCGACTCTTACGCGGCCTGGCAGTTGGCGCGGTGGCGTTTGTCACTCGAAACGGGTTTGGCCTTTGGACACATCGAGATCCGTCCCGGTGGCTCTCGGTGCGACGCTTACCGCGATCAGTTGCCGGGCACCACCGTCGTCACGGA
>JBKQHM010000815.1:0-5077 GCA_052148775.1 Isosphaeraceae bacterium | reverse complement strand
CGGGAGAACGCCGCGACCGAATCGACCTTGATGGCGACCTCCAGCACGCCACCCGACGCCCCCTCGGAACCGCCCGCGATCGCGATCCGCGGGAAGATCCCGCCCGGATGGCCGAAGACCGGCACGCCGACCGCGTACGTCAACGCCTGCCGCTCGAAGCCGAGCCGGACGAGCCGATCGGCGAGCCCGGCCTCGTCGGCGACCACCAGGTGATCGACCCACGCCGAGAACCGCGTCCCCGTCTCGGACGGCATCCGCTCGGCCAGCTCGCGCGCCAGGGCATTGCCGTCGAGGGCCGTCGCGATCATCGCGTCGACGAACGATTCGGTCTCCGGCCATCGTCGCCAGTCGAACGACGGCGACGCGGCCACCTCTTCCGTCATGAGCCCCATCGGTGATCCTCCCTTTCTCCGCCTTCGATCCATGCGCCCGGCCGGCCGGCCGGTCGAAACGCCAAGGTGTTCGCTCACGCCGATTCCGAAGCGATCTCCTCCAGCGCGTGCTCGTCCACCTTCCGCCTCGCCTCGCTCTCCCTCAGCTCGTCCGCCATCCGATGGACCTCGGTCATGGCCGCCGCCATCGCGGCGTCGAGCAGGTTGAGCCCGAGTTCGACCTGCTTCGCGGTCAAGCACAAGGGCGGGCAAAACCGGATGGTGCTCGGTCCGCAGGGGAGCAGAAGCAGTCCGCGGTGGAAACACAGGTCGATGATCCAGTCGCGGAGGCGTGGATTCGGCTCGCCGTTCCCTTCGAAATCCTGGATCTCCGCGCCGATCATCAAGCCCTTGCCGCGGACCTCGCGGATGAAGGGATATCGGTGGGCCAGACCTTCGAGGCCCTCGATCAGTTGCTGGCCGCGACGGACCGCGTTGGCGCGGTATCGCTGTGTGACCAGTCGCAGGGTTGCCAGCGATGCGGCGCAGGCAACCGGGTTGCCGCCGAACGTCGAGGCGTGGCTGCCGCTGGGCCAATCCATCACCGAAGCCCGGGCGACGATGGCCCCCAGCGGGAGTCCGTTGGCGATCCCCTTGGCCAGGCAGACGATGTCGCCGGCCACGCCCCAATGCTCCGAGGCGAACATCTTGCCGGTCCGACCGATGCCGC
This sequence comes from Isosphaeraceae bacterium, assembly GCA_052148775.1. Classification (GTDB taxonomy): domain Bacteria; phylum Planctomycetota; class Planctomycetia; order Isosphaerales; family Isosphaeraceae; genus CAVZRC01. The sequence goes on along the minus strand of JBKQHM010000815.1, from coordinate 3,976 downwards.
TCTGAATCTCGTCGAAGACGAGGAGGACCTTGTGCTCGTCGCAGAGCCGGCGCAGGCCGGGCAGGAAATCGTCGGGCGGGACGATGTATCCCCCCTCCCCCTGGATCGGCTCGACGAAGATCGCCGCCAGCTCCTCGGGCGGGCAGATGGTGCGCAGCAAGGCCCTGACGCTGTCGAGATCGCCGTAGCGCGCATGATGGATGTCGGGGACCAGCGGCGAGAAGCCACGGCGTTGCAAGGGCTTCGACCCGCTCAAAGACAGCGCGCCGTAGGTCCGTCCGTGGAAGGCATTCATGAATGCCATCGCGCGGTTGCGCCCCGTATGATGCCGAGCCAGCTTCAAGGCGGCCTCGATCGACTCGGCCCCACTGTTGGTGAAGAAGACCCGCTTCGGCTCCGGGCCCGGCGCCAGGGCGGCCAGCCGCTCCGCCAGGCGAATCTGCGGCGCGTAGTAGAAGTCCGTCCCGGACATGTGGATCAGCCGGCGCGATTGCTTGCGGATCGCCGCGACCACCCGAGGGTGCGAGTGCCCCACGTTCGTCACGGCGATCCCCGCCGTGAAGTCGAGGAACCGGTTGCCATCCATGTCTTCCACCATCGCCCCCAGCGCCCGACGCACCACCAGGGGATACGTCCGCGTGTACGACGGCGACATCACCCGGCGATCGCGCTCCAGCCACGCGGCGGCCCGAGGGCCCGGCAACGGCCCGATGATCCGCGGTTCATCACGACCCAGAGGAATCATTCCGGCCCCCTTCCTGCTCGTACGATCGACCTGGATCCAGCTCGCCGGTTCACTCCATTCGACCATCGTCATCTTGCGAGCTGAGCCCAGATGTTTTGATGGGACGATTCCGATAGATCGATTCGTGCGAGCGTCCAGAGTATTATTAGGAATTGCGGCAGCCCGGTCAAATCGTTCCGGGTGCGCGTCCGGCTCATCGATCGCCGTCCTATAGTTGACTCACCAGCGTTTGGAAGGAACGGCCGACGAATCTCGGTGATGGAGTCCCGGCTTCAGCCGGTCCGCTCACCTGGGCCGGATTCCGCCTCAAGGCGGGACTCCAACAGGAACGTGCGGAATCGTCGTTGGAGTCCCGGCTTCAGCCGGTCCGCTGAGCCGGAGAATATGGTCACAGCAGTGGCCGGAAGGTTAGCGCCCAGGCACGCCCCCAGCTTCTTCATTCGCCCCGCTTCCGTCCCACGGTGGCGAAGAATCGCTCGTACCGCGGCTCCAGCAGGTCGGGACGCCACCTCTGGGCCTCGATCAGCGCTTCATGGCTGCGCTGCTCATAGACATCTGGCGAATCCCAGAGCTCGAGAATCGCCTCGACCCAGGGAGCGATTTCGTCTGAAGTCGGTAACAAGAACGAAGAAGGAGTCAAGTGTGGGGGGATCGGGAGGATCGCTCCCGCCTTCCCGAGCGTCTCGGGGATTCCGCCACGGTCGGATCCGAGTACGGGAACGCCGTTGATCATCGCCTCGATTGCCACGAGTGGCTGATTCTCGGGGACGAGCGATGGCAGAAGGCAGACCTTCGCGAGCCGCCAGAATCGGCGGGGGTCATTCGTGTGCTCGTGGAAGAACACGTTGCCGTGGGCGCGGAGATCGAGGCCACAGGCGGCGACGTCCGCCTCGGTCCCCTTTCCTTCAACGACCAGAAAGGGGACGTCCGGCCGTCGCCGGCCAAGCTCGTCGGCGATTCGGGCGAAGACACCGACCCCCTTCTCGATCGTGGGGTTCACGAACACCACGCACGCCGGTTGCCGCTCAAGAGCACGAACTCGCTGGCGATCGACGAGATTGGGTAAGACCGTGCACCGTAACCCAAGCGTCCTCCGATAGTGCTCGGCGGCGAAGTGAGAGGCGACGAGCACGGCGTCGACATCGACGAACGGGGCGGGGTCGTGGTACCGGAGGTTGTGGAGCGGAAACACCGTCGCGGCACCGCGAGCCTTGGCCCGCCGCAGGACCTCCCGCGTCAGCCAACCGCCGCCGTACGAGACGACGACCTCGGGCTGGAACCCAGCCCAGACCTGCTCGAACAACCGCACGAAGGCCCGGCACTCCTCGTCATCGGGGGCACGCGGCAGCGCCGATCCGGCGAGGATCGTGACCGGGACGCCCTTGAAATCGATACGCAAGTGATCGGGCGTTACTGACCGCGCCCCGACGTCCCCAGTGTCGCTGCCGCGGAGATCAACGGACAATCCCCGGGCGGCCAGAGATGAGGCGAGGTCTATCTGTCGGTTGAGCTCCAGGATCGGGCCGCAAAGAATCTCGACGGCGAAACCGCGCCGCACCAGAGCCTCCAACATCGCTCGGCTCGCGACCGAGGCCCCATTGGCGTCATCGAGGTAGCTGGCGAACGAGACAAACAAGACACGACGGATCATCGAGACTTCGGAACCGACCACGATCGATCCTACAGCCACGCGCAGATCTCCGTGGTGTGCTTGTAACGACGGTGTATTGTTTGGGGAGCCAACCCGATAAACTGGTCTATCGCTCATTCTCCGTGACCGGATCGGCCCGTTGCCGCCGGAGCTGGCGCCACAAGATGCCGACCACCAACAGGCTGATCGACGCGCTGGCCATGACGGGCCACCACATCTCCAGGAACGATCGGAGGGGCGGTCGGATCACGTGTGGCGGGGCCTGCATCTCCCCGGGTTTTCCCTCATAACCCACGATGCTGCCATCGGGCTTGTAAACGATCGTTCCCAAGAATCGGATAGGATCGTCTCCGTAGCACACGCGCAGACCATGCTCGTCATATGAGATGACAGTTCCATCGGCGGTGACTTCGAGCCTCCCTCCAAACTTGACTAGCCCGAGGTATCCATCGGGCTTCATCACAAGGAATGTTCCTCCAACGGGTCGGGGCTCGATGCCACCATCCGGCTTGACGAAAAGATCCGCAGCGCTTCGAAGGGGAGTCTCGAGCCGGTCGTCGTAGGGGTCGGGAGCCGGCCGGTAAAGGGAAGCGACGAGATTCAGCACGACCAGCAGCAACACAGCACTCAGCCGCCTTGCGACAGGACACAGTCGTCGCTGCCGCACGAGTGAAAACGAGTTGCCAGTTGGGTCGATGCCCTGTCGTTGCCGGCCCGTATGCCCCCGGGGGACGACGAGCACCAGGATTGTCAACAACAGGCTGGCGATCAGCGGGAACCAGATCTGGAGCGTGGTCGAGGGCGGGGGCGCGAGCACGATCCTCTTGATTTCTTGTCGCGAGGTGCCATGCCCCCGACCGATCTCAATCATTCCATTTTTATATGAAAATATATAAGGAGATTTGTCTGGCCCCAGGCCATAGCTTTTCAAGCCGTGTCCTTCCTTTGACAGGATGTCCCCCCAATTTCTGCTGATGTACTCGCGAAACCATGGCGATGCCCGGCCGCGGTTCGCCCAGCCGGGATGGAGTTTCGCGGTAGCCATGGCCCCGGCAAGGTTCAGGCCCACCAGCGCCACGGCGATCATGAGCGATCGAGTTGTGAATCGAGCGCGGGATCGGTTCACGGCATGAGCACCTCACGGTCGTCAGGTCAGGTTCGCCAATTCGTAGGAGGCGGGCTGTAATAGGTTAGGTAAGCCGTTGCATTGTTCACCCATGTAGGGAAGGCCGCGGCGCCGGCGGGCGGATTGGAGCCTCCGGGGTCCGGTTGCGGCATGGGGTTAGGATTTGGCCAAGCGCCGCCTTGCTGGCTCACGCTCTCCGACCAGGCCCAGTTGAGCTGACTGACGGCCATCCAAACGGATCCCTGCATATTGGATTCAAACATGATATAAATCGAAAATTTATCCGAACGCGATACCGATGTGACAGTATTCCCATTAACGGTGTTCGTAACCGTTCACAGTGTTGAATCACTGCTGCGGGCCGTATAAACTCTACGACCATGAATACCGACACAATGCCTCCGTGTGCCAATTGCCAGCGGTTGCAAGCCGAAGTTGACGACTTGCGCGCTCA
>JBKQHM010000814.1:0-3257 GCA_052148775.1 Isosphaeraceae bacterium | reverse complement strand
TGGCTGATGTCGAAGAGCCCGACCCGTTGCCTGACCGCCACGTGCTCCTCGATGATGGTTGTATATTGTACGGGCATCGACCAGCCGCCGAATTCCACGAGGCGACCACCGTGTGATTGATGCCAGTCATGGAGCGGCGTTCGGAGCGGTGGTGCAGTCGGTGACACGAGGGCCTCGGGATGCATTTTTCAAGGATCGCAGTTACTTGGGGACAGCCGGACATGAGCTGATTTTAAGATGAGGCGGCGGAATTGGAAAGTCCGCCCTCGGGCGGGTCGGAGTTCTGGGGTCGAGGAAGACGTGAGATCATGGGCGAGTCAGGCGAGCAGAGCAGCGATGGAGCAGCGAGTATCCGCCAGGTCTATGACCGGCGACTGGGCGAAAGGAGCCGGGCGCTGGAGCGCTGGACCCGATGGGATCGCCGGGTCGCCGACATACGGCTTGCGGTGTTCGTGGCGGGGTTGATCGCGGGGTACGTCGTCTACCAGAGTGGGGGCCTCGGCGTCTGGTGGCTGGCGATCATCGGCGGCGTGTTCCTCGCGCTGGTCGTGTCTCACGAGCCGATCAGCCGGGCCGCGGATCGGGCGCGGCGGGCCGTGGCTTTCTACTCGAAGGGCCTCGCCCGGTTGGACGGGAAGTGGGCTGGGACGGGCGTGGAGGGCCTGGACTACCTCGATCTCGAGCACCCGTATGCGGCGGACCTGGATCTGTTCGGCAGAGGGTCGATGTTCGAGCGGCTCTGCACCGCGCGGACGCGAGCCGGGGAGGCGGTGCTTGCGTCCTGGCTCCTCGCGCCGGCGATGCCGGATGAGATCGACGAGCGGCACGAGGCGATCGACGAGCTGCGGCCCCGCCTCGACCTGCGCGAGGATCTCGAACTGCTGGGAGCCGAGGTCCGGGCGGGCATCGACCCGGCCGCGCTGGCCGCCTGGTGTGTCGTCCCTCGCGTCTTCCACGGCTGGGCCTTGCCGGTCGTCGCGGCCATCCTGGCTTGCTTGGCGACCGCCTCCCTGGTCGGCTGGCTCTTCTTCGAAGTGCCTGCACTCCCATTGCTGATCGTCCTGACCGTCGAAGGGGTTCTCTCGCTCGTCCTCGCCAGGCGCGTCCGTACGGTGCTGGCCGACGTGGACCGACGGACTCACGACCTGGTGCTCCTCTCGGAACTCCTCTCGCGGCTGGAGAGCGAGCCCTTCGGGACGCCCCTCCTGCAACGGCTGGCCGAGACACTGCGGACCGAGGGCCTGCCGGCATCGACGCGGATCCGACGGCTGGCCAGGCTCCTGCACCTGCTGGAGACGAGACAGAATCAGTTCTTCATGCCGATCGCGGCGATTTGGCTCTGGACCGCGCAAATCGCGATGCGGATCGATGCCTGGCGCGGGACGGTCGGATCGGACGTCGCGCTCTGGATCGAGGCGATCGGCAAGTTTGAAGCCCTGTGCGCCCTGGGTGCCTACGCCGCGGAGAACCCGCAAGATCCGTTCGCCGAGATCGCCGATGCTACCGGTTATGAAGCCGAGGCACTGGGCCATCCGCTGATCCCGGCGCGCGACTGCGTCCGGAACGACATCACGCTGGGGCCGGTCGCGCGCGTCCTGATCGTGAGCGGGTCGAACATGTCGGGCAAGAGCACGCTGCTGAGGACCGTCGGCATCAACGCCGTCCTGGCCCTGGCCGGCGCACCGGTCCGCGCCCGTCGGCTACGACTCTGCCGGCTGGCCCTCGGGGCGACGCTACGGATCCAGGATTCGCTCCAGGCCGGCCGATCGCGATTCTATGCCGAGATCACCCGGGTGCGGCAGTTGGTCGAGCAATCCAGGGGGCCGCTCCCTCTCCTGTTCCTGTTCGACGAGTTGTTCCACGGCACGAACTCGCACGACCGCTGCGTCGGCGCCGAGTCGGTCCTCAAGGGCCTGGTCGACCGGGGGGCGATCGGGTTGCTGACGACCCACGACCTGACCCTCGCCCGGATCGCGGACCGCCTGAGTCCCCTCGTGATGAACGTCCACTTCGAAGACCAACTGGTGGACGGGAAGATGCTCTTCGACTACCGGATGAGGCCCGGCGTCGTCGAGCACAGCAATGCGCTGGCACTCATGCGCGCGATTGGGCTGGAAGTGTGAAGCGAGGGTGGTCGAGCATCCTGTTGGCAGATCTAAAATTGGCTTATCCGTCGAGTTTCGGCAACCGTCCCGTGCTGTCGCCATGTCGATCGATCTTGACGTCCATCCGGTCGAGCATCGAGAGGTAGAGGTTGTTGAGTGGCTGCGAGTTGTAGCGGATGTGCCGGCCGGTCCGGATCGAGCCGCCTCCCCTGCCGGCCAGGAGGATTGGCAGGTCGTCGTGATTGTGGCGGTCGCCGTCGCTGATGCCGCTGCCGTAGACGATCATGACGTTATCGAGCAGGCTCCCCTCGCCCTCGCGCATCGCCTTGAGCTTCGCGAGCAGGTAGGCGAATTGCTCGACATGGAACCGATTGATGGCCATGATCTTCTCGTGCTTCCTGGGGTCGTTGCCGTGGTGCGAAAGGTCGTGGTGGCCGTCGGGGACATTGAGGAAATGGTAGGCGCGGTTGCTGGCCTCGTTCGCGAACATGAAAGTACCGATCCGAGTGGCATCCGCCTGGAAAGCCAGCGCCAGGAGGTCCAGCATCAGTCGGATGTGTTCGCGCATCTCCTTGGGAATCCCGCCGGGCCGGGCGATGTCGGTGCCGGTCCGGTGGTGCTCGAGGGCGACATCGGCCCGCTGGATCCGTCGCTCGAGCTCCCGCAACGAGTTGAGATACTCCTCGATCTTACGACGGTCGATCATCCCGAGTTGAGCATGGAGCTGCCGGGCATCGTCGCGGACGAAGTCGAGGATGCTCCGGTCGTATTGCGCGCGCTTGACACGCTCGGCCGGCGAGCCCTTACGGGCTTGCGCGCGGAACAGCCGGTCGAAGACCAGCTTGGGATCGATCTCCTTGGCCATCGGCAGGGTCGCCGACCTCCAGGAGATGTTGGACGAGTACGCGCAGCTATATCCCGAATCGCAGCTCCCCGCCTGCGCCGAGGGATCGATGCCGAGCTCGAGGGAGGCGAGCCGCGTCGCCTGCCCCACCTGCGCGGCCGCGACCTGGTCGATCGAGACGCCGGCCCGGATGTTGGCCCCGTCGGTCTTCAGCGGATGCATCCCGGTCAGGAAACACGCCAGCGATCGGGCGTGATCTCCGCCTTCATCGCCCAACGGCGCGGCATTGTTCTGCGCCAGCCCGGAGA
>JBKQHM010000813.1:0-5886 GCA_052148775.1 Isosphaeraceae bacterium | reverse complement strand
CCGCGCGCTCTGGTGGAAGACCCCGACGGCGGTGAGCGGTTCCGCAAGTATCTGCCATTCAAGTCATTCGTCAACACGATCGAGAATTACCCGTATCCCTACGTGATTGGCAAGACGTGCTGGGAGTTTCCTTGCATCGTCCCTAGCGACTGGGAAGGGCAGAACATCCACAAGCCGGCCAATCCCCGGACGCTCGAAGACATGAAGGCCGCGCTCGATTGCGTGGTGATCAAACAAGGCGTCTTCGACCTCGTGTTCCACCCCTATGGATGGATCAAGCCCGAGCAGGTCGTCGAGCTGATCGATCACGCCGTCGCGAAGCATGGGAAGAAGGTCAAGTTCCTGACGTTCCGTGAGGCGCTGGAGCGGCTGAACAAGAACCTGCTCCTGGGGCAGCCACTGCGCGCGGAGAACGGCGAAGAGCTGGGCGGCGCGACCTTGCTCGACATCGATGGTGATGCATACCTCGATCTCGTCATCAGCGATCGAAATGGAATCAGATCCAGGGGCTGGCGACCGATCGACGGCGTATGGTCGGAGGCCCCGGCGCTACCGGGTTCCGGAGGGAAGTCGGTCCGTAGCATTCCCCTCTTCATGCTCATCGGGCATACCGTCGGATTCTCATTTCTCCCCGATGGAATTCGGCCGTTGAAGTCACGGACTCTGGATATCGACGGCGACGGCCGGTGCGAGCAGATCACGGCGGGACTCGAAGGCATCGTGATGCCGATCCGGCTTCTTCAACAACCTCCTCCCAACGGCCAACCGCTGCTGCCCGAACCCCTGGGTTTCGGCCTACCTCCCGGCGCCCGACTCCTCGACGACAAGGGCCGCGATGCCGGCCTTCGCTTCATCGACCTGGATGAAGATGGCCAGCTCGATGTCATCTTTTCGAACGACCAGGAATATGGCATCTACCTCTTCGACTCGCCGAAGAGAGGCTGGACGCGGAAGGTCATGGCGGGCAAGGCCGGCGAGCCCGGGGCCTTGCCGAAGATCGTCCGCGACGGCACCAACAACGGCTTCTTCGTCCACTCGCGCCACCTCTGGTGGCAGAACGAAGACACGGCCAGATTGCCCGACCTCGTCGATCGCCGGTCCTTCAACGACCTCTTGAAAAACGTCGAGCCACGGGGCAAATCGCCCGAGGCATCTCTCAAGTCGATCCGCGTCACGCCCGGATTCACGGTCGAGCTGGTCGCATCCGAGCCGCTGGTGAAGGATCCGATCGCATTCGAGTGGGGGGCCGATGGAAAACTCTGGGTGGTCGAGATGGGCGATTACCCGCTGGGCATCGACGGCAAGGGCAAGCCCGGCGGGGTAGTCCGATTCCTGGAAGATTCGAATGGCGACGGCAAATACGACAAGCAGACGACCTTCCTGGAGGGTCTGGGATTTCCGAACGGGGTGATGCCCTGGCGCAACGGCATCCTGGTCTCGTGCGCCCCGGACATCTTCTACGCCGAGGACCGCGACGGCGACGGCAAGGCCGACCATCGCGAGGTCCTCTTCACAGGCTTCGTCGAGGGGAACCAGCAGCACCGGCTCAACGGCTTCGAACTGGGGCTCGACGGGTGGGTCTACGGCGCGAATGGCGACAGCGGCGGGCGTGTTCGCTCGATGAAGACCGGCAAGATGACATCGATCAGCGGGCGAGACTTCCGTTTCAACCCGGACACCGGCGAATTCCAGGCCGAGAGCGGTCAGACCCAGTACGGACGTCACCGCGACGATTGGGGCCACTGGTTCGGCAACAACAACCCCAACTGGGGATGGCACTTCGTCTTGAACGAGAGGGACCTCAAACGGAATCCCTCCTACGCAGCCCCCGACGCTAAGCAGACCCTCGAATACGATACGCGACTGTATCCGATCAGCCGGACCGTCGCCCGATTCAATGACCCGGGCGCGGCCAACCACACGACCTCGGCCAATAGCCCGACCCCCTATCGCGACGAGTTGTTCGGACCGTGGTTCGGCTCGAGCGTGTTCGTCAGCGAGCCGGTCCACAATATGGTGCACAGGATGGTGCTGGAGCCCGAGGGCGTGACCTTTCGCGGCCATCGCGGACCCAATGAGTCGGGCAGCGAGTTCCTCGCTTCGAGCGACAACTGGTTCCGTCCGACCATGCTCAAGATCGGGCCCGACGGGGCCCTCTGGATCGCCGACATGTATCGCGCCGTCATCGAGCATCCCGAGTGGATCCCCGACGAGTGGGAAAAGCGGCTCGATCTTCGCGCCGGGAGTGAAGAGGGGCGGGTGTATCGTGTGTACCCGGTCGATCAGAAGCCACGCTCCATCCCGCGGCTCGACGGCCTGAACACCGCCGGCCTGGTAGCGGCCCTCGATAGTCCGAATGGCTGGCAACGCGATACGGCACAGCGGCTGCTCCTTCATCGAGGGGGCTCGGGGGCATTCGCGGCACTCCGCGACCTCGCAATCATCACGAGGAATTCCAAGACGCGCGTCCAGGCGATCTGGACGCTCGCCGATCTCGGGGGCCTAGACGAATCCACGGCCCTGGCCGTCCTGACCGATCGGGAACCTCGAGTGAAGGAGGCCACGATCGCGGCGATCCGTCCGCTGCTTGGTCGATCCCCGAAAGTGGCCGAAAAGATGGTCAAACTGGCCGAGGACCCGGATGCAAGAGTCCGCTTTCAAGTGGCTCTGGCCATGGGCGACTGGGACGACCATCGCGGAGGTGAGGCCCTCGCTCGGCTGGCGCGCCGGGATGGGAAGGACTCCTGGATGCAAGCGGCCATCCTGTGCTCGTCGCTCCCCCACGTCGCGACGCTGCTTTCGGGACTGCTGGGTTCCGACGAGGAGGGGACGCCTCCGCCAACGGAAATGGTCGAGCCGTTACTCGAGGTCGCCGGGGCGCTCCCAGGCGGGGGCCTGACCGAAGCCGTGGCCCGGACGATCGGCAAGCCGGCCGGGCAGGGGGGGCATTATGCACCCTGGCAGTTCGCCGCGCTGGCCGGCCTGCTCGCGGCCAGGGAACGGTCCAAGTCACAGCTCACCCTCGACCTCGACAAGCCGTTCGCCGGGCTGTGGGAAGCCACACGCGCGTTACTCAAGGACGACTCGGCCACCGAAGCGGACCGGCTCGCGGCGTTGCCGGTGCTGCGCTACTCCGCCGCGAGGAATCCCGCCGATCGGGAGTTGCTCTTCGGGCTGCTGCGGCCTCAGAGCCCGGTCGGACTCCAGCAGGCGGCCGTGGCCGCCCTGGGACGTCTGGCCGATCCCAAGATCGCCGACCTGCTCCTCCAGGACTGGAAGAAGTACTCTCCCCAGATCCGCGGCGCAATCCTCGACGCCATGCTCAGTCGAAGCTCCTGGGCCTCGTCGCTCCTCTCCTCGCTCGAGGACGGATGCGTGCCGCCGGCCGAGATCGACCCGGCTCGCCGTCAGCGGCTGCTTCGCCGCCGCGATCCCGCACAAAAGGCTCGGGCCGAGACTGTCTTCGCCCACCAGGCCCAGCCGCGACAGGCCGTCGTCGAATCCCTTCGCGCGGCCCTCAAGATGAAGGGCGATGCCAAGGCGGGTGCGGCGGTGTTTCAGAAATCGTGCGCCTCGTGCCACCGCGTGGGCAACGTCGGCTTCGAGGTCGGCCCGGACCTCGCCAGCCTGAATGACAAGTCGCCGGAGTCGCTGCTGATCGCCATCCTCGACCCCAACCGGGCCTTCGAAACGAAGTACGTCTCATTTTCCGTCGCGACCGTCGACGGCCGGGTCCTGAGTGGTCTGATCGCCAGCGAGTCGGCGACTGCCGTTTCCCTGCGCCGGCAGGATGGCAAGGACGATGTCCTGCTCCGCTCCGATATCCAGGAGATGTCGGCCTCGGGACAGTCGCTAATGCCCGAAGGGCTCGAGAAAGACCTGAAGCCCCAAGACCTGGCCGACCTGATCTCGTTCCTTGTCTCCGCGGGGCCCACCCGCAAACCCGAGTAAACCAAAATGCCCAAACCAACCGATATCCGACCCGTCGCTGTCGAGCTCTATTTCCTCCCGATCAAGACCCGGGTGCCGCTCAAATTCGGGCCGGAGATTACCACGGAGGTGACCTGTGCACGCGTCAAGCTGACCGTGGAGGATTCCGGGCGACGCAAGGCGGTCGGGTGGGGAGAGACACCGCTCTCGGTCCAGTGGGTCTGGCCCAGCCACCTCGGCTACGAGGAGCGGCATGATGCTCTGCGGAATCTCTCGATCCGCATTGCCGAAGCATGGATTCCCACGCCATGCCCTCCCGGGCACCCCATGGAGGTCGGCCACGATTTTCTGGAACGCGTCCTGCCCCGTGTCACGAGCCGATTCAACGAGACCGAGCGGAAGAGCTTCGAGCCCGTCCCTTACCTCGGCGCCCTTGTCTGTGCATCGGCCTTCGACCTCGCCCTGCACGACGCCTACGGCGTTCTCCACCAGGTGCCCACCTACGATACTTACAATCGTCACTACATGAATGTGGATCTGTCTCGATTGCTCAAGGATGCGCCGACGGCCGAGGAGGTTTCCCGGTTGCTCGGCGGCGAATCCAGGAACAGCGACCTGTCCGCTCTGCCGGCCGCGGATGCAGGGTCGGGCGTCTCGTTCGAGGGGCGGTTCCCCGAGGAGTTCCTAGTCCGGCCCAGGCTCGAGTCGATCCCGGCCTGGCACCTCGTCGGCGGTAAGGACCCGGTCGATACCTGGGACCTGACCGGTTCCGAGCCCGACGACGGCTATCCGGTCCTGCTGCGCGACTGGATCCGCCGCGACGGGCTGAAGTGCCTCAAAGTCAAGCTGCGCGGCGACGACGCCGATTGGGACTACGACCGGCTGCTCAAGGTCGGCCGGATCGCGGTGGAGGAAGGGGTAGACTGGCTGACGGCCGACTTCAACTGCACGGTCAATGAGCCCGCGTATGTCAACGCGATCCTCGACCGATTGATGGCCGAGCACCCCCGGCTCTACGGGATGTTGCTCTATGTGGAGCAACCATTCCCCTACGACCTGGAGGCGCACCGAATCGACGTACACAGCGTCTCGGCCCGGAAGCCGCTCTTCATGGACGAGAGCGCCCACGACTGGCGATTCGTCCGGCTGGGCCGCGAGCTGGGCTGGTCGGGCGTGGCGCTCAAGACCTGCAAGACCCAGACCGGGGCGCTGCTGAGCCTCTGCTGGGCCAAGGCCCACGGCATGACGCTCATGGTCCAGGACCTTTCCAATCCGATGCTCGCCCAGGTCTCGCACGTGCTCCTGGCGGCCCACGCCGGCACGATCATGGGCGTCGAGTCAAACGGGATGCAGTTCTACCCGGCGGCCTCGTTGCCCGAGGAGGCCGTCCACCCCGGACTCTTCCGCCGAAGGGATGGGAAACTCGACCTTTCCTCGGTCCGCGGACCGGGCTTCGGCTATCGTCTCGAAGAAATCGAGCGCACCTTACCCGCTCCGGAACTCTCGCGAGGTGGCTGACAAGGACTCGGGCCGTTCCTATTGCTATCTCTTGATCGATGAACCGATTGTCCTATTCTATGGGACATGGGACAATCATGACGGGTGAGGCGACAGAAGTCTCAGACCACAGGATCACGAACATGAATGCCGTGAAAGACGCCCTCATGGAGCTGGCCCGGCAACTTCCCGAGGAATGCACGTGGGATGAAGTCATGTACAAGATTTTTGTTCTCCAAAAGATCGATGCCGGTCTCAAGGATGCCGACGAGGGCCGAACGATCCCGCACGAGGAGGTCTTCGAAGAGTTCTCCCATGATATCCATAAGGTGGACTGAGAGCCTGTGAAAAAATCTGCTACGTATAATGAAAGGAGAGGCCCGAGGAATACGAGGAGGAGCAGGCGATGAGACCGCGAAAGCACCCCAAGCCAGCCCGAGTGGTGATCCCCCCGCCCAT
>JBKQHM010000812.1:0-6267 GCA_052148775.1 Isosphaeraceae bacterium | reverse complement strand
CACGCGGCGCTTCGGTGATGACGCCGGAGGTCACGGCCCAAGCGCAACAGTTGCTCGGGGCCGGTCAGAGCCGAAAAGAAGTCGCCGAGCAACTGGGTCTCAAGGTCGACACGCTCCGCAAGGCGATCCAGCAGGGGCGACTGACCGAGCTCCGTCCGCTTGGGCCGGGGGAGTCGGTGCCAGAAAACGCTCCCGCTCCGCCGCCGCCCACCGCCGCCGACAAGTCCACGCGGGCCGTTGAAGATGCCGCGGCCGAAATGGGCACGGCATGCACCCGGCCAGACGAACGCGTTCCGGCGGCTTTTGGTGTTCTGGACGGCGCTCCGACCCGTTTTGAAACCTGCCGCGACGTCTCCTTCGGCGGCGTGCTGTGCGCCCTGCCCGCCCTGGCGGCGAACGGCCTGTTCCAACACATCCACGATTGCCTTCCGAAATTGCGCGGCTACTACAGCACGCTGCACGTGATTGTCCTGTTAGCCCACATGGCGCTGTGCCGCATCAAGACCGTCGAGCAGTTGCAGTACCAGCCGCCGGGCGAGCTGGGCAAGCTGTTAGGGCTGGACCGCGTCCCCGAGGTCCGTTGTCTGCGGCGCAAGCTGGCCGCCAGTGGACATCAGGTGAGCCTGATCAGCTCGGCTTTCGGCGAAACGGCGCGGGACGATTCTGTTCGACTGTTCAGTCAATGGTACCAGGAAAACTTTTTCCGCTACATGATGCAACACTTTGCGATTGATCTGCTTAACGAGTATGGCACCGAGGAGATTCCTGAGACTAAACGGCCCGTGGTTAACCCCAAGTGGCGGGAACTGGACCGCCAGAAACGCTCGGTCAAGTCCAAGCTGACCCATCGGCAAGCCCGGTTCGCCGGCCTGACCTTGCATCCGGAATCCGACGAGGCCGCAGTGGTCAAATGGGAGAAACGCAAAGCCGAATTGGTGGAAGAGATCGAACAGTTCGAAAACGAATTGACGGAGATCAACGCCCAGTTGAAGACAACGCCCGGCCACCTGGCGTGGGACGAGCTGCCGGAAACCGACAAGTTTCAGCGTCTGGCCCCCAGCCGCAAGCAACTGGTCGACACGGTGAAGATGATCGCCTACCGCGCCGAGACGGCGTTGGCTTCAATCGTGCGCGAGGAACTGGCCCGGACTGACGACGCCCGCAGCCTGCTGCGCGATCTGTTTGGCTCGGAAGCCGACCTGCTGCCTGATCTGGAGAAGGAAATACTGCGTGTACAAATCCACCCGATGTCGAACCCGCGGTCCAACCGCGCCATCGCTCATTTGCTGGAACATCTCAACGACGCCGAGTTCACCTATCCGGGCACCAAACTGCGACTCGTCTACTCGATCGCCGGCCAGGCCGAAACCCCGAACTTGGCCCCACATCAAAATCCCGCAGATCAGGAGGTCTGAGGCTATGGAAGATGACCGTCTGATAGGTCCCGTCTTCCAGGGGACGGGCAACGATCAAGCAGCCGATCGGGGAACCGTTGTAATCGCGATCGACCTCCCCGATGAGGTAGAGCAGTTCGCCGCAGTCGTCCGTGCGAATGATCCGCTACACGCCCGGGTCGTAGGCCCTGGGGACCCTGAGCCGATACGTACGCCTGTCGTGCTCCACCTCCGCGTGTTGCCAGGACTCGGCGTCATCGAGGTCGTAGCTGATCAGTTCGTGCTTATCCGTAACCAGGTCGATCGGATAGCGCATGGTGGGTCTGGGCAGGATCGGTGATGGAGGACTCACTGGCCCCGGACCGGCTCATGGCCCACGAGTCGAATCTCGACGTTGCGGAAATAGATCTCGGCCGCCTCGATCTCCAGCGCGATCCGGCCCCGGTCGATCGGTCGCGGTGAGCCCGGACGGTCGGGATCGAGGAGCCGGACGTTCTCTCCCCGATTCACGACCTGTCCGTTGAGGATGTGCGTCGTGCTGGTGCCGCGTACGAGGATCTCGGCGTTGTTCCAACCCTCGCGTTCGAATTCGCCCGCGAGATGTCCCTGGTACCCGTCTCGGCGCCCGCCGAGCACGGACGGCTCGCCCCCCTGCTTGCCCTCCAGGAACGTGGGCTTCTGGGCCTGGCGGGTCTTGGGGTCGATCCAGGTATCGAGCTGGAGCCCGTGGAGGGCGATCAGGTCGCCCACGTTCGTCTGCTCGATCTGGAACTGGAGGGCGCGCGGCCAGACCGCATCAGCCCCGAGGATGTGGTAATACAACCCCGCATCGCGCTTCAATGCCAGCCTCGGCTGGAACTTCTTCGCCCCCCATCGATACTGGAGGCGAAGGTGATAGTCCCCGTATTCCTTCTCGGTTGAGATGTAGCCCATGACCACATGGCTTCCCTCGGGGGCGTCCTTGTACAGATGGATCGCGCCATCCTCGATGGTGATCACGCGGTCGGGATCCTGGTTCTTCCCGTGCTTCTGGAGGAACGTGTACCAACCGGTCAGGTCACGGCCGTTGAACAGGGGGACCCATTGTTCGGACTCCGTCCGCGCGACCGAGGCTTGAGCCGGCCGGTTCCCCGAATCGCCCTGCTGGGCGAGGAGCCCGAAGGCCATACCCATTACGAGTGTCATCGCCATCACGAGATCCCCCTTTCAGAGTCGGCCTGGAGGACGCTATTCCTCGCCGTGGCCCTGCGACTGTCTGCCTTGCTTGGTCTCGCCGCGCCGGCGCTTGGACTCGAGCCGGCGTTTCTGCGAGCCGGCCGTCGGTCGGGTCGCCCGGCGGGGCTTCGGTTTCTCGCAGGCCAGGCGAATCAACTCGACCAGGCGTTCGATCGCCTCACGACGATTGCCTTCCTGCGTCCGGTGGCTGCGGGCGTGGATCGCCAGGAAGCCGTCGTCCGCGATCCTCCGGCCCGCGAGCTGAATCAACCGATACCGGACATCTTCCGGCAGCGAGGCGGTCCCGCGGACGTTGAAACGCAGCCGGACGGCCGTCGAGACCTTGTTGACGTTCTGGCCGCCGGGCCCGGAGGATCGGATGAACTCGAGCTCGATTTCATCCTCGGCGATCGCGATGCGGCTGTTGATCTCAATCATCGGATCACCGATCCTCCGTCCCGTCTCGGTCTCAGCTCGGGCCGATTCAGGCCAGGTGCTCGTCGACCTCGGGGAGCAGCGCCGCGAAGTCGAGACCATCGGGGCAGGCGGCGCGGGCGGCCTCGAGGTCGGCGCCCGACCAGTCGCGGGCCTCGGCCGAGAGCTTCGCGTACTGACGCCTTGCCTCGGCACGATCGCCGAGCTTCTTGTAGTAGGTGAGGAATCGCGTCAGGTTCCCGAGTTCGGCCCGGGTCCCGGCGGCGAGGGAGCACTGGCCCTCGCAGTCGGCGCAGAGGGTCGGCCCGTGGGCCCGGAACGCGTCGCGAAGCTGGTGGATCTCCGCCGTCTTCAGCGGCTCGAATCGGGCCGCCGCCTCGGCGTTCTCGCGGATCTGCTCGGTATTCCTCATCGACACGCACGACGCGCTGATCCGCTCGTCGGTCCAGATGGCGTGGAGCAGTCCCTGGAAGGGCGTCAGCTTCTTCTCGGCCAGGACGGGCACCTTCTCAACGACCTCCTTGAGGATGTCGCCCTTGGGACGGTCGCCGAAGTTCTGGCTGGCGATCTGCTTCATGGAGATCATCCCGATCCCCTTCTTCCAGGCGGCGTCGAGCGCCTTGTTGAGCGCGGAGTCCTTGTCGAGCCAGGGACGGTACTGGAGCATGATCGCGTCGACGCCTCCGCCCTCGGCCGCCGCCTCGATGACGCGTGCACGCTGGGGGTGGTGGGCCGAGAAGCCGATGAACTTCGCCTTGCCCGAGTTGCGGATCTTGTCGGCCACTGCGCGGAATTCGGGGCTCTTGATGAACTTGATGGAGCCCTCGACCCCCCAGGTGTTGTCGCCCAGCCCGTGGATGAAGAAGAAGTCGATGTAATCGGTGCCGAGGGCCGCCAGCCGCTGGTCGACCATCTTCAACATTTCGGAGGGCTCGTGGGGCATGTCCTTGGTGACCAGGACGATCTGCTTGCGGATGGCGGCATCCTGTTCGAACCACTTCTTGAAATTGATCTCGGTGCCGTAGACCTTGGCGGTGTCGAAGAGCCGGACGCCGCGCGCGAAGGCGAACTTGAGGACGCGGTCGGCGCTCGGGCCCCGGGCCGCGCCTTGCTCCAGCAGCGTTACCTCGATCCCTGTCTTGCCCAGCGGCCGCTTCGGCAAGACCGCGACCGGCGCATCGGCCTTGGCTGGCGTATCTTGAGCATCTGAGCCGGGAGCCAGGGTCAAGGCCGAGGCCGTCGCCACGGCGCCGGTCTGGAGGAACGTGCGGCGATCGGTACGCCTCATCTCATCATGGGCCATCGCTGTGGACTCCTCAGTGGTTCGGGACGCCTCGATCCGTCACACAAGCCCCTGGCTGCTCGATCGGAAATCGGTCATGCGGCCCGGACCGGGGTCGAAGACTACTCTACCCGGCCGGTGGATCTCGATTCAATCGCAGAGGCCACCGGCCTTGCCGGTGCGACCCGCGGATGGCGAGTCATGCGGCGGTTGGAGACGGCCCCGGCGCCTCGGGTTGGAGTTCGTCCCAGGTCGTGTTAACCAAATGTTAAGGGAAACTAACAATCGCTTCACGCAATCTTCCGCAGTTACCCGCGATAACCCCATCCAAGTTCCTATAAATGAGTGCCAGGCAATTCCGAATCTTCGGACGCGTTCCTCTCGCATCAATGCCCATCGGAGCATCGCACCATGACGGTAAGACGACGTGGCTTCACCCTGATCGAATTGCTGGTGGTGATCGCGATCATCTCGGTCCTGATCGCACTCCTGCTCCCCGCGGTCCAGGCGGCACGCGAGGCGGCACGGAGGGCGCAGTGTGTCAACAATATCAAGCAACTCCTGCTGGGCCTCCATAACTTCGAGTCGGCCAATGGTACGCTCCCTAAGGGCATCAATGAACCATACGTCAACGGCTTGACATACAGTCAGGTCAGCGACCTGCTCGTGGCCGACCAGACCGAACCCTTCGGCCCGAACTGGGCCGTGATGATCCTGCCCTACATCGAGCAGCAGACCCTCTATAACGCCTCGAACGTCACCGGCTATCCGGGTTGGGCCGGGCCGTACAATTCCAATCCGCCCGCCCAGGACGCCCCGAACCCGACGAACTATAACATGGGCTGGGCCAATAACACCGTCGTCTCGTCGGCGATCGCCGCTTTCGTATGCCCCTCGGACCCCTACAACAACACGGGCAACAAGTTCTTCTCGTCGAGCGACGCGACGAACTTCCCCGGCCTCGCGCCGAACTCGCTCGCCGGCAATCCCATCCTGAACTGGGCCCGAGGCAACTACGGCGCGAACTACGGAGCGACCGACATGGACAACACGGTCAACGGCAACGGCGGCGAGAGTCATGCACCCTACAAGGGAGCCACGAAGAAGGGCGTGATGGGTGCGAATTATGGCGTGGCGCTGGCTGCGGTGACCGACGGGCTCTCGAACACGATCTTCGTCGCCGAGATGCGAGCCGGTATCGTCACGTCCGACGGCCGCGGGGTCTGGGCGATGGGATTCGGCGGGTCGAGTCTCTGCTGCGAGGCCCGCTCGTACGATTCTGGCCCCAACTCGAATTACATGGTATCGGGCCCGCCCAACTGCGATGACGGCGGCGACGAGACCCAGACCTGCTTCACTTTCGCCGCGCAGTATCCCAACCGCGGTCTGCTCGGGATGCCCTGCAATTGCTCGACCGGCACGACCGTGGGCAACGGCGGACAGAACAACGTCGGCGGCCAGGCGCGCAGCCTGCACCCGGGTGGGGTCAATATCGGCATGGGCGACGGGAGCGTCCGC
Organism: Isosphaeraceae bacterium; assembly: GCA_052148775.1. Taxonomy (GTDB): domain Bacteria; phylum Planctomycetota; class Planctomycetia; order Isosphaerales; family Isosphaeraceae; genus CAVZRC01. The sequence continues at coordinate 423 of JBKQHM010000812.1, read as the reverse complement.
TTCGTCAAGAATACCATCGCCAACCTCACCTGGTACCAACTGCTGGTGAGCATCGACGGCGGGATCATCAGCTCGGACCAGTATTGATCTCGGTCGATCCTCGACGGATCCGGGCGCCAGACCGCGTCTTCCGATGGGCGAAAGCCTTCGGGCCGCGGCGGCCCCCGGCCTTCGGCTCGCTTCCTTCGATCGGTTCCAGGGGCGGAGTATTCCGATGCGCACGATCAACGGTGTTGCGACGATTATCATATTGTTATTTGTCTCCGGCTGCGAATCCTCCAATACAATCTGGGTCACGGGGAGCCTGCTCAAGGGAGGAGCCCCGTTCAAGGCGCCGGAGGGCCGCAGCAATCAGGTGGTCTTCTACGCGATGGACGTCAAGGACGACTCCGGGAAGGGCGTGGGCAGCAACCAGCCCTATCC
>JBKQHM010000811.1:0-22328 GCA_052148775.1 Isosphaeraceae bacterium | reverse complement strand
ACCTCAGAACGCAGGACTCGGTGAAATTCCGAGGCCGACAGTCAGAGACATGAGCCACCGGTTCAGTCTCGAGTCTGGATGGGAGAAGACGGGTCCGGGCGTCACGCAGATGGCGATCGCGCTGAGGCATCGCGACCTGTTCGGCTCGGTCGCCACCCTGGCCGGGCCACTCAACATGCTCTACGACAACCGGGAGGGCTCCTACGCCGCCGACTTCGACCCGGCCACCTACTGCGAGCGGACCGAGTACGAACCCAACATGATCATCGCCCGCTTCTACTTCGGGTTACTCCGCCGTCGCGTGAAGACATTCCTCAGGCCCGTCTACGGCACCGGGCCGGAGGTGATCGCCAGGGTCGCCCGCGACAATCCCGCCGACCTCCTCGCGGCGACCGAACTCCGCCCGGGCGAGCTGGATATCTACGTCAACTACCCCGCGCGCGACAATTATAATTTCGACGCCCAGGACCAGTCCTTCGTCTGGCTCGCCGCCCGTCGCGGCATCGCGGTCGACCTGATCTGCGTCCCGAGGGCTTGCCATAACCTATCCTACATCGAGGGCGCCGAGCCGCCCGCCTATCAGTGGCTCGGCCGCCATATCCTCCCGCCCGCTCCGCGTTGATGCCTCTCGTAGGGTGGGCACGGCCCACCAGGTTTGCTGAAAGAGAGTCTGACCATGAAATGGGAAACTTGGTGTTAATGGGTAAAAAGGTGAATTTGCGTATTCTGGGGTGAATATACTCGATTCGGCCGACGAGGCGATCGAGACCTCCGACGCGGATTCGTTTCAGGTAGCGGTTTACGGTCGCATAGCCCTTTCCGACGGCCTCATTCTTCAAGGGAGCCGGGGCGTTCTGGGTCGGATTGACGAGGCCCCGGGCGGGAACGTCGAAAAAAAAGGTCAGGAAGTTCGCGGGGATGAGTGTCCCGTTAGGGATGTTCAGCCTTGGGCCGCGTTCTCTTGGCGGCTGCGGTCCCGCGATTGCTGTCCACTGGAGTGAGGGCTCGCCCTGGCGGGGCGACACGGGTCTCAGTCAGGCGCTTACCCCCTGGTGCCACCATGCCGGAAGAAACCATTGATCCTGGTCTGCTGGAACAGACGAAGAACCAGATTCGCAAGCTGGTGGCCGAGATCGCCGACCTGGCGGAATCGGACATCCAGCCGGCCGAGTTCTACGTGGAGTTCCTCAATCGATCGGTCGCGGCGGTCGCCGCGAGCGGAGGCGCGTTCTGGCTGATGGACGGCCGGGGCGGCCTGAGGCTGCAATATCAGGTCGAATTCGCCGCCACCGGGCTGATGGACGGCCGGGTCAAGACCCCGCCCCACGACGCGCTGCTGGGCTGCATGCTCCAGGCGTCGCAGGCCCAGATCATCCCGCCGGGCGCGGTGATCGAGGGGGTCCCGCAGGCGTTCAACCCGACCGAATACTCGCTGATCATCGCGCCTTTGATGGTGGACAAGCAGGTCACCGGCCTGCTGGAGATCCTGATGGATCCCACCCGACGGGCGGCCCAGCAGAAGAGCACGCTACGGTTCGTCAGCGACCTGTGCGACCTGGCGGCCACGTACCTGAAGAACCGGCAGATGCGGCAGATGATGTCGCAGCAGCGGCTCTGGAACCAGCTCGAAGGGTTCACGCACCAGATCCACGCCTCGCTCGACCTGAAGGAGGCGTCGTACTCGGTCGTCAACGACGGCAAGCGCCTGGTCGGCTGCGATCGCTTGAGCGTCGCGCTGAAGATCTCCGGCCGGGTCATGGTCGAGGCGGTCAGCGGCCAGGAGGTCGTGGAGCAGCGGTCGAACCTGGTGCGCGAGCTGACCCGCCTCTGCAAGGCGGTGATCCGGTCTGGCGAGGACCTGGTCTACACCGGGACCACCGACGGATTCGCCCCGGACCTCCGCGACGCGATCGAGATGTACGTGGACGAGTCGGGCTCGAAGATCGTCATCGTCACGATCCTGCACAAGCCCGAGACCGAGCAGGTCACCGAGAACAAGGAAAAGGAAGTATTCGGCTGCCTGGTGTCCGAGCAGATCGGCGACGAGCTGGCCCCGACGGACATGCACGCCCGGACCGAGGTCGTCTCGCGTCACGCCTCGACGGCGCTCTGGAACGCCCAGGAACACCACAAGATCTTCCTGAAGCCGATCCTGAAGGCGATGGGCTCGCCCTGGCGGATGTTCCGGGGCCGCACCCTGGCGAAGATCGTCGCGGTGGTCGCCGCGGTGATCATGGTCGTCCTCGCCATGGCATTCGTCCCGTGCACGCTGAGCATCGAAGGGCACGGCTCGCTGTTGCCCGAGGAGCGCCGCAAGGTCTATTCGCCGGTGCCGAGCTCGATCGTCACCGAGGTCCTCGTCGATCACGGGTCGAAGGTGAAGAAGGGGGACCTGCTGGTCAAGCTCGACAGCCCCGAGCTCCAGAAGGAGCTCAGGGGGCTGATGGCCGAGCAGTCGAAGGCCGAGTACCAGTACAGCTCGCTCCTCAAGCAGCAGGAGAGGGCCACGTCCACCCAGGGAAGCGACGGCTCGATGGATATCAACCAGATCCGGGCGCAGCTCTATGAGGCCAGGTACACGGCCCAGGGCGCGAAGCAGCGGATCGAGATCATCCAGGAGCAGCTCGATTCGATGAATATCCGGGCCCCGCAGGATGGGATCGTGACCACCTGGGAGGCCAAGAAGACCCTGATGGGCCGGCCGGTCGAGGTCGGCACCGAGTTGCTCCAGATCGCCGGGACCGAAGGGGAGTGGCTCCTGGAGGTCGAGGTGCCCGACGACGATATGGGGCCGGTCCTGGCCGCCAAGCACAAGCTCGAAGAGGACATCAAGGCCGGGCGTGAGAAGCCCGACGCGACCCTCTCCGCCTACTTCGTGACCATGACCGACCCGACCCACCGCTACAACGGCTACGTGCGGAAGATCGCCCCCAGCGCCGAGAACGTGGCCGAGTCGGAACAGTACAAGAACCGGCATGTCGTGAAAGTGACCGTCGGCTTCACGGACGATATCCGGCAGGACTACATGAAGCGCAACCAGACCGACGAGATGCGGCCCGGGTCCGAGGTCCGGGCGAGGATCAACTGCGGCGGCACCAACCTGGCTTATTACTTGCTCCGCAAGCCCGTCCAGGTCTTCTACGAGTCCGTGCTGTTCCGCTGGCCGTTCCTGCATTGACCCGAGGCCCGATGCGAAGCGATCCGAAGTGACGCCGGCCGTCGCGAAAGGATCGCCGAGCGCGCACGACCCGATCTTCAGATTTCCACGATCGTGACACCATTTCCGATCGGGGCCCGGAGCCCCGACAACACCCGATGATCTGATGCGAGGAGGCTCGTTCCATCATGTCCCTGGTAAAATCGATCGCGGTGATGGCCGCGGGATCGTTGATATTGCTGGGCGCCGCCGCACTCGCCCAGAGCGGCGGGGCCCCGGCGCAGCCGGAAAACCCCGGAGTCCAGACGCTGGTCCTGAACGAACTGGCGTATGTCTCCTGGATCGAGAGGTCCTCCGTCGCCGCCCTTCGCGAGGGGGTCATCGAGAAGATGGAGCTCCAGATCGGCATGCCGGTCAAGAAGGGCGGGACGATCGGCATGCTGCATCGCGACTTCGCCCGGCTGACCGTCGCCAAGGCGAAGCTTCAGGCCGATAGCATCGGCCCCGTGGAGAAGGCCGCGGCCCAGGAGGAAGTGGCGGCCTCCGTCTGCGCCCGGAACAAGCGGCTCAACGAGCGCAAGCCGGGCATGGTCTCCGCCGAGGACGTCGCCAAGAACGAGGGCGAATTGAAGGCCGCCAGCGCCATGCTGAAGGAGGCGATCGAGAATCGCGGGATCGCCAGGGCCGAGTATGACCTGGCCAACCAGACCCTCGAGGAGCATATCATCCGCGCCCCGTTCGACGGGATCGTCATCAAGCGGATGAAGGAGCCGGGCCAGAGCGTCCGCGCCAACGACGCGGTCGTCGAGATCGGCAACCTCAGCCACCTGGCCGTGGACGCCTACGTCCCCCTGGAATACGCCTATCGCGTCAAGGAGGATCAGGTCGTCGAGATCCAGCCGCGGATGGGCCTGGCGGGTACCGAGCCCCTGCCCATCGAGAAGAAGCGCTTTCGCGGCAAGATCACCTTCGTCGATCCCGAGATCCAGCCCGTGGCCGAGAACGCGGTCCGCATCCGCGCCGAGTTCGAGAACCCCGCGCCGTTCGATCTCAGGCCCGGCCTGAAGGTCCAGATGAAGATCTTCGTGACCACGGACACCAACGCCGCGGCCAACCCCCTGACGGTCCCGCCAACCCGGACGGCCAGGGCCCAGTGAACAGTGGTCATGAGTCATTGGTCATTGGTCATTGATCAATGGACAAACGTGTCGTACGCGAGCGGCTTGCGGATTTCATGGTCATCTGAAGAGGGGCGAGGCACGCCGCGACCAGCCCCGGGGTTTCGCCTCCGAGCCGACGAGTGACAGAAGACGATTGACCAAGGACCAAGGACCAATGACCAAGGACCAAGAGAGATGAGTTCCGCTCCCAGCCAGGTTCCGACCCAAGCGTTCGGGCAAGCCGCCGAGCACCTCCAGGTCCGGCTGCGTCCGGACCTGGTGGTCCAGCCGCAGTTCTACGAGGGGATGACGCACTACGTCATCAAGGATCCCCTGGCGCTGAAGTACTTCCGCTTCAAGATCGAGGAGTATTTCCTCCTCCAGCAATTCGACGGCAAGCAGACGCTCCAGGACGTGAAGAAGGCGTTCGAGCGGAAGTACCGGCCGCAGACGATCTCGATCGAGGACCTGACGCGGTTCGTGGCGCAGCTCCACGAGGCGGGGATCATCCAGATCGACAGCAACGAGCAGGCCAAGGTCCTGATCCGCCGCCGCAAGAAGAACCGATGGCGGAAGGTCTGGAGCTTCCTGGCGAACATCCTGTTCATCAAGATCCCGGTCATCGACCCCGAGCGGCTCCTGACCCGGATGTATCCCTACTTCCGATGGATCTTCACGCCCGCGTTCATCACCGTGAGCGTGACCTCGATGCTGCTGGCCCTCGGGCTGGTGGGGAGCAACTGGAAGACCTTCTACGACAAGCTGCCGGACTTCCAGAGCTTCTTCAACTGGTGGACCATCATGAGCTTCTGGGTCTGCCTGGCCGTGGTGAAGATCATCCACGAGTTCGGCCACGGCCTGACGGCGAAGCACTACGGCGGCGAAGTCCACGAGATGGGGATCCTCTTCCTGGTCCTCACCCCGGCACTGTATTGCGACGTGACCGATAGCTGGCTGTTGCCGAACAAGTGGAAACGCATCTGGATCTCGGCGGCGGGCATCTACGTCGAGTGTTTCCTGGCCAGTATCGCCACGTTCGTCTGGTGGTACAGCACGCCCGGGCTGCTGAACAGCCTGGCCATGGCGACGATGTTCATATGTTCAGTAAACACGATCCTGTTCAACGCCAACCCGCTGCTGCGTTACGACGGGTACTACGTGATGGCGGACTGGCTGGAGATCCCCAACCTGCGGATCAAGAGCACCCAGTTCTTCTCCTACCTGATCCAGGAGAAGGTGCTGGGCCTGGAGATCCCCGTGCAGAGCTACCTGCCGAAGTCGCGGCGGTATCTGTTCGTGACCTACGCGATCGCCAGCTACGTGTATCGATGGTTCGTGACGTTCGCCATCCTCTGGTTCATGTCTCAGATCCTCAAGCCGTACAAGCTGGAATCGGTCAGCTACTTGCTGGGGGCCGGTGCTCTGATCCCCTTGGCGGGGATGCCGGTGTACCAGATCATCAAGTTTCTTCGCACGCCCGGGAGGTTGCGCAAGGTGAAAAAAGTACGTGCGACCGCTTACGCCGTGGCGGCGATCGCGCTGGTCACGGGAATCCTGCTGATCCCGACGCCGCTACGCGTCCAGGGGACCTTCGTCCTCAAGCTCGCAAAGCCCGAGGTCGTCTACGTCGAGACGGAAGGGCGGTTGGTCGAGCTCAACGTCAAGAACGGCCAGTGGATCACCAAAGATACCGTGCTGGCCAAGCTCTCCAACCCGGAGAAGCAGAAGGAGCTGATCCAGCGGCAGGCCGACCACGACATCAACTTCACCAAGTCGCAGTTCTACAAGCTGAGTCCGGAGCGAGAAGACCGGGCCCAGGCGAAGCAGCATGAGGAGTACGCCGAGAAGCTCGAGCCGATGATCGAGAAGATCACCGGCCAGATCGGCAAGCTGACGCTGGTCTCCAACCGCGAAGGCCAGGTGATCGGTGCGCCTCATCGTGCCAGCGTCGGACAGTGGCTCCGGCCCGGCAAGACGACCGATCCCGAGGCCAAGACCGAGAAGGCGTTCTTCTGCGAGATCGGCGACCCGCACCAGCTCGAGGCCCACCTGATCCTCGACCAGGCCGACATCCATCTGATCAAGACCGGCAACGACTCCTGGCTGAAGGTCCACGGCAAGGCCGAGACGACCTTCAAGAGCAAGGTCTCGGAGATCGCCAAGCGGACCAGCGACGAGGTCCCCACCGAGCTCTCCAACATGGCCGAGGGCGAGGTGGCGTCCAAGCCCGATCCCAAGACGGGTAACGCCAAGCCGTTGACCGCCGTCTATGAGATCATCATCCCCGTGGAGAATCCCAACCTCGAGCTCGCACCGGGCTTGCGCGGCTTCGCCAAGATCGATGGCGGTTCCTATACGCTCGGCTGGTGGCTGTTGAGGTGGTGGAATAAGGTCTTCAACTTCCAGCTCTGAACGCGATCGGGCCTCGCCCGCCGGTGATTTCCCCGAATCCGGCGGGTGAAGCAATGCCCACTTGCGGAAAACGGAATGAATTCCGTTCTACCCCTTCGTAGAACGGAATTCATTCCGTTTTCTCGTAGCAGCGGCATGCCCATTCGGCAAACGATCTTCTCCGGCTTTTTCCCGTCTTCCTTGTCCGATCCCCTCGGCGTTTGGCAATGTTCACGGTAGACCGAGACCGTCGCTGAGATGGGGCCGAAGGTGAGCCTCGGAATCTCAGCCGATGTCGGTCTCGCGCGGCCGAACGCCTTCCTTGCGTCGCCGAGACGGCGCCTTTCAGCCCGCCCGACGTCTCCAGGACGGATCGAAACAGAGCCGTGCAGGTCTGCGATCTTGCCTCGCCCCGAGCCTTCACACCAGGAGTTGCCGCCATGTTCCTCGACCGTCGTCCCACGAATTCTCCCGACCGCGTGTCCGGCGAGCATGGGCTTTGACAATCTACAAACAGACGGGGACCGTCGCCCGAGTGACGGGACGACGAACGGCTCCTCGATCGGAGTCGTCTGGCCTGCCCCGCAATCTTTCGTGCTGAACCGTTGTGCCGGACCGGCCCCATCTGAACGGGCGGTCCCGAGAGTCACCGGTCCTGTGTTCGCTCCACGCACTCGCGTGGCGGGATGGTGACGGCGAGCGATTGGGATACCGACCTTTTTTCGACCGAGAGAGAACCACAATGATGACCCGGAATCGATCCAAGCGCAATCGGAACGTTCGCCCCGTCTTGCAGTCGCTGGAAGGGCGAGAGATGCTCAATGCGGCGATGCCGCATGTCGTCCACGACGTGAGTTCCGCCGCACACGAGGTCGCCGACGCGAAACAGAACAAGAACCACGGACCGAGCATCACGGTCCTCAATCAGGTCAGCAACGAGGGCTATGCCTTCACCAATTTCAACGGTCCGAACGCGGGGAGCAACGCCGGGGCCGGCACGAATATGAACGGCATCTCGAACTCGGGGACCTCGGTCGGGTTCGACATCGACAACAACGGGAATTTCGACAATTTCACTGTCAATCCCCTGAAGTCCACCAAGGTCAATGCCCTGAACATCTTCGGATCGGCGCAGGGTATGGCCTTCGGGGTCAACTCCTCCGGCACCGTGGTGGGCACCGACGGGAACGGCAACGCGTTCTACACCAGCAAGGGCAAGTTGAAGACATTCATCCCGAACGGAGGGATGTCCGCGACCGCCTTCGGGATCAACGACAAGGGCACGATCGTCGGCCAGTACGTCACCTCGACCGCGACGCCAGGGTTCATCCGGCTTAATGCCAAATCCACCATCACGATCAATGCTCCGTCGGGCCCGGACGTCGTCAACGCCCAGGGCATCAACAACCAGGGCGAGGTGGTTGGCTTCTATGTCGGCACGGACGGCCAGGACCACGGCTTCATCGCGAGTGAGAAGTCCGCGATGGGCGGGACCATCACCGGCACCGCGATCCCGGACCCGACTATCCCGACTGTCCCGGGTGAACCTGGCGCGACGTTCGTGTTCTCGCAGATCCTCGGGATCAACGACAAGGGCATCGCCGTGGGCTACTATGGCGACTCGACCACCAGCCAGCACGGCTTCATCTATAACACCCATACCGGGGTGTACACCTTCCTGGACGACCCCAGCGAAGCGTTCGACAACGGGGTGGAGGTCACTCAGATCACCGGGATCACCAACTCGGGCGAGATCACGGGCTTCTACTCCGACGCCAACGGGGTCTTCCACGGATTCGTAGCCAAGGCTTGAGCCCGGCGGGTGGCTTATTGGTGGCGGGTGGCGGGAGAAGAAGCATTCCGCTGTATTCTCTCGCCACCTGCCGCTCATCACTTGCCCTTCGAGGACTCGTCGCCGCTGACGACCAGGGACAACAGGGCCTCGACGCCGGCGCGAACGCCGGCGTCGTCGGACGCGCCGATCAGGATCGCGTTCTTCTCGAGGGCGAAGGGGCTCCAGGCGAAGCTGAGGAGCGCCTTGCCGGGTCCGGGATACCGGGCATCGGCGGCCTGAGGGAGGAGTTCGCTGGCCTGGAGCGCGGCGACGAGCTCTCCGCCGGTGGTGCTGTCGCCCAGGAGGATCAGGTGTCGGTCGCAGGCATAGCCTTCGGGGAGCTGCGGGGTCAGGTTGAAGGCGCCGGAGTAGGAGCCCAGTCGCGTCCAGGGCCGGGACCATCGCTCGCGGGCCTCGGGCGTGGCCTTGACCTCGGTCTTCTCGCCGAGCACGACCGTCCACTTCCTCGCGGCGTCGATGTGGATCTTGCAGCCGGGCTCGTACATTTCTTCGGCGTCGGCAGCTTGATAGTCGATGAACCCTTTGCCGACGACCGTGGCCAGGATGTTGGGCGTGTCGCGCCAGGATTCGCCCAGGTCGGTGCCGTCCGGGGCGATGGCGCGGATGCGGCCGTCGTCGTCGATCGCGAGTTTGACCGATCGGTCGCCCTTCATTGCGTCGGGCCGTTTTTCGGGGCCGATCGCCCGATAGACCTTGAGGTAAGGGTCGAAGACGCGCGGGTACCGATGGCGGCGGAAGAGCGATCGCTCGTCGGCGATCTGCACGGAGAGGCCCCGCTCTCGCAGCGCGACGGCCAGTGATTGGGCCTGCGGGCGGTACCGATCGCCCGCCAGGGCGATCGACAGCTCGGGCTTGCCGGCCAGGAACGAGCGGACCGCGTCGGTGTCGAAGTAGCGGACGGGACCGGCGAGGGTCTGGAACCGCGGCTTCTCGGCCCCGCGCTCCACCCGGAATCGCGACTCCGCCGCGAGGGGTCCCGCGGGGCTGTTGACGCGGAGCGTGTACGTCCCGGCCGTCGTGTTGCCGCCGAGGGGAAACGACTCGTCGTAACGGCCGAGGGCGTCGGTGGCGCGGTGGACGTGGAAGAGTTCCGAGCCGTCGGGCCGCGCGATCGTCACGGTCAGCGGCCAGGGCATCGGGAGGTCTTCCAGTTCGGCCTGGACCTGGATGGCATCCCCCTCGCTCGCGGCCCCGACTCGGAGCCTCGACGGCTCGTGGGGCGCGACGAGGTAGAGCTTCATCTCGGTCGCGGCGAAATCGGCCTGCTGCGGCTGGTCGAAGTCGTTGACCCGCGAGACCCGCGTCCAGTCGGTCCCCTCGATGCGGTAGACCGCGCTCCCCGCTGGAATTCCTTCGAGCTTGAAGCGGGCCGAGTAGGGTGCGTAGTTCCAGACCATGTGACGCCGGGTCTCGGGGATATCGGGCGGATGGTCGTGGGCGTTGAGTACCATATAAAGAGAGCCCTGGCCGGCGTTGTGCCGCTCGCCCATCAGGTGGACCGAGTCGGTGCTGAAGATGGGCCGGGCCTTGGTCGGGGCCATGACAGCCTTGATCGGGGCGACTGCGGCGCGGGCCGGTTCGTCCATGAAGTGGTTGGTCTGGTAGTAGCTGGCCTCGCGCGGCGTCTTGAACCGGCCGGGCTCGCGCTCGGAGAGCAGGAACAGCGGCGCCCATCGGGCGGCCGGGTCGTGGAAGTCGGCGTCGGTCGTCAGGGCGCCCGGGAACCGGACCGTGGTGCTGCGGTCGACCACCACCTGGCCGCCGGCCGCGACGAAATCGGCGATCGCCCGTCGCGACTCGGGCGGCAACTCGGCCGTCTGCCCGACGATGAACAGCACCTTGTAGTTCTTGAGGATCCCGTCCGGCAGGATCCGCTCGTGGAGGAAGTGGGTGGGATAGCCGGCGCGGTTGAGCGCCAGGTGGGCCGACTGGACCTGGTCGCGGTAATTGCCGCCCTCCCCGTTGGTGGTGATCTCCAGGTTGTAAGGGCCCTTGGTCGCCGAGTTCTCGGACAGTACGGCGATGGTCCGCGTCATCGGCGCGCCGGGCTTGAGGTGGGCGGCGCGCGCGACGAGCGGCTTGCAGCGCATCATGATCTCGGACTGGCTCCAGAGCAGGGCCACGTCGTGGCGGTCGGGCCGCATCGCGAGGAACAGCGGGCCGAGCCGTCGTGCCGGCTCGTTGACCGCCTTGAGATGGTCCGGCTCGATCTGACTCCAGTTGAGCCACCAGTTGCTGTGCAGGCCGGCGGCGAGCATCGCGTTCATCATGCCGCGATAGCAGACCTGCTGAACGTCGCTCGGCATGGGGCCACCCATGAGCTGGCCGTTCATCGCCACGGCGAGGTGGGCCGTCGGGTCGTGAGACTTCTCGATATTCAGGGCACTGAGGGTGCCCAGGCGGCCGGTCCCCCAGTCGAGGAAAACGTGGGTTGCCGGGATGTCGTTGGTCCGCTGATTCATCGGGTCGGCGCCGTCCATCACGGCGAAGGCGGCATAGTTGTCGGCGCTGAAGGTCGCGTCGGGCCAGACGCGCTTGAAGTCGGCGTGGGCCTCGGCCTGTCGCGCGCCGATGATCCCGCCACGGATTGTGGCGTATCGACGCCAGGCGTCGTCGGTCCCCGCGGCCGGGTCGTCGGTGAACTTCCAGCCGCGCGCCTCATACCAGGGGCCCGAGTCCCAGTTGGCGAATCCGGAGGCCCAGCCGCCGGCCGGCGTCTTCCCCGGTCCGAGTCCCGGCTCGTCGATCGTCCCGACGCTCACGAGGTTTCGCCGGTACCGACGCAGCCGCTGGGCGGCATGGAGGCTGAACGTCCGCATGGTCTCGCCCATGGTCGACTCGGCCCAGCCCTTGCGCGTGCCCCAGGGCTTGTGGGTCACGTAGCCGGTCCAGTACATGTAGACGACCGTCGGCAGGTCGGCGGCCACCGCCTGGTCGAAGACGTTCAGCCCGCCCGATCGTCGCCTCAAGTCTCGCGACGGCAGGCCGTCGGGCCCGACCAGTCCGAACTCGAAGGCGTTGCCGAGGAAGAAATTCCCCCCCGTCGCCCGCACCCGGTCCATGCCGATCGTCTGCGTGATCAGCATGGTCGAATCATTCACGCCGGCCGAGATCGTCAGCCGGTGAGGGGTCGGCTTGCCGTCGAGGGTGATTTCATAGACGCCGGGGGCGAGGAACAGCGGCGGCAGGGCCACGGCGACCGTCGAGCCATCCCCCTCGACGCGTACCTCCCGAGCTGCGATACCCGCGGGCTTCCCCCGGGGCGTCAGTGCGATCGTCGACGCCTGTCCGCGGTCCAGCCCGGCAACGACCAGCTCGATCGACTCGTCGGCATAGAAGGCGCCCCGGTTTTGCGGCAGGATCAGCTCGGACGCGCGGCCCGGAGCCGCCAGAAACAGGAACAGCCCGATCACGCCCATCGCGGCGGACACGCGATTCATCATGGTTTTCCTTCTTCGATGCGGTGCTCCGCGAGCACCCGGTTCGGATGAACAACGGGGATCGGTGCTCGCAGAGCACCTTGCGAAGACGGTTTGAGACCATCAGGCTTTCTGGGCACTCGGCTGGCCCAGGGCCGCGAGCAGCTTGGCGCCGTCCACGGAGCCCAGGCCGGAGCAGGCGTCCCAGCCGGGCTTGGCGGAGTAGGCGCCGTTGGTGCCGCTGGTGATGTCGCGAAAGATCCCCGACCGGGCGTCCGGGCCGTAGAGGGTTGGGTTGAGGAAGCCGACCGGGTGGCCGAGCGACTGGTTGAGCAAGGCGACGAGGGCCGCCCAGAGCGGGGCGACGGCGCTGGTGCCGCCGATGACCGTGTCGGTGCCGTCGACTCGGACAGTGTATCCGGTGTCCGGGTCGGCGTCGGCGGCGACGTCGGGCAGGCCGCGGCCGACATGGCCGCCGGGATTCGCCGAGGGGGGGACGCCGGCATCTTGCTGATAGCTCGGCAAGGGGAACTGATCGCTCACGCCCCCTCCGGTGGCACCGCCGTCGGCGCCGTCATTCCAGACGACCTCGTTGGAGATGGTGGTGCTGCCGGTCTCGACGTCGAGGGTAGTGCCGCCGCAGCCCAGGACGTTCGGGCTGGAGGCGGGGAAGTCGACGTGGGCCAGGCCGTCGTCGACGCCGTCGCTCGACCCGTTGTCCCCGCAAGCGACGCAGACCGTGATGCCCAGGGCGGCGGCGGCCTGGAATGCCTCGTCGAATTGCTCCATGGCCTGGGCGGACCAGGTCGATTCGGGTCCTCCCCAACTGATCGAGATCACCGAGGGCTTGTTCGTGGTGTCGTGGACGGCCTGAGTCACGGCGTCGAGGAATCCCTTGTCGGTATTCGGGCAGAAGTAGACGACGATCGTGGCCCCGGGCGCGACGGACGCAGCGACCTCGATGTCGAGCATGACCTCGCCTTCGGGACCATTCGCGCTGCCGGTGGGCGCATTCTTGCCCTGATCGACCGACACGCTCGAGATCTTCGGCGCCTTGAGGCCGAGCCCGGAGAAATAGGTCTTCAAGTCGGCCGTCTTGTACCCGCCGCCCAGCTCGATGATGCCGATGCACTGCCCGCTCCCGGTCACCTTGGCGGGGAAGTCGTAGAGCGCGGCGACCTGGGGCGGAGTGAACTGGGTCTGATCGCCCTTAGGGCCCGACTTCTTGCGCCTCGAGGTGCCCATCCGGAAATGGGGCCGGGCCTGGGGGCGGTTGTCCAGTCCGAAGATGCCCACGACGATGCCTTCGAGGTTGCTCGGGATGTGGATCGGCTCGGTATGGCTGCGGAAGGTGCCACCTTCGGGGTGGTCATATTCCTGGAGCGTGATGCCGAATGCCGCCTCGAGGTCCGCGGCGGTGCCCGTGAGCCAGACGCTCCGCCTCGCCGCGCTGGTGGAGACGACCGCCAGGTTGTGCGCGGTGGCGAAGGCGACGACCTTGGCGATGTCCTCGGGAGTTGTCCCGTGGTTCGCCGCCATCTGGTCGTGGGTCAGGTAGACACGATGACGAGGCGCTTGGGCCAACTGCGTCTGCAACTTGGCGTCGCCGGCGATCGTCGCGCGGGGGCGGAGTCGCACCGTCACCTCGATGCGCTCCTCGGGATGAATCGGTCCGATCGCATGTGAGCCCGGCACCGGATTGCGATGGCTCCCGGACAGGGACACCTTCTTCGCGAGCGCTGTCATGACGCACCTCCTCGGGTTGAGATGGGACGGGACCGTTGCAGGTTAACCCATGCGCGATCGTTCGCCAAGCCGCGCGGTCCACCTCGGAGGGATCGGCGCGGACGCGGACCGAGGAGATGTCCGGCGGATTCCTCCTCCTCCCATGCACGCGACGATCAACGTCGCCGCGTGTCTTCGACCCGGATCAGGGGATGGGCGGAGTGCTTTGCGGCGTCGGACGCGGGTCGGGTCGCCGTATGGCTGACCTCGGCCGATTGATGGCGGCTCGTAGACGTGATGAGCTTGACGACGCGCGACTTGCGGGAGCGGAGATGGACCGCGGAACTCGAGCTGGATCCGACGGCGCCCGAGGTGGTCAGGGGCACCGAGATATTGCTGGCGACGAGGTCGGCGACCAGCACCGGCCCGTTCGGCGACCCCAGGCCGGTCGCCAGGTTGGCGCCGGAGACATCGGCGTGAGTCTCGCCGGAGACCGCGTTGAAGGCGTTCGAGGGGAGGCTGTAGAGCATCGGCAAGGTCTGGGATGCGCCGTCGAGGCTCCCCTCGCCATCCACTGCGCGGCCCTGGTCGACGATGGCGAGGATGGCCGCCCATGCCGGCGTCCCCAGGCTGGTGCCGCCGACGACCTCCCACGACCCCTGGCCGTTATAGAGCGAGGTCTCATAGACTTCGACCCCGGTCTGCGGGTCGCCGTCGAAGGCGACATCGGGTGTGACCCGCTTGCCGGTCGTCTGGATGACCCTCTGATAGGCCGGCTCCTTCTCATAGCGGCTGAAGCCGCCGCCGCTGTCGTACCAGGCCGTCTCGTATTCGTAGTTCCCCGAGTCGCCGACGACCAGGCTGGTCCCGCCGACCGCGAGGACATTGGGCGAGACCGCCGGCCAGTTGGTACCGCCGGCCAGACCGTTGTCCCCGCTGGCGGCGACGAACGTGATGCCCGTGTGCCCGGCGGGGGTCGTGAAGTGGGAGGTGGACTGGTAGGACACCTCGCTGAACCCCCAGCTCATCGAGACCACGTCGACCTGCGGCATATATCGGGCCGTGTCCACTGCGGCCAGGAGCGCCTGGCGGGTTTGCGACTTGGCCTCGATGACCACGATATTCGCGCCCGGGGCGATGGCGTGCGCCCATTCCACGTCCAGCGATTCCTCGAGCGCCCAGCCGGGGTTGGACTTCGCGCCCGCCAGGTCGACGACCGTCGGTGAGGTGGCGGGCAGGTTGTAAGTCTGGTCGAACACGGTCAGGTCGGAGAGGAGCGTCGGGTCGTGGTAGGCTTCGATGAGGGCGATCGTCTCCCCGGAGCCATTCCCCTGGACCGTCGAACCGGAAGGCGACGTGAAGGTAATGGCGTTCAGCTCATAAGCTCCGGTCAATGTGGCCGGTGTGAATCCCGAGAGCAAGCAGCGGTCGTCGAGCGGATCGAGGGCCGGCCGGAGGCCGCGACGGCGATTTCGCATCAGTCACCTACTCGTGGTGCGCGTCGTGCGGGTTGATTCGAGGAGTCGGACTGCGATTCCGCTGGAGGATTGCGTCTTCGCTCACTCGAGAGTTTACCAGATTTTCGACGCGAATTCGAATCAAGAAACACAAAGGTCTCGGGACCCCTCCGGGGCGACCGGTGAGTTGCGTCGGCGCATGGGGCTTGTTAGGCTTCAATCCTGGTCCCGGACACGATTAACGTCCGGGATCTTGTGTCGCCTGACGAGGCCGAAACACCTGGAGGTTGTGATGATTCCAAGCATCGTACGGATGATGACCACGATGGGGCTCGGGCTCGGCCTGCTCCTGGTGGGCGGTACCGGCGTGGTCCGGGCCGAGCTGAAGGTCGGCGACAAGGCGCCGGCGTTCGAGCTCAAGGGGTCCGACGGCAAGACTTACACGCTCGACCAGTTCAAGGGGAAATCCGCGGTGGTCGTCGCCTGGTTCCCCAAGGCGTTCACCGGCGGCTGCACCAAGGAATGCAAGTCGCTCCGGGCCAATAGCGAGGCGCTCCACAAGCTGGACGTCGCCTATTTCACCGCCAGCGTCGACACGCCCGAAGAGAACAAGAAGTTCGCCGAGTCGCTCGAGCTTGACTATCCGATCCTCAGCGATCCGGACAAGAGCGTGGCCAAGGCGTACGGCGTGCTCTCGACCCGCGGCTTCGCCAGCCGATGGACGTTCTACATCGACAAGGCTGGGATCATCAAGGAAATCGACAAGGCGGTGAAGCCCGACAAGGCGGGCGAGGACGTCGCCGCCAAGGTCAAGGAGCTGGGGCTCTCGTCCAAGTAAGAGGCTGAGTTTCATTGGCGGTGCTGGGCTCGCAATTCGGCCCAGTGCCGCTCCTGGACCTCGGCCCACATGATCTTCAGCTCGCTGAGGATTTTCCAGAACAGCTTGCTGTGCATCCGGCCGGGGACGCGCCGGCAGGTGCGGGATGCGAACGACTGCGGCTCGGTGTATTCGAGGTGGTGTGCCACCTCGTGTAGGAAGGTGTCGAACAGCTCGTTCAGGGGCCGTCGGCCTTCCTTGGTGTCGTGGGAGTAGATGCGCACCAGACGTCGCGATCGGTAATAGCCCCCCAGCACACGGGTGGTGGGCCGGGTGTTGATGTCGATGACGAACGCGACGCGACATCGGTACATTCGCTCCAGCCGATTCTGGAACAGCGGGGCCAGCGCCGAGATGGGGGGTTGATAGGACGTGGGCACGCCCGGCGAATGGGCCGGCGCCCGCTGGATCCAGGCGGCGGGCTCGGTTTCGCCCCTCGGCGCGGGGCAATCGCCCGGCTCGCCTTCGCGACGTCGACCGGGGCTCGGTGGAAGGGGCATGTCCATCGCGTCGTTCCGTCATCAATTCGATCAATAGGTCGCCCGGCCGCCGCTGATGTCGTAGCACTGGCCGGTCGTGAAGCTGGATTCCGGGCTGGCCAGGAAATGCACCAGCGCGGCGACTTCGTCGATGGTCCCGGTCCGCCCGATCGGGATCTTGGAGATCATGTACTCGACCGTGGCGGGTGCGACGCCGTCGAGGATCGACGTGCGGATGACCGCCGGCGAGATCGCATTGACCGTAACGTTCCCCTTGCCGGCCAGTTCCTTGGCGAGGGACTTGGTCATCGCGATGACGGCGGCCTTGGAGGCCGAATAGGGCATGAGCGTGGGATTGCCCTCCTTGCCGGCGATCGAGGCGACGTTGACGATCCGGCCGTATCCGCGCGCCAGCATCCCGGGCACCGCGGCCTTGCAGAACAGGAATGGGCCGATCAGGTTGACCTCGAAGACCTCGCGGACCTCGTCGGCTCGGAGGTTCCAGGTCAGGTCGGTGCGGCCGGTGATGCCGGCATTGTTGACCAGGATCGACAGCGGCCCGAGCCGGGCCTCGGCCTGCTCGACGGCCGCGGCGACCTGGTCCTCCGCCCGGACGTCTCCGACCAGGTCCAGCCCGCCGAGCTCAACGGCCACGGACCGGGCCAATTCGGGATCGCGATCGAACACGGCGATGCGGGCGCCGGCGGCATGCAGCCGCCGGGCGATCCCCTCGCCGATCCCCTGGCCGGCGCCGGTGACCAGCGCGACCTGGCCATCCAGCCGAAAGAATTCCGCCATCGACACGCCTCGCACGAGCTTCACGGATTCCCCACACGCTTTGCGACCAAACAACTTAACATGCCTCGAGTGACTTGGCTACTGAGTTGAGCCCGACGAACGGCCGTCGATTCTCTTGCGGGACTTTGACATTCCCGGGCGAGAGGACCACAATCCATCGGGATGAGTCCCGCCGTATCGATTCGGGAACCGTCCGGCGGAGGCCCGATACTGGCATTCAGGACGTGATGATGAGAGTTGGCTGCATTGCGCTGGTTTGCACTCTGGTGCAACATTTCGGCGGGTCGTCCTCGCCGATTGCCCTGGCCGGAAAGGGGTTGCCGTCGCATCCGTGCAGCGGTCGGACCGGACCGGCCGCGGAGGGCAAGGCCCCTGGCCTGGTGGCACGCGACCGCTGATGACCCGGCTCTCCCGATCGATTTCCCGAAGGATCGCGCTTCAACGGCCCTTGACCTCATCCGGCTTGATGGTGCACTTAAACGACTCTCTACTTACTAGAATGGCGCGATTTTGCAATTTCATTAATGCACCTATCGCGGATTTGGTCCGTCTTCATCCCGAACACCTTGTCGCGGAAGCAGTTAAAATTTCTCAAAAAATCTGGATTTTGCATGCGGCCGACCATTGTGCGTGCTTCGAAAATGGGTAGGAACTGGCGATCGTCGGATTCCTGAATCCTCCGGGATCCTGCGGTGAGCCGCATCGAGGTCGGAGGGGTCGGGCAAGGGGTGTCCTGATTTTGAGAGGAGACGGGCCGCGTTGAATCGTCCCGAGACGACGTTCTTGCTGACCAACGACGACGGCTGGGATGCGCCCGGGCTGGCCGCATTATGGCAGGCGGCGGAGGGCCTGGGCCGTTGCCGGCTGGTCGCCCCGATCGGCCCGGTCTCCGGCTGCGGGCACCAGGTGACGACGCACGCACCGATCGCGATCACCCCGTTAGGTGAGGACCGCGTGGCCGTGGCGGGCACTCCGGCGGATTGCGTCCGCCTGGCGCTCGATCACCTCACGCCGGGCGTCGACTGGATCCTCTCCGGGATCAACGCCGGCGGTAACCTGGGCGCGGACGTCTTCCATTCGGGGACGGTCGCGGCGGTCCGGGAGGGGGTGCTCCACGGCGTCCCGGGGATCGCCCTGTCGCACTACATCGCCCGCGGCCGGGTCATCGACTGGCCCCGGGCGTCTCGCTGGGCCGCGGGGGTGCTCCGACGGTTGCTGGCCGTACCCCCGCAACCGGGCACCTTCTGGAACGTCAACTTCCCCCACCCCGGTCCGGACGAGCCCGACCCCGACGTCGTCTTCTGCCCGCTCGACCCGTCCCCGTTGCCCCTGACCTATCGCGTCGAGGACGGCCAGGCCACCTACACGGGGAATTACCAGTCGCGGGCCCGACAGACGCTCAGCGACGTCGACGTCTGCTTCGGCGGCCGGATTGCCGTGACCCTGGTGCGGGTCTTCGACGTCGAGCGGTTTGCCGACCCGATGCTTCCAGGGTCGTGAGACGTAAGTTTACCTGATCTGTTCGACCTCGGCCCAGAGCCCCGGCGCGACGTCGGCTCCGGTAGACTGGAGAACGACCGACAATCCTTCGGCCGGCGAACAACCTCGAAGCCGAGCGATCGCCGCCGCGGCGATGCAAGGCGAGCGGCTCAAACCTGCCCCGCAGGAGACCAGGGTCGGCGTGTCACAACGCAAAAGGCACGCGACGGTCTCGACGGCGGCACGAATGAGCCATAGTGGGTTACCCGTCCCGTCGACGAGCGGGAAGCGGCAATAGACCAGTTCACGCGTCAACGAGGCCGGGGGCTCATCGATCGCCAGGTCGACGACGGCGAGGATGCCCGCCGCGTGGAGGCTGGGAAGGTTGCGGGCATCGCCGACATGCCCCAGCCAGAGCGGGTAACCTGGGATCTGACGCATGACTGGGTCACTCCGATTCGCCATCCCTCGATGGGCGCGGGATTCAGGATTCTTCCCAGGTCTGCGCCGCGGGGATTTGTTGCGGCCCTCGGGGCTGAGACGCGAGCAGGACGCGAGCCATCTTGATGAGCTTGGCCGAGGGCTCGGTGTGATCTGGCGGGACGATGATCGCCATCACGTTGCGTGCGACCTGGACGGGCGTAAAGACGAGCCCCCAGGGGAATCCCCACCAGCCCAGCACGGAGCTGAGGGCGAGCTTGCCGGCCTGAGTCTTGACGGCACACCCCCGGCAACTCACCTGCTGCTGGCTTCCCCACCGCGTGAAGGCCAGCGCCGACCAGACCCAGTAGGCGGTGTGGACATCGACCGGTCCGGGACCCTGGCAACGCGGGCAATTGCCCTGATGCATCTGGCGAGCGAGCTCGCGGGCGGCGTCCTCGGGCACGCGCGCCGCGGCCGAGAGCAGATGCCCGTTGCTCTGGCACGTTGCATTGCAGAACCTGAGGTCGCCGTCTTTCACGCTCCCGAAGAGGATCGTCGTGCCGCAGTTATCACAGGCTGCCATGATCAATAACTCTGTTCAAAAGATCGCTCGACCGAGCTGGAGGATAACCGGAGACACCGAGAATCGGACCGAACGCACAAGTTCCATCAGCGTGCTCGATGATCGACAAATTGCCAGTTGCTGCGAGCAGATCAAATGGAAAACGCTGTGAAATCGCTGACAAGGACGACGGCGGACCGTTGCTTCTGGATCTCGCCCCGACCGATGAATCAGAATTGACCCATCAGACGTGATTTCAACTCATCAGCGACATCCCCGATGTGCCCTCGACCCATGCGGAAGCCTCCGCTTCCCGGGCCTTGTCGCAGGCCATCAGGCGGTAGGCCGCCGCCAGGCCCTCGGCATCCACATGAGGTCGAACGATCGACTCGATGAATCGGCTGATCCGCCCCCGTCCGGCGACGCGATGGAGCCCCTCGTAAACTCGCTCATCGAGAGTGATTGTGAGTCTCTTGCGCATCGCGTCCTCAGGCGGCCGATACGTATCCGTCCATGGTACTATAAGGCGAAAGGATCGCACGATCAACGCAGCCCTTCGCAGCGATCCGAGGTCATCGGACATCTCCATCGGTTGCGACCCGTTCGACGCCGTCACCTCGTTCCGCGCGGAAAGTCACGGTGCCATGCCCTCGGCTTCCGGTTTATGATGGACGTACGTGTTCACGGGCCGAAGTGAGCCCGCGCCAGATGCATGGTATCAGCCCAGGCATGGGCGATCGTTTGGTCATCGACGGTAATGGGAAAGGCCCCAAGGATCGCCAGGAACCGTGCCGTGTCGGCTTGCATGATGCGGTTACGGCGCTCGCCGACCAGCAAGGCATTGGCCACTTCGAGCGGCCAGAGAGAGGGGATGTGAGCCTGCAAGCCCGGCATTTTATCTAGGATCGCCTCGGCGTATTTGTCGGATTCGTCCTCGAAGCCCCAGATCATCGTCACCGATCCGTCCAGGACAAAAGCATTCGTGGCATCCATGCCATTTTCTCCTTAGAAGCGGCGTCCTTCCTCGATCATCTCGCGGATGCTCAGGCCACCGAGCGAGCGGCCCTTGCGGACTTGTTTCATCGCTTCAACGGCAACACGCACGTCAGGGGTGGATTGGGCGGCTCGAGGGGGCAGCAGCCTGGCCACGGGCTTGCCGTGTTTGGTGATGGCGAACTCTTCGCCTTTGGCCGCCCGCTCCAGGAGCTGGGGCAAATGGGTTTTCGCCTCGAACGATCCGACGGTTTCCATAGACATCTCCTTATTAGATTTAAACTGGTTGAAAACTAGTCTAATTTCGATCGCCTGATTTGCCAATCGCTATTTTCACGCATGCTTGCACTGCTAGGCTGGCCCTGCTATAAGCTGTAACACCGTCCCGGGACGCCCTATCACAGTGCTGGGGAGCCGTGCTCGCCAGGTTGTGACGGCTTATGCCGGAGGGGCATGAAACGAATCTCAACCCGCCGGTCGAGGGCGGCAGCGATCCGGCGAAGCAAGGGCAGGGAATGGCCTTCGTAGTCGGCATCCTCCAGGCGGCAGATAACGGAGGCGGTCGTGCCGACCAGCTTGGCGAGTTCCCGCTGGCTGAGGCCCGCCTGGGTGCGGAGCTGGAGAATCTTGCGGGCTACTTCGTTATCGGCCCTGGCCTCCTCCAAAGCGGCGATCCGCTCCGGCTTGCCCTCGTAATACCGGCGGTGCATGGTTTCGATGGCGTCGCTGGTCGGTGGGCGTTTCTTCGGCATCATCAATCCTCCTGATGCGTATGACGGCGTGGGTCCCGGACAAAACGTTGCTTGGCCGCGACGGCACGGTCAATGTCCCTGGGCGGTACCTGCTTCTCTTTCGTGAGGCCGTGGGAAACTACGGCGGCAATATTCTCATGAAAGAAGTAAAGCATGCGATAATTCACGCTCCCGACGCGGACGCGAAGTTCGTAGATGCCATCACGCAAGTAATCGGCCTCGGGGCGGCGCAGCTCATGGCCGAGATCCCGAAGCCGCTCCAGCTTGACGCGGCATTTATCGAGCGCCTTTTCCGGGATCAGCTCGAACCATTCCAGGATGGGGACCGATCCGTCTTCATCCCGGTAAAAAACCACCTGAGTTTGAGGCATCCTTACCTCCTACGCTATTGTTCGCATATTTGCGAACAGTGGTCAAGCTGAAAGTCGTTTGCACCATTCACCCGTCCCTGCTATAAGCTGTAACATCGTCCCGGTACGACCGTTCAGGGAGTCTATGACGGAGCCATAGTCAACGGCCGGCGGTAGGAGCAGAGCAGAGAATGTGGTCCCACAATCATCGGACCAGAAACACGCGGTAAGGCTCAAACCATTGCCAACACCAGTGTTACAGCGATAATGATTTGCTTGTTACTTGCTCGGACGGAGCACGAGCCGTTCCTGTGATAAAGATCGTGGCTCAAGAGGGGAATTGGGTGGTGCATAATCGACGCGTTACAATCCTCTGGTGCCACCATGAGGTCGTCACGCCAGGTGGAGGATTGAGATCTGGCGGCGATTCACCGCAATTCGCCCGCGAGGC
>JBKQHM010000810.1:0-7519 GCA_052148775.1 Isosphaeraceae bacterium | reverse complement strand
AGTTATACGAGCCGCCATAGCAGGCCGAAGCGGCATAGCAAGAATCCTGGTAACACGCCGCTCGCTTCTTGTGGAAGCAACTGAACAGCCCGCCCAGGCAACCACCGCCAAAACGACGATGAAAGCCGGTGTAGCACCCGCCGCCGTAGCACGACCCGAAGCTGCCGCCATAGCACGACCCGAATCCGCTGCCGGCGAACGTCCCGTAGCAACTGCCGCCGTACGGGACCGGCTCGTAATAACCTCCGTAACAGCCGCCTCCGTAACAGCCGCCATAGCAGCCGTTGTAGCTGCCCGAATAGCAACCCGAGTAGCACGAGGGCACGGCCTGAGGTGAAGGCCAGTTCGCGTAGCACGCGCTCGCGAAGCAGCTCGAATAGCTCGGCGGCACGTAGGCGACGTCGCAGCCCTTGTTGTGACAGCCCAGTCCGCTAAGGCCCACCAGCATGACCAATGTTCCTTGCATCTTTCCCCTCCCGTTGCAAATTCTGGTAAATCGATCAACCTGCGACCGGCACCGATCACGACCTTGGTGCTACCTCGACGACGGTTGGGCATCCCGGGACGGGCACGGGTCCGCCCGTGCGGCCGCGCACCCTCTTTTACCCATCAAGTCGCCCGAATTCTTACTCTCTGCTCAGACAGCCTAGAGTCTAGTGTCTATCATACCCGATATTCAACACCAGAAAAGTCAAAATGGAATGAAGACGATAACTGGGTAATCTGGCTGCGCGTTCGGTCCGGAAGCGTACGGGGAATTCCTGGGCGGAAATGGTTTCGGCGGATATGGTTAATCGGATGGTTCGAGAAGCTGGGGGCATGGGGTTCTGAGGGGCTTGGCAGGGAGAATCCTCGGCCGATCCCAAGCCGGGGACGGCTTCGATCCGAAGACAAGAGACAGGGACGGCTCAAGCGACACCGATGTTCCAGGGTGGGAGGTGGACGATGAGGAGTAGACCGCGAGGGTCGGGTGAGACGCGGGCGGTTTCGGGTCGCGGAGCGCCGGCGACGGGACCAGCCGGACCGGCCCCGGCCGACGCGTTGCGGGAACCCTCGGCGGGATCGGCGGCCCGGGCCGGATGGCCGGGCTGGGCGAAGGTGGTCGTCAGCTTGTTGTTGCTGTATCACATGGCCGCCGTGCTGGCCGGGGCGGTGGCCGTGCCGCCATCCTCCGAGTTGGAGCAGTCCGTCGCGGACAAGTTCGCTGCCTACTTCGCCGTGATGGACATGGGCTATTCGTATCGGTTCTACGCCGAGCCTCCGCCGACTCCGGTTGTCACGGCCACGCTCCAGTTCGGCGACGGCCGGCCGGAGGAGACCGTGAGGCTGCCGGGGCGCGACGTGCCGGGCCCTCGGATGCGGCA
The DNA here is from genome assembly GCA_052148775.1 of Isosphaeraceae bacterium. Classification (GTDB taxonomy): domain Bacteria; phylum Planctomycetota; class Planctomycetia; order Isosphaerales; family Isosphaeraceae; genus CAVZRC01. Next base: position 6,155 of record JBKQHM010000810.1, on the reverse strand, counting down.
CCAGCGGCAGTTGGCCCTCGCCAATTCGCTGTTCTCCGACGTCCAGGAGGCCAGACGGATGACCGGCGACGCGAGCCGGAGCCGGATCGCTCGCGCCTATGCCCGACATCTGTGTGGTTCCCGTCCTGGTTGCCGGAGCGTGACCCTGCACGTGCAGCAACACCTGATCCCCGAACCGGCGCAGGTCCTCAATGCGGGGGACGTGCCCGGCACGTCGCGGTTCGACCTCTTCGGCGATCGGATGTTCACGATACCTGAATGGATCGGAGACTACCCGTGCGACGCTTTCTGAGCGAGACCCGGCAGTACCTGGCCAGTCTGGTGGATGTCGTCCGCCGGGGATGGGACACGTTCTTCTTCACGCCGGCGGACCCGACGGCCCTGGGCCTGATCCGCGCGGCGACGGGCCTGCTGGTGATCTGGAGCCTGCTGGTCTTCGGCCTGGATCTTCGCGACTATTTCGGCTCCGACGGCTGGGCGGAGCCATCGGCGATCCGGGCGGGGCAACACGGGCTGTGCTGGTCGTTCTGGTTCCTGGTCCCCGATGGGGGACTTCGGCTGGTCTGGATCGGATGCCTGGTGGTGCTGTCGATGTACGTCGTCGGGCTGTTCAGCCGATGGACGTCGGTGCTGGCGTGGGTGATCGTGGTCTCGACCGTGCGTCGGGTGCCGATCGCGCTATTCGGTTTCGACCAGGTGATTTCGCCCCTGACGCTCTACCTCGCGGTGACGGGGGCCGGCGGACAGGCCGTGTCGCTGGACCGATTCCTGAGGCGATGGCGGCAGTCGAGGGCGGCGGCGGCCGGGGCCTCGCCGCCGCGGGTGGGCGGCACGGGGCCGTCGCGTCGCGTCGCACCGGACGAGCCGGGAATCCCGGCCCCGACCATCTCGGCGAATCTGGCCTTGAGGCTGATCCAGCTCCATCTCGTGGTCATCTACGCGATGGCGGCCCTGGGCAAGCTGCAAGGCCCGTCGTGGTGGGATGGCACGGCGACCTGGAAGACGATGACCTCCGGCGAATTCGTGACCGGCGACTTCACCTGGATGGCCGGATGGCCCGTGCTGATCAACGTCCTGACGCACGCCACGTTGGCCCTGGAATTGCTCTATCCGATCGTGATCTGGGTCGGCATCGCACGACCCCTCGTGCTGGCCGGCGTCGTGGCGATGCACGCGGGGATCGCCGTCATGAGCCCGGGTCTGACCGAATTCACGCTGGCCATGCTGACGGCGAACCTGGCGTTCGTGTCGGGGTCCTGGTTGCGCGGGATGGCGACGGGCCGGGACCGGCCGGCGCTGCGAGTCCTCTTCGATGGGGCCTGCCCGCGTTGCCGGGCGTCGATGGCGCTGGTCACCGCGGCGGATGCCGGCGACACCGTCGAGCCGATCGACCTGACCGCGGTGGACGTCCGGTCGGTCCATCCCCGGTTGACGAACGAGGCGTGCCTGCGGTCGATGCACGCGGTCTCGGCCTCGGGGCGAGTCACGTCGGGATTCGATGCGATCCGGTCGATTGGTGCCTATCTGCCGCTGTTCTGGCCGATCGCGGCGATCGCTCACATCCCGGGGATCGCATCGATTGGCCGGAGTGTGTACAATCAAATTGCAGCCACTCGGCCGCGCGACGTCCCGTGCACAGACGAGACCTGTGAGATCCATCTCGGGACGCCGCGAACCGTGCCTCGACCCCGAGGTCACGTACCCAACACCTACAACCCGGTTTCGGCCCCGGTTGACTCCCAGGAGGCGCCACACCCATGAACGATCCTTCGAGCGCGTGGGCCGACTATGGTCCCCAGTCCGAAGAATCCGAGGAAGACAGCACGATCTTCTCGCAAAGCCGGATGTACATCCCCGAGCCCGGCTGGCGGATCGGGGTGAAAATCGGCAGCACTCGCGAATTCTGCTACAATCGCGCGCCTGGCCAGGACTACTATCACCGCCTCCTCGACGGCGAGGTTTTCCTCCACCGCGCCGAAGAGAAGCTGTGCGTGGCGTGTGCATACCGACGTGGACTGATCGCCACGGAGCCGAAGCGGCTGCGCGATTCCATCACCACGGTCCCGGCCGATATGGAAGCCATCCCCCTGGAACTCGGCTGGCGCGATGCCGAACGCTCCTGACCCGAGGAGGGCGAGACGGTTGGTCACGCTCTCCGGCCTGTCCTGGCCTAGGCTGGCCGGGACCCATCCCGCATCTCGGGGGCACGATCCGCGAGTCGAAGCCACGTTTTTCCCGGCGACTGCGAGCTTGTTCGGCGTGGGTCTCCAGACCACTGCCATGAACATCGCCTTAGGCTGCAAACGTCTTGTGAATCAGGGCTTGGGGCGATCTCGTGGCGGGATGCCCTGGGGCTTCGCCCTTCGGGCTCGACCCCAGCTACCCCGAGGTCATGCGGCCGGGGTGGCTGGGGTCAAGCCGGCATTGCCGTCGCCGCCCCCAGACGTGTCGCGGCAGGGAAGATCTTCATGGCAGTGGTTTCCAGAACTCGCCTGCTGCGGGGCCGAAGGTCTCGCGCCGGGCTCGGAGTGGTGACTTTCGGTCGGCCCGGTGGCAAGGTCGGGAGACCTTGGCACAACATAGCGTTTTTACGGGCGTGCCGATGCGGCGACCTTTCCGGCTCCGTCTCTCGACCGGTGTCTTGATTTGCCCGGCCGAAAGGGTCACGATTCCATTCGGACGCCGAACGAAGGGATAGTGCTGATGAGCGTATCGTCGAAGTGTTATTACGCGCTGAGGGCCATCTATGCGCTGGCCGATCATCCGGGTCCGGAGCCGCTCAAGATCGCCGAGATCGCCGAGCAAGAACAGATCCCCATCCGGTTCCTGGAGGTCATCCTGAATCAGCTCAAAGGGGGCGGTTTCGTCCAGAGCCGGAGGGGCGCCGAGGGCGGTTACCGACTGGCTCGGCCCGCCGATCGGCTCACCGTGGGCGAGATCATGCGCCATATCGACGGCCCGATCGCACCCGTGGATTGCGTGAGCCAGTCCCGCCCGAAGGTCTGCGAGTTCCCGGGCGGATGCCACTTTTTCTCGTTCTGGGGACGGGTCCGTCAGGCGATCTCCGAGGTCGTCGACAAGACGACCTTTGCCGACCTGATCCGCGAAAACCGTGAACGAGCTGGTACCTATGTCGGCGACTGGACGATCTGATCCACGCTCGGGTTGCGACCTGTGCGCGAACCATGCGAGAAGCTCTCATGCAGCGGGTTCAATGGCGAATATGAAGGAGTTTTTGGGCCCGATCGCGGAGGTCGGCCCACGGGGCACCGAGTGCAATCGGCTCGTCGTCCGGCTCGTCGTCGAGCGGCTCGGGCCTGCCGTTGGCGTCGACCTGGACGAACTGCATCAGGCCGTCCATCCAGGGGGACGTCGAATCGGCCTCGGTTAAACCCCAGAGTCCGACGACGATCTGGGCGCGCGCGCGGTGGATCTCGCGGCCCCGGATCTGGATCACGCGGCCGACGGAAACCGGCTCATAACAGCGGAGGTCCAGGACGCGCTTCAAGACCAGGTTGGCGTTCAGGCCCGCGGCACGGAAGGCCGTCGCATATGCGGCTTCGAGGGACAAGGACAGGAGGACGCCCGCATAGAGCGTCCCATGATGATTGGCATCACGCGGGAGCACGAGGCGATGGGTTAGCGTTTCGCCTTCATTCGCGTACAGATCGGGCATGCGCGTCGAGTCCGGCGGTTCGAGTCGACCTGCTTGTCGAGGACTTGCTCGAGCGACTTCCGCGAAAGCTTAGCACGGCGGCACCGGGGCCGCAACGGTTCGCAGTGACGTCGTGACGGCATCGTGGGTGAGATCGGTAGCCCCGCCTCGCACGGAAGGAGACCCACCGGGTGATCCGGAGCGAGTTCGTGCGACAACCGGGCGTCGTCATGCTGCGATGCCCGGATCCTCGACGAACACGCTTCCGATAACATGCACCGAAAGCGTGGCTGCCAACAAAAAAACCCCGGAACCCAAAGGGTTTTCAGGGGTTAAATCGGGGAAGCGTTCAAGTTGCGCCGGTAGGAATCGAACCTACGACCTCCAGGTTATGAGCCTGGCGAGCTAGCCGCTGCTCCACGGCGCAAGTTGATTATAGCCCCGAGGCCGCCGAAGAAAAGCCCCCCGGCCCAAAAAATGAAAATCCCCGGGAGTCCGTAGGAAGGATGCCACGAGGGATGCCCGGTCGGACGGGACCTCCACCGGGCTCTTTCACTGTGAAGGGTCACGCTTGCTATGGCTATTCTCGAGATTCAAACAGCGAGAAGGGCCGATATGAAAATGCAAAGAAATCCCGCTTTTACACCGGCTCACGATTGCCAGCCGCGATGGAATGGTAGAAAATCGCTCGTGATTCGACGAGCCGAGTAAACCGTGTCGGGAATCCGATTTCCCCATCAAAGGCGTACATCAGGTATGCCGAACCGAACGAGATTTGACCGGATCGGGATGGAAATCCCGATGGTCAGATTCAAGTTGCAGGCAGGACGTACTCTCGTCCGAAGCGAACACGGTCGGGAGACCGGGCCGATCCGGTCCATTCCCGAGGACTCGACTCGGCGAATGGATTGATATTCGCTCGACCGGGCGGAAATTGGCGTCGTAGCACGAGCGACCGTTGCAGTGACCTCATTGACGGCCCGCCGCGCGTGCGCCGGGATGTCCAGGGAGACGTCGTTCCAAGACTTCCTCGGCTGATGATGATCGGCGATCTTCGGAATGGTCGCGTCGCCGCTCAGGATGTAGGACCTCTCGAGCCACACCCGATGAAGAGACACTGGAAGATCCCCGACGGGGGATGCAGGGGACAGCGATTTACGACGTGGGATTCGATCGCCCGGCCGCCTCGACGGTGGGCTGCAAGATTCTTCCCGGGAGTAGGCTGATGCATCATTCGGTCTCCGCCTTCATCGACCACTTGAGAATCCGGCGACAAGCATCCACGCATACATTGCGTTGCTATGAAGACGATCTGGCCTTGTATAGTACGTATCTGGCGGAAGTCCAGGGGGGCGAGGCGGACCCGACGGCGGTCGACTCGATCCGATTGCGGCGCTACTCGGCCTGGCTGACGGGGAGGGGTTACGCCTCGAGTACGGTGGCGCGTCGGCTGGCGAGCCTGCGCTCCTTTTTCCGATTCCTTCGACGGGAAGGTCTGGTCGCATCGGACCCCTCGGCCGGCCTCCGTAACCCGAAACAGGCCCGTCGTTTGCCTCGTCTACTCCGCGTCGACGAGGTCATCCGGCTGCTGGAAGGGGTGCCCGTGGACACGCCGCCGGGAATCCGGGATCGCGCGATGCTGGAGACGCTCTACGGCGGCGGACTGCGGGTCGGCGAACTGGTGGCCTTGAATGTGGAGGATATTGATGGAGATCAGGAGTTGCTGCGAGTTCGCGGGAAAGGACGACGCGAGCGGCTGGCACCGATCGGAAGGATGGCGGTGGATTGGCTCGAGCGATGGGTCCCCCTCCGACAGCCGAAGGCGGTCCGGGAGCCCGCCTTGTTCCTCAATCAGCGTGGGACCCGGTTGACGGCGCGGAGCGTGGGTCGTCTGCTGGAGGGTCACTTACTCCGGGCCGGCCTGGTCGATACGGCCAGTCCCCATACGCTGCGGCATAGCTTCGCGACCCACCTGCTGGATCGCGGCGCCGATCTCCGAAGCGTCCAGGAATTGCTCGGCCATCGCAACCTGACCACCACGCAGATTTACACCCACGTCACACAGGACCGAATCCTCGATATCTATCATGGGGCACATCCGCGGGCCTGACACAGCTCCGCGGGGAAAAGAATCGACAAAGACCGGATAACCGGACATCGACTCGTCAGCGAGTCGTAACGAGTCCAAGGCCGTCGAGATCCCGCCGCGGGAATCAACCTGAACTTACGCTTGGGTGCGATAACGTAACGCACGCCCCGGCCATCACCACCCCTTAGAGCCCCGAGAATCGCGACGAGTCCCGATCCCGCCCGCGTTTCGCGACGGCGTGTGCATCAACCGCGGTCGCGCCGGCGAGGTCTTTTTTCCGGATCGTTTTTTTGACTATGTTGCATCCATGACTTAAGTGTTTATTCAGAACGACATGACCGGTTTATCCAGACGGACGGCGCAACCGCCCGCCTGTAGCGGGACGAGCCGCGTGGCCTGATAGCCGCCCAG
>JBKQHM010000809.1:0-28143 GCA_052148775.1 Isosphaeraceae bacterium | reverse complement strand
CGACCAAGACCGTCACGATCGCGGTGTCGCATGTCGAGTATGAGAGCGAGAAGCGCCACTACGCCCACATCGACTGCCCAGGGCACGCCGACTACATCAAGAACATGATCACCGGCGCGGCTCAGATGGACGGGGCCATCCTGGTCGTCTCGGCGGCCGACGGCCCGATGCCCCAGACCCGCGAGCACATCCTGCTGGCCCGCCAGGTCGGCGTCCCGGCCCTGGTCGTGTTCCTCAACAAGATCGACCTGGTCGACGACGAGGAGCTTCTCGAGCTCGTCGAGCTGGAACTCCGCGAGCTCCTCACCCACTACAAGTTCCCGGGCGACGAGATCCCGATCATCCGCGGCAGCAGCCGGCCGGCCCTGGATAACCCCAGCGACCCCAAGGCCGCCAAGCCGATCCTCGACCTCGTCAAGGCGATGGACGAGTACATCCCCGAGCCGGTCCGCGAGATCGACAAGCCGTTCCTGATGCCCATCGAGGACGTTTTCTCGATCAAGGGCCGCGGCACGGTCGGCACCGGCCGCGTCGAGCGCGGCAAGGTCAAGGTGGGCGACGCCGTCGAGATCATCGGCTTCGGCGTCAAGAAGAATTCCACCATCACCGGCGTCGAGGCGTTCCAGAAGACGATGGAGGAGGGCCTGGCCGGCGACAATGTCGGCGTCCTCCTCCGCGGCGTGGAAAAGAACGAACTGGAGCGCGGCCAGGTCATCTGCAAGCCCGGCTCGATCACGCCCCACACCAAGTTCGAGGCCGAGGTCTACGTCCTCAGCAAGGAAGAAGGCGGACGACACACGCCGTTCTTCAAGGGCTACCGGCCCCAGTTCTACTTCCGGACCACGGACGTCACCGGCTCGGTCCTCAACCTGCTGTCCGAGGACGACAGCGAGGCCGAGATGTGCATGCCCGGCGATAACATCAAGATGACGGTCGAGCTGCATACGCCGATCGCCATGGAGGAGAGCCTCCGGTTCGCCATCCGCGAAGGCGGCAAGACCGTGGGTGCCGGCGTCGTGACCAAGATCCTGGAGTGAGCGAGTCGATCATCGACGGGATGCCGGGCCAGCCCGGCGCCCGCGTGGTCATCCTGTCGCCCTCGGCGTCGAACCGACCGAGGGCAACATTCGCAATGGGCCGGGCGGGGTGCTCGCGGGACACCCCGTTCGCGTGATTCGTAAGGGTTCCCGCGAAGACCTCGATCGCCGGAGAGCGGCCGCTCGCCCATGCCGGGGGCTCGAGTGGCCGCGTTCTCATGGGCACGGTGAGTTGTCGGGCAGAAGCGATCGGATCTGAACCGGAGAAGAGCATCCCTTGACACTCTCACCAGCCACCCGGCATCAGGCAGGAGCACGATCATGCGGGAATATGTCTGGCTCGAGTGCAGCCAATGCGGGGAGCGTAACTACCGCGTCCAGAAAGAAACCCGGGGCGCCAATCGCCTCGAGCTCAAGAAGTATTGTCGGCGCGACCGCAAGCATACGCCCCACAAGGAATCGCGCAAGAAGTAACGTCGATGCCGTCCCGGGCCGGGGAGATGATCCCTGCCGCCCGGCGATGGCGGGCCTCCCCCGGCGGCGGGGCGAGTTCGGCCGTCCTGGCCGTCCAGTCGCTGGAGGGGCCGGGATCGAGCCGACCTCGTTCTGGCCCGGCCAGACGCCTCGGCAAGCCAACTACGAGCGTAGCTCAATTGGTAGAGCACCGGTCTCCAAAACCGGCGGTTGGGGGTTCGATTCCCTCCGCTCGTGCTGTCTCGCGGCGGTGGCCGGGGCGTCGTGGTGGGGTCCGACGCGAGTCGGCAAGGACGGAATGATCCGGGCGCGAGTCGAGTTCCGGCTCCTCGCGGACCGTCGGCTCGAACCGGGCACCTGAGCAAATACTTGTTCCACGAAAGAAACCCGTACGACCCGAACCAGTCGCCTCCGGCGGACGAATGCGACCGAGACGTCCGGCTGAGTTCGTACTCGTCGCAGCCATTGAGAGCGGTGCCATGGGCAAAGTGAAAGACGAAGTGTCGGCGTCGAAACCTTCGAAGCCCAACAAGGGAAAGCCCGGCAGCGCCCCGAGAGGTGTGCTCGCGCAGTTCCTCATCAATCTCACCCGGACCGACCTCTACAAGCCGATGCAAGGGTGGTATGCCCGGGTCTATACGGGGCTGGCCCTCGGACTCGTGGCCGCCGCCGGCGGGATGCGGGTGTACGAGGCGTCCAACGAGTATACCCCGGTCTGGCGACTCGGCTTGCCGGCCGCGTTCGCCATCGTCCTGGCCTGGGTCATCTTCCGGATCGTCCAGTTCCCGCCGTTCGCCGAGTTCCTGATCGCCACCGAAGCCGAGATGAACAAGGTCTCCTGGACCAACAAGGAGGACCTGATCCGGTCGACCACGGTGGTGCTCATGTCCGTCGTGCTCATGGCCGTGTTCCTGTTCGTCGTGGACCGGCTCTGGACGTTCATCTTGCAGATGCTCGGAGTACTTCAGTTCGGCGGCGGTGGTGGCTTCGGCTCGACGGCCTGAGGTCCGCCGGCACGAGCCGGCGTCTCGAAGGGCGGCCCGGCGTTCCGTCGAGCCGCACCTCCGGGTCGTCACAACGAAGAGTTCCTGCCAGGTTACGCCCCCCTTGTCTCCCCCACGCTACGCTCGAGGCGTCGAGTCTTACGGCCGTTGAATCCTGCTCGCTGTCCTGACGTGACTTCATTTATGAGCCGATCAAACCACGAGTCCACCGCGTCCATCCCGCCAGAGCCGACCGACCCGGCGATGGACGAACCGCCGACCCTCGAATCCGAAGAGATCGAGGTCGAGGAACAGACGCCCGATGGCGGGCACCCCGGATCCGGCGATGCCCCGGCCGTTGTCGCCGAGACACCGGCCCCCGCCGCGCCGACGCCGCCGTCTCCGGCCGCGATCGACGACGACGAACCCAAGCCCGAACTCGTGTGGTACGTCCTCAAGGTCCAGAGCTCGCGGGAGGATACGATCCGCGACGCCTTGCAGCGCCGGGTCAAGATCCAGGGCCTCCAGGACTATTTCGGCCAGATCGTCGTCCCGACCGAGAAGATCACCGAGATCCGCAATAACAAGAAGCGGATCGTGGAGCGCAAGACCTATCCCGGATACATCATGGTCCAGATGGAGCTCAACGAGAAGACCTGGTTCGTCGTGCGCGAGACCCCGGGCGTCGGAGACTTCGTCGGCGCCCACGGGACTCCGACCAAGATGACCGACGCCGAGGTCAACCAGATGCTCCATCAGGAGGAGGAGAAATCGACCGCCGAGGCCCCGAAGGTCCGCATCGATGTCGAGCGCGGCGATCGCGTCAAGATCAAGGATGGGCCCTTCGAGAACTTCGAGGGCACCGTCGAGGAGGTCATCGACAGCCGCGGCCTGGTCAAGGTCATGTTGATCATCTTCAACCGGCCCACGCCGGTCGATCTGGAATACTGGCAAGTGGAACGAATTTAACTGCCTTCCCCCCTCGTGGGGGACGGTGCCCCGAAGGGGCGGATGGGGGGGAAGAGGAACCCCCCGCCCCGACCCTCCCCCACAAGAGGGGAGGGGGACAGATCCAACCCTCCCCCGCAAGGGGTTAGGGAACCACCCCCCACCCCAACCCTCCTCTGCAAAAGGGGAGGGGGATAACTGAGCGAGCGAAGACAATGGCCAAAGTGATGACGGCGAAAGTGAAGCTCCAGTGCCCCGGCGGCCAGGCGACGCCGGCCCCACCGGTCGGCCCGGCGCTGGGCCAGCACGGCGTCAATATCGGTCAGTTCGTGATGCAATTCAACGAACGGACCAAGGAGATGAAGGGGACCACGATCCCGGTCGAGATCACCATCTACTCCGACCGGTCGTTCGAGTTCATCACTAAGAGTCCCCCCGCCGCCGTCCTCCTGAAGCAGGCCGCCGGCATCGCCGCGGGCTCCGCCGAACCCCACAAGACCAAGGTGGGCGCGGTGACCGCCGACCAGGTCAAGAAGATCGCCGAGACCAAGTTCGCCGACCTCAACGCCCGCGACCTCGAGCACGCCTGCCGGATCATCGCCGGCACCGCTCGGAGCATGGGCGTCGAGATCAAGGGATGAGTCGTCATTGGTCATTTTTCATGGGTCATCAGTGGGTGTGCGCGAATCCCAAGTTCCTCGCTTCGCCAGGGCCGACGATTCGACAATCGCCTGCAGTTCGCCAATGACCAATGACCAATGACTAACCCGGTGCGACCGCCCGCCGGGGAATCGAGACGTGAGACATGGCGGCAGCTCTGTCGATTCCAACCCGATCGAAAGGAGCGACACCGATGGCCAAACAATCCAAGCGCTATCGTGCGTTGCGTGACAAGATCAAGACTGCGGGACTGGTGTCGCTGCCCGAGGCGCTCCGGCTCCTGAAGACGTTCAACACGACGAAGTTCAACCAGTCCGTCGAGGTATCGACGCACCTGGGCATCGACCCGAAGCAGACCGATCAGAACGTGCGCGGGTCGGTGGCCCTGCCGCACGGGATCGGCAAGAGCGTCCGGGTGGCCGTGTTCGCCCAGGGCGATAATGCGGAGAAGGCCCGGGCCGCCGGCGCCGACATCGTCGGGGCCGACGACCTGGCCCAGCAGATCAAGGCGGGGACCATGGATTTCGACGTGGCCCTGGCGACTCCCGACATGATGGGCGTCGTCGGTCCCCTCGGCCGCGTGCTCGGCCCCCGCGGCCTGATGCCCTCACCCCGATCCGGCACCGTGACCACCGACATCACTGCCGCCGTCCGCGAGTTCAAGGCCGGCAAGATCGAATTCCGCAACGACAAGGGGGGTAACGTCGCGGTCTCCGTCGGCAAGCTGGCCTTCTCCGAAGAACAACTGACCGACAACATCAACGCCTTCCTGAACTATCTGAGGTCGCTCAAGCCGGCCACCGCCAAGGGGACTTACATCCGATCGGTCACCGTCTCGGCCACCATGAGCCCGGGAATCCGGGTCTCGGCCTGACCGGGCCGCGATCTCGACGGAGATGATCGTCTCGACCGATCGTCAGGGCACACCATCCAAACGACGCGGGGGAAAGCAGGCTGAGCAATGAGTAAATATGTTAAAGAAATGATGATGGATCAGCTCCGGTCGGACCTCGACGGGACCCGCTCGGTGCTGATCCTGGACCTGAAGGGGATCGACGCCGTCGCCGAGTACGGCCTCCGCCGCGACCTGCGGAAGAAGTCGATCCGGCTGAGGGTCCTGAAGAATTCCCTGGCCCGTCGCGTCTTCACCGACATGGGGATGGACGGGCTCTCGAAGTACCTCGAAGGGCCCTCGGCCCTGGTCTGGGGGGGGGATGGGGTCCCCGAGCTCGCCAAGGAGATCTCGGCCCAGGTCAAAACCCTCAAGAAGCCCGCGATCAAGGGCGGGGCGGTCGAGGGCGTGATCGTCGGCCCCGACCAGATCGAGGACATCACCAAACTGCCCAGCCGGGAGGTCCTGATCGGACAGGTGCTCGGCCTGCTCCTGGGCCCCGCCCAGCAGGTGCTGTCGCAACTCTCGTCGCCGAGCAGCACCCTGATCGGACAGTTCGAGGATTTCATCAAGAAGCAGGAGGGCGAGGCCGCCGCGGGCGAGCCCGCGGCAGATGCCGGTGCCGCCGCGGGCGAGCCCGCAGCAGATGCCGGTGCCGCCGCGGAGCCACCCGCCGAACCCGGTTGATCTGGGACCCGACCACTCGTCCGAGACCATCTCTACGACACGACCGGTTCCCCGGTTGGACCGGCCGCTCTCGCGGCCGGACCGGGCGCGAATCACGCGATCGAATCATGACGCCGGATTTTCCCGTTTTTCTCCAGAAAGGATCGATCCTCAAATGTCCACCGCGGAAGCCACCACGTTCGACGATAGCATCAAAACCCTGGGCGACTCGCTGGTCAACATGAAGGTCATGGAGGTGCTCCAACTGACGAAGTACCTCAAGGAAACCTACGGCCTGGAGGCCGCGGCCGCCACGGTCGTCGGCGCCGCCGGCCCCGCCGGCCCCGCCCCGGTCGAGCCCAAGGTCGAACAGACCGAGTTCGACGTGGTGCTCGAGGCCATCGGCGCCAACAAGATCAACGTCATCAAGGTCGTCCGCGCGGCCACCGCCCTGGGCCTCAAGGAGGCGAAGGACCTGGTCGAGGCGGCGCCCAAGGAGATCAAGACCGGAGTCTCCAAGGACGATGCCGCGAAGCTCAAGAAGGAGCTCGAAGACGCCGGCGCCACCGTCAAGATCAAGTAATTGTTCATTGGTCGCCGGTCATTGGTCGTCGGTCGTTAGCGTCGCCGAGCCTCGTGCGGAGCCGCTTATCACCGGTGACCAGTGACCCATGACGACATCCCGCTCGAGAATTAACCGGTGGGACCAATGACCAATGACTGATGACCAATGACCAATGACCAATGACCACAATAGCCCAGCCCCGAGGCCGGCGACCCCGATCGCAGGCCCCGGGGTCTGTCGGCGCGCGGGGCCGTGGCGATCCGGGGACGGCGATCGCCCGAAACCCTGCACCCTCTTCCCCCTCTGGAGCGCGACCTCATGCCCACCTCGACCTCGGTGCGTCGAATCATTCCCGGCAAGAGACGGAACTTCGGCAGGATCTCCGACGAATTCTCCGTACCGGATCTCACCGTCATCCAGACCCGCAGCTACGAGCGCTTCCTCCAGGCCGACCTGCCGGTCGATCAGCGGGGCGACGCGGGTCTCGAAGGCGTCTTCCGCGAAATCTTCCCCATCGAGAGCTACGACAAGACGTTGAAGCTGGAGTATCTCCACTACGACCTGGGCAAGCCGCGCTACGACCCCGACGAGTGCCGCCAGCTCCGCCTGACCTACGGCCGTCCGCTCCACGTCTGGCTCCGCCTCAATAAGGGTGAGACCACCCTCGAGGAATCGGTCTACCTCGGCGATATGCCGATCATGATCGGCGGCGGCGAGTTCATCATCAACGGCGCCGAGCGGGTCGTGGTGAGCCAGCTCCACCGCTCCCCCGGCGTCGACTTCGTCGTCGAGATCGAGTCGAACGACAAGAAGCTGCACGCTTGCCGGGTCATCCCCGAGCGCGGGAGCTGGATCGAGCTCCAGGTCACCAAAAAGGATACGCTGGGCGTCCGGATCGACCAGTCCGGCAAGTTCTCGTCGATGACCCTGCTCCGCGCCATGAGCCCGATGTATTCGAGCGACGAGGCGCTGCTCCAGGCGTTCTACGAGATCGAGGAGATCGATTCCGCCGACCCCAAGGCGGCGGCCCTGCTCGAGGGCCGGATCGCCTGCGGCGACGTCGTCGACCCGGCCACCGGCGAGGTGCTCATCGACAGCGGCAACACCATCTCCAAGATCTCGGCGCAGGTGCTGGCCGACGCCGGCAATCTCGGCAAGATCTCCGTCCTGAAAGAGGCGCGCGACCCGCTGATCCTTCAGTCGCTCCAGGAAGACCCGACCACCGACCATGAGAGTGCCCTGCTGCGGATCTACCAGCGGCTGCGGCCGGGCAACCCGCCCCAGCTCGAGAAGGCCCGCGAGCTCTTCCACGAGAAGTTCTTCGACACCAACCGGTACCGGCTGGGCAAGGTCGGCCGCTTCCGGATCAACCGCAAGTTCAACCAGGACATCCCCGAAGACCGGATGACCCTCGACCCCGAGGACTACGTCAACGCCATCCGCTACATCCTCAACCTGAGGAAGGGCAAGGGGCACGTCGACGACATCGACCACCTGGGCAACCGTCGGCTGCGAACCATCGACGAGCTGGCCTCCGACGAGCTGCGCAAGGGCTTCCTCAAGCTCCGGCGCACCGTCCAGGAGCGGATGAGCCTGAAAGACGCCGAGGACATGACCCCCCGGTCGCTGATCAACCCCAAGAGCATCAGCGCGGCGATCGAGTACTTCTTCGGCCGCGGCGAGCTCTCGCAGGTTGTCGACCAGACCAATCCCCTGGCGCAGTTGACCCACGAGCGACGCCTCAGCGCCCTCGGTCCTGGCGGGCTCAACCGCAAGCGCGCCGGCTTCGAGGTCCGCGACGTCCACATCTCCCACTACGGCCGCATCTGCCCGATCGAGACGCCCGAAGGGACGAACATCGGACTGATCAGCTCGCTGGGCATCTACGGCGGCGTGGACGAGTACGGCTTCCTGATCACGCCATACCGGCAGATCAAGCACGGCAAGATGTCCGAGACCGTCGTCTGGATGCGGGCCGACGAGGAGAGCGAAGCCTACCTGGCGCCGGCCGATACCCCGGTCGACGAGCACGGCAAGCTCAAGGGCTCGATCATCACGGCTCGGTATCAGACCGACTTCGTCACCGCCAACATCGACCAGATCCAGTTCATGGACATCTCGCCCAAGCAGATGGTCGGCGTCTCGGCGGGGCTGATCCCGTTCCTCGAGCACGACGACGCCAACCGGGCGCTGATGGGCTCGAACATGCAGCGCCAGGCCGTGCCGCTGCTGGTCGCCGAGCCGCCCATCGTCTGCACCGGGCTCGAGCGGTCGGTGGCGATCAACTCGGGTATGGTCGTCAAGGCGGCCCTGGAGGGGACCGTCACGTATGTCGATTCCAGCCGGGTGATCGTCGACCACAACCAGATCTACAAGATGCGGAAGTACGTCGGGCTCAACGAGCGCACCTGCCTGAACCAGAAGCCGACCGTCACGATCGGCCAGCACGTCCAGAAGGGCGACCTGCTGGCCGACGGCGCCTCGACCTTCAAGGGGGAGCTGGCGCTGGGCCGGAACGTCCTGGTCGCCTTCATGGCCTGGGACGGCTACAACTTCGAAGACGCGATCATCATCAGCGAGAAACTCGTGCGGGAGGACGTGTATACGTCGATCCACATCGAGGAGTTCGAGATCGAGATCCGCGAGACCAAGCTCGGCCGCGAGGAGTTCACCCGCGACATCCCGAATGTCTCCGAGAAGGCGCTGCGGAACCTCGACGATAACGGCGTGGTCCTGATCGGGACCTACGTCAAGCCGGGCGACATCCTGGTCGGCAAGGTGGCGCCCAAGAGCAAGAGCGAGCTGACGCCCGAAGAGAAGCTGCTGCACGCCATCTTCGGCCGCGCCGGCGAGGACGTCAAGAACGACTCGCTCGAGGTCCCCTCCGGCGTCGAGGGGATCGTGATCAACACCCAGCGATTCAGCCGGCGGATGAGCCTCAACGAGGACGAGCGCAAGGCGTTCGAAAAGGAGCTCAAGGACACCGAGGCCGTCGAGAACGTCCGGATCGCCGACGAGTACAAGCAGATGATCAAGGCGCTCGAGGAGGCCCTGGGCGGGCCGGTGACCGACCCGGCGACCGGCAAGCCGCTCGGCCGCGCCAAGGACGCCAAGGACCTGGTCGAGGAGAGCGACCGGTTCAAGCTCGACGCGCTCGACATCCGCAGCCCCGAGTCGGTGGCCCGGGCCCGCGACACGGTCCGCCAGTACGCCCCCCGCATCGAGTCCCTCAAGGACGAGAAGGAGCGGCGTATCAACAGCCTGAAGCGGGGCGACGAGCTTCCCTCGGGCGTGCTCCAGATGGTCAAGGTTTACATCGCCACCAAGCGGGTCATCTCCGTCGGCGACAAGATGGCCGGCCGCCACGGCAACAAGGGCGTCATCGCCAAGATCCTCCCCGAGGAGGACATGCCGTTCCTCGCCGACGGCACCGCCGTCGAGATCCTGCTGAACCCGCTGGGCGTCCCCAGCCGTATGAACGTCGGCCAGATCCTGGAGACCCACCTGGGCTGGGCCGCGGCCAAGCTCGGGTTCCAGGCCGTCTGCCCGGTCTTCGACGGCGCCAGCGAGGAAACCATCCGCCAGTGCCTCAAGGACGCCGGGCTGCCGGAGAACGGCAAGGCCATCCTCTACGACGGCCGATCCGGCGAGAAATTCGACCAGCGCGTGACCGTGGGCTACATCTACATGCTGAAGCTCCACCACCTGGTCGACGACAAGATCCACGCCCGTGCCACCGGCCCCTACTCGCTGATCACGCAGCAGCCCCTCGGCGGCAAGGCCCGCTTCGGCGGCCAGCGGTTCGGCGAGATGGAAGTCTGGGCGCTCGAGGCTTATGGCGCGGCCTACATCCTCCAGGAACTCCTCACTGTCAAGTCCGACGACGTTGAGGGCCGCACCAAGATCTACGAGAGCATGGTCAAGGGCGAAAACACCCTCGAGGCCGGCACCCCCGCCAGCTTCGACGTCCTCACCAACGAGATCCGCGGCCTCGGGCTCAACATGCAGCTCGAGAAGAAGCGGATCTGATCTCGTATCGCAATGACCCCGGCCATTCCTCTAGACTGAGGGGGATGTCGGGGTCGTTCTTTGCGCGCCCGGCGTATACCAGTCCGAAGGGGATCGTCATATCGAAGGCTCTAGGATAGAACCTCCTTGATCACCTCGCCGGAGACATCAGTGAGGCGGAAGTCGCGCCCGGCGTATCGGTAGGTCAGTCGTCGGTGATCGAGTCCCAGCAGGTGGAGCACGGTCGCGTGCAGGTCGTGCATATGGACCTTGTCTTCGATGGCCGCGTGACCGAACTCGTCGGTGGCCCCGAACGCGAACCCCGACTTGACGCCCGCGCCGGCCAGCCAAATCGTGAAACCACCTGGGTTGTGGTCGCGACCCGTCCCGTTCTTCTCAGCATACGGCGTGCGGCCGAACTCGCTCCCCCACCAGACGAGCGTGTCTTCGAGCAACCCGCTCCGTTTCAGGTCGGCGAGCAGCCCGGCGATCGGCCGGTCGACCGCGCGGGCGTGGTCGGCATGCCTGGGCAGGTTCGAATGCTGGTCCCAGGCGGGATTGGCGGTATTGTCGCCGTAGGTCACCTGCACAAAACGGACCCCCGCCTCGCAGAGTCGTCGGGCCAGCAGGCACTGCCGGCCGAACCCGTCGGTCGCCGGCTGACCGATCCCGTAAAGCGCATGGGTCTCGCGGGTTTCACGGGAAATGTCGAGCACGTCCGGGGCCTGGCCCTGCATCCGCCAGGCCAGTTCGTACGAGGCGACGATCGCTTCCAGCTCGGAGTCGCCCGGATGGCCCTTCAGTTGCTCGGCATTCAGCCCGCGCATCAGCTCGAAGCGTCGGCGACTCTCCGCCGATGAGAGCAGGGGATTGCCCAGGTTCCGGATGACGGCCTCCGAGGCCGGGGTGCCGGCTTTGCCCAGGGGCGTCCCCTGGTACGCCGCCGGTAAGAAAGCGCTACCGTAATTCCGCGCCCCGCCGTTGCCGGCCGAAGGACCGATCGAGACGAAGCCGGGGAGGTTCTCGTTCTCGGTGCCCAGCCCATACTGGATCCAGGAGCCCATCGAAGGCCGCACCGCGTTCGTGGAACCGCAATGAAGGAAGAGCGTCGCCGGACCGTGTGCCACGCCCTCCGTGTGCATCGAGTGGATGAAGCAGAGGTCGTCGACGTGCCGGTTGATCTCCGGGAAGAGCTCGGAGCCCCATCGGCCGCATTCGCCATGGCGGGCGAACTTCCAGGGTGAGTTCATCACTCGCTGCGACGAGCCCCGCGTCCCCGTGTTGGCGATGGCTCGTGCGTCGTCGAACGGGAGCGTCTGGCCGGCGTACCGTTCGAGCGCCGGCTTGTAGTCGAAGGAATCGACCTGACTGACGCCTCCTTGCATGAACAAAAAAATGATGCGTTTCGCCTTCGGGGCGAAATGGGGCGGTCGGGGCGCCAGGGGGTTGGCGGATTCCGCGTCAGCCCGTTCCGCGGCCAGGCCGATCAGGGCCAGGTGGCCGAATCCGCACGCGGCGACCTTCAAGAGTTCTCGACGGCTGGTCGGGTCGTTCACGGATCGATCTCCACGAAGACGGCCGGGAGCGATCAATTCACATAACGAAAATCGGCCGACGCGAACATGGCCTGAAAGACGCCAGCCCACGAGTCTTCGGCGGCCATCGACGGCGTGCCACGGAGGAACTCGCGGGCAAGCCCGCGCTCGGCTTCGGTCGGCGGCCGGCCCACTGTGAGGACATAGGCCCGCACGATCCGACCCGCTTGATCGAGACCCCGCCCGGCCAGCAGTCGCCGGGCGGCCTGCCGCGACTGCTCCACGATGAACGGGCTATTCATCATGAAAAGGGCCTGGGGCGCCACGGTGCTCATATTGCGACAGCCCACGACCATGCTCGGATCGGCGAAGTCGAAGACCTCGAAGAACTCGGGCAACGCGTTACGGAAGACCGGGACATACACGCTCCGCCGGGTCCCGAAGTCCTCGTAGCCGTAATCGACGGCGAGGTCCTCCGCGAACGATCGGCCGGTCATCTCGAGCCGGAGCTGTCCGCCGACCTGAAGGATCGTGTCCCGCAGACACTCCGCGTCGAGCCGTCGCTGGTTCGCCCGCCAGAGGAGCCGGTTCTCCGGGTCGGCCTCACGCGCCCGAGCATCGTCGACCGACGCGAGCCGGTAGGTCCGCGATCGCACGATCCGACGGACTATCGCCTTGATCGACCAGCCGTCCTCCATGAACCGGATCGCCAGGTTGTCGAGCAACTCGGGGTGGGAGGGGAGCTCGCCGGTGGTGCCGAAGTTGTCGACCGTGCGGACGAGTCCCGCGCCGAAGAGCCAGTGCCAGACGCGGTTCACGATCACGCGACTCGTCAGCGGGTTGTCCGCGCCGGCCAGCCATGCGGCGAGCTCCCTCCGACCGCTCTCGTGCGAGGGCATGACCGGCGCCTGGCCATAACTGGCCACCCGGAGGAACCCACGCGGCACCGGCTGGCCCAGGTTGTGGACGCTCCCCCGGATGTGAACCCGCGTCTCGCGGATCTTCTCGATGTCATCGACCGACATGATCATTTCCCGATTTGGTCCCTGCGAGCGTAATCCATACAACGCACGCTCCATCGAGAGGATCGCGGAGGCCGAATACCGGGCAGTCCCCCCTGCCCTCGAATTCGACTTGCCGACGCCCTGGAACCGGCCGGCCTGCTCCTCGGGTATGAAGAGCACGGCGTCGGCCACGACGTGCCCTTTCGTCCCTTCATTGGAGATCAGCACATAAGCTTGACCCTTGAATTCGAACCGGTAAGACCCGAGCGAGAGGAAACGCCCTTCGACGGGCGGATTCGCCCTCATGTCGACCGTCAGGGACTTCTCGCCCTCGGCGCTGAAGACGGTCACCGGGACCGCGGCCGCGCGATTCGCGTGGGGTACATAGGCCAGCCAGACCTCATACCGGCCGGAAGCGGGGATCTCGGCCGGGAAGGTCAGGGTCTTTACGCCTTTCCCCTGATCCAGGTCGTGGACGTATCCGTCGCCTACGTACCGCCCGGAGAACTGGGATTCCCTCCACTCGCCGACCTTCTCGGCCCGCGTGTCGTCCACGACGATGCCCGGGAGCTCGGCGACCGCGAGGGGCCCGGTGCCCGCCTTCCGCCCCCCGACCTGGGCTCGGGCCGCCCGGAGCTGGGATTCCAGCTCGGCGATGGCGGCCTCGTGCGCCTTGATCGCGGCTTCCTGCTCGCCGGAGACGGGCAACGGGATCTCGAGCCATCGGGAGACGTTGGCGTGTTCCAGGGTCTTCGTGTTGCGGAGAATGCCGGCGAGTGCGTAATAATCGCGGGTCGGGATCGGGTCGAACTTGTGGTCGTGGCACCGGGCGCAGCCGATCGTCTGGGCCAGGAACGCCTTGCCGATGGTGTCGAGCTGCTCGTCGACCACATCCATCTCGAGCTGCGCCTTGTCCTGATCCTCGAGGTTCGTGTTGCCGAGCGTGAGGAACGTCGTGGCGATCAATGGCTCGCGACGGTCCATCCCGCTCGAAGCGGGCAGCAGGTCTCCGGCGACCTGCTCCTCGACGAACCGGCAAAACGGCCGATCGGAGTTAAAGGCGTTGATGACATAATCGCGGTAGTGCCAGGCGTGCTTCAGTACGAATCCGCGGAGGGTCAGCGACTCGGCGAACCGGACGACGTCGAGCCAGTGCCGGCCCCATCGCTCGCCGAAATGCGGCGAGGCCAGTAGTCGCTCGACCAATCTCTCATAGGCATCCGGCGCAGGGTCGTTCGCGAAGGCGTCGATTTCCTCGGGCGACGGCGGTAGGCCGATGAGGTCATAAGACAGCCGGCGGATGAGCGTGGCCCGATCGGCATCGCGGACGGGGCGGAGTCCCCGGGCCTCGAGCCGGGCGAGGATGAATGGGTCGATCTCATCGATCGGCCAGCGTGTGTCGGAGACCCTGGGCGTCTCGTGGCGCCTCGGTCGCTGGTAGGCCCAGAACAGCCGCCGGGCCTCGAGGTCGAGCCCCGCCGTCCTCGTCTTCATTGCGGACGAGCCATCGCGGGGGTCGGGAGCCCCCATCCGCACCCACCGATCGAAATCGGCGACCACTCCGGCCGGCAGCTTACCTCGGGGCGGCATCTCGAGCCCGTCGTATCGCAGCGCATCGAGCAGCAGGCTCTCGTCCGGATTGCCGGGCACGAGCGCCGGCCCGGAATCCCCCCCCGCGAGCACCCCCGCCCGCGTGTCCAGCCTCAGCCCACCCTTCACGGCTTTCGCACTCGATGAGTGGCAGCCATAACATTCCTTGACCAGGACGGGCCGGATCTTCTGCTCGAAGAACGCGACGCCCTCGGACTGCGGGCCGGCCTCGACCGCCGACGATCCCACGACCAGCCAGGCTGTGAGACTCCCGAGCCATCCGAGTCTCACGGCCCTGGGCATGAGCATACCTGTTTCGTAGGGCTGATCGGTCGGAGAATGCATGCGTCGGCGGGATCGGCGGCTGTTGCCGCACAATCTCAATAGCTTAACTTCCATGAGGTTCGGAATTCAACCTGACCGTGGCTCCGTGAAGGGAGGCACACGATGACCGGACTCCCGGCGGGCCGGGGTCGGCAGGACCGAGATGGCAGCGCCGGCAGGATTGCGGGCCGGCCGTCAGGGCAGGATGTCGTCGACGGCGATCGGCGGGAGCGGCTGGCCATCGATGACGACCGGGACCATCTGGCCGGCCTTGTAGATCGTCGGCGGAGGGTAATGGCCCTGGCCCGGACCGGTGTAGACTTCGACCTGCCGGTCCACCAGATTAATGATCCAGTACACCGGGATGCCGCCGCTGGCGTAGGCCCTCAGCTTCTCACCCTGGTCATAAGCCAGGCGTGCCTTGTTGGCGACCTCGGCGACCAGTGAGATGTCGCCGGCCTTGGGCTGCTCCGAATACTCGCGAGACCGGCCCCGCACGACCGAGATGTCCGGTTCCGGCATGCTGGCCCAACCTGGGATACTGACGGGATCTTCGCGAGTGACGAAGTGAGTCGCGGCCGGGACGACGCGAGACAAGGCCGCGGCCGTCTCCCGGCATGCGATCGAGTGCGGCCCCTTCTTCATGGGCTTTCGGTAGATCAGCCCCTCCACCAGCTCGACCCGATCATCCTCGGTCAGGATGCCCGCGTCTCCCATCTGTTCGTACTGGGCGACCGAGAATCGAAACAGCTCCGGAGAGGCCGGCGGCGCCGAGGCGCCCGGGAGCATCGGCGGCGACGTTGTCGCTTGCGTCGACGTGATCGTGGACATGGCTCGGCCCCTTGAGCGTGACGGATTCGTCGCGTGTGATGAACCCCGTGCACCGGCAGTCGCCGCCATTGGCGCACAAAGAGACCGGCTGGTCAATGTCGTCCCGCGGAATGCGGCGAACCGGACGGAAAGCGTGGAGCAGGCCAACGCGCGGATCATCCAGCAGTGTCATGGCCACGCGTACCTGGCATCCTGCCCTCACGAGCGACAAGATGGGTTCAGCCGGATCTCCGGCGGCACCGCCGGAAGAAGCCGACGACCAGGAACGGATCGCTTATCGCCAGGACCCCGGCCTATCCCCTAGAATGGGAGGGAGACCGGGGTCTTTCTTGGCGCTCCCGGCTCGCACCAGCTCGGAGGGGCTCGCGGGAGAGGAGGTGCGAGATCGGTCGCGACGGTGATATCCCCTGAAATCGGAAATGACGGAGGATTCCATGTCCGCGATCTCGTCGTTGCAACCGGCCATGATGCCCGACCCACCGACGTCGCCCTCGATCTCGTTCCCCGCCTGGGGCGACCGACGCGACGTCTTCCGGGGGGTGGACTGGCACACCTACAGCCAGCTTTCCCAGTCGCTCGGCGAAGGACAGCACATCCGCCTGCTCTATGACGGGAAGGATCTGGAGATCATGGTCACCGGCAACATCCACGAGATCCTCAAGGAGCTCATCGGCAAGATCCTGACCGCGGCGGCGATGGGCCTCGACATCGATTTCGTGGCCTGCGGCCAGGCGACGTGGAAGAGCGCCACGCGGGGGCTCGAGGCCGACCTGTCCTATTATTTCGAGCCGGAGAAGATCCGCGCAGCGAGGGAGGCCGCCGGCCGCAAGTCGGAGGACCCCGCCGACTACCCCCGCCCCGACATGGCGGTTGAGATCGACATCTCGCCCCCCCAGGTGGATCGGCCGTCCATCTACCGCGACCTGCGCGTGGCCGAGGTCTGGCGATTCGTCAAAGGCGAGACGCTCGTCATCGAGCAGCTTCAGACCGACGGTTCCTACGCCGTCGTCGAGCGGAGCCGGTTCATTCCCGTCCCCGCCGATGACGTGCTCCGGTGGCTGAGCGATGGGATCGCGGAGCCGCAACCGGCCTGGAACCGCCGGCTGAATCAATGGGCGATGGGATTGGGCGGGCGGCCGTGACCTTGAGATCAAAGGGGTCCTGAGATCAAAGGGGTCAGGAATCGACTTGAGCCTTCTGTTCCTGAGCCCGCTCCGAAATCTTGACTCCAGCATCCGGGATGGTCGAGAACCGTATCTGAGGATCCGATATCATTGGGAGGGCACGAATGACGACCATCAGCCTGCCAGCCGATATCGAGGGCCCCCCTCGTGGAAGAAGCCCGCCGGCGACAAACCACCCCTGAACATCTCGCCCTCGGCACGCTGCGCCAGCGATTCACTCCCCCGATCGCATCCCCCTCGGAAGAGCCGCCGGAATCGAATCTGGCCGACTTCCTGGCCGGGTACGTCGGCCTCGTCGAGGGTTCGACGGAACCTCTCTCAGAGCGCTGCGGCGAGCGATTCGCGGAGGGGCTCTCGGAAGAAACGTTGCCAGAGGGTGAATTAAAGGTGTCAAGAACCGATTCGTCCTCTCCAGATGAATCAATTTCCAGCCCCTGTTATCACGGCAGGGTTGTCAGCGACAGAAAGAGGGGTTCGAAATGATATCCGATTTGATCCATGACCGGGGCCGCGGTCCGGAGATCATTGGGACGCGGATTACCGTCTATAACTTGCTGCCAGACTTCCTGGACCCGACCGTGACCGAGGCCGGGATCTGCCAGCTCTACGATTTGAACGCCGAACAGGTCGCAGCCGCGCGCGCATACGTGCTGAACAACCCGGATACCGTCCTGGCCAGACACCTCCAGATCGAGGCCAGGATGGCTGCCGGGAATCCGCCCGAGATGATCGAGCAAGCGAAACAGACACGCGCCTTGTTTCTGGAGTTCAAGGACTGGCTCGTGGAGCGAGAACTTGCCGGGGACCAGGGACAACCCGTGGAATCCCGCTCGAGCGGCGTCCTGAACGGTTCCAGGCCGTTCCCGACATTCCGCGAATGGCTTGCGGGACGGGAGTCGCCGCCGGGGAATGGGTCCTGACATGCGGGGACTCTTAGCTGACGTGAATGTTCAGGGCCACCTTCTCTACCTGAGGCATTTGCTGGAGGCCCTCGACTTATGGGGCGTCCTCGATCATCTCGAGTTCGTGAGATTTCCTGATCTCGGACTTCCTCGCGATCTTGATGATCGAGCCCTGTGGAATCGTTGTCAGCAGGATGGCTGGGTCCTACTGACCGAGAATCGAAACGACGATGGTCCGGACTCGCTTCAAGCGACGCTGATGGACTCGTGGCAGACGGGTCAACTTCCTGTCTTGACCCTTTCGAATAAGGGAAAGTTCGAACACAATCGTGCGTACGCCGAACAGGTCGCTGCCGATATCGCGGAACTCCTGTTCGGTGCCGCGGAAGGACAATATCGCGACCAACCTCGGATCTATATCCCGCGCTAGCCCATCCGCACCCGGGTAAAAAAAGGTGTCAGGAACCGATTCGTCCTTTCGCTTCCTGACACCTTTCCGAGGCTTCGGGTTCCGTACCCATTTCGGGTTCACCCCGTTCGATCATTGTCCTCCCCCGCAACCCACCCCCTTGGCCTCGTTGCTCGGGGTAAGTGACAGTCGGCGGCATCGAAGTCGCGCGACGAATGGAGCACCGGCCATTACAGCAATGACGAGTAGTACCGCGGACGACGGCTCGGGAACGGAACCCGCGCTGAAGGCGATGCCGTGGGGACCGTCGAGGTTCGTCGTGGTGAAGGTGCCCAGAAACGCTCCATACGGGGAGTATTCGGCAATCGTATTTCCCAGGTAATCCGAGACGTAGAGATTCCCATCCGGACCGATCGCAAGGCCAGTCGGGTCGCTTAAATTCAAGTAGGTGACAGTACCAATCAAGTTTCCGTTGGGGGCGAATTCAACAATCGCATTCGCGTATAGGCCTTCAAAAGAATAAGTGGCCAAGATCGCGAAAAGGTCGCCCTTGGCGTCGAATGCAATACCCGCCACCCCCGGAAGGTACGCTGGTAAAGCGCCCTCGACTACCCCTGTCGGCGAGATTTTCTCGATGACTCCGCTGAAGTGGTCTGTGACATAAAGATTTCCTTGGGGATCGAGGGCACTATAATACGCTCGCTGGAGGCCCGGGTTACTGAAGACACCCAGGTACTGGCCCGTGGGGGAATATTCTAATACATCGCCTCCATAATAGGAGTTCACCAACAGGTTGCCGTTGGCCGCAACTTGGATCTGGCCCAGCGCGAAAGTCGTTTGAACTGACAAGAGCAGGGATCCACTCGGCGAGTATTCGCTGAACCCGTCGACGGTTGTTACGAGAACGTCGCCGGCATGATCGACGGTCAAATTGCCGGGCCCGTCCAATCCGGACGCAAACACTCCCAGGTATGACCCTGATTGCGAATATTCCGTAATCGTTCCGCTGCCAGAATTGGCAACGTAGAGTACGACTTGTCCCGCGTTCCCACGCGGCGACATTCCGCCGACGACCATCATCGTGACCGCCAACAGCAGAAGACTTCCCGGCTTGACGTGCATTTGGTTGACCCTTTTGATCGTGATGAGATGGATCTGTTCGATCGCTCGTGGTGAATCAGAGGTCTCAGGAACCGATTCGACCTTTCGGTTCCCGGCATCCACAGGATGGGATCGGCAAGCCGTTTCCAACCCATTTGAGGGCTCCGACGAGGCCGCTCCAGGACGATCTTCGCCCATGTCTCTCCGAGAGCACGCCGGAGACTGGCAACAATCTTGTTTTCCGATCTTGACCGTCATAGGATGGATGCCCACAAGGAATCGGAAGTCGATTCCTCTCTATCTTGTTTACGAATCGCTTCAGCGCCGATTTCGAACAATTTCACCCGGTTGTCCCCAAGTCCTTCCGTCGTGGCCCTTTCCGTACGAGGAGGATTCAGCGATGAGGCTGGTCGATGAGGGTTCGACGAGTCCCACCCTGCTGGGCGAGGTCTCGAACTGGGAAAACCATCCCGCCTGGCTTGCCTTCCGGCGACGGTACGATCCGCTGCTCCGGCGCTGGTGTCGGGCCTACCGACTCGACGAGGATTCGGTCGATGAGGTCTGTCAGCGCATCTGGATCGAGCTGGCGGACCGGATGAGGACGTTCCGGTACGATCCCAACGGCAGCTTCCGGGGCTGGCTCCGTCAGGTTTGCGTCTCACGCGCACGCGATTTCCTGAGGCAACGGAAAGCCCTCGGTCTCCTCAGCCTCGACGATCGCGATCAGGAAGCAGGGGCCGACGTGCCCGAAAACGCGATCGAGACCGATCCCGCCGGGGAGGCCGACGACCTGTTCCGGCTCCTTCGGCTCGAGGAGGCCGAGAAGGCCCAGGCCGCGGTGAGGGCGAAGGTCAAGCCCCAGACCTGGGACGCTTTCTGGCTGGTCGCCGTCCGGGACTGGAAAGTCGAGGAGACGGCCAGGACCCTGGGGATGACCCATACCGCCGTCTATGCCGCCCGGGAGCGCGTCGCGCGGATGCTCTGCGATGAAGGCAAACGTGTGTCGGACCGATGGCCGGTCGGCCCGTGATCGAGGGCCCGATGATCGGGAAAGGTTGGAGAGCATGTCGACCTGCCCTGGAGAGAGCACCCTGCGCTCGATCGGCTCCGAGGCGCTCGGTGATTTGACCTATGCCGCGATCGAGGAGCATGTCGAGGGCTGCCCGGAGTGCAAGTCGCTCCTGGAGTCCCTCGCACGTCGGTGCACCGATCCCCAGCCTGTCTTGCCCAGTTCAAGGCGATTGCCGGAGATCCCGGGTTTCGAGATCCACTACGAGCTGGGCCGGGGTGCGATGGGCGTGGTCTACCTGGCGACCCGGACGGGCCTGGGTCGTCCGGTCGCCCTCAAGGTCCTCCCGGGTGCGGGCGGCCCCGACGCGATCCACGGCGCCCGTCGGCGGTGGCTCCGCGAGGCCCGCGCGGTCTCGAGCATCCGACACCCCAATGCCGTGCCGCTCTACGATTATGGCGAGGCGGACGGCTGGTTCTTCCTCGTTTTGGAATACATCCCCGGCGGCACCCTCAAAAAACGGCTGACCCAGCCGACCCCTCCCCGCGTGGCGGCGGGACTCGTGGAGACGATCGCCCGCGCGGTCGGTTACATCCACGGACGAGGCGTGCTCCATCTCGACCTGAAGCCCTCGAACATCCTCCTGGACTGCGAGGCGGACGCCCCATGGGACCGGGTCATTCCCAGGGTCGCCGACTTCGGCCTGGCCATTTTCGACAACCCGGATGGTTCGGAAGCGAGCCTGGCAGGCCCGCGCGGCACCCCGTCGTACATGGCCCCTGAGCAGATGGACGCCCCGCATGTCAGGATGGGGCCGACCACCGATATTTACGCCCTGGGGGCCATGCTCTACGAGGTCATGACCGGCCGCCCGCCGTTCCAGGGGGCGTCGACCCTCGAGACGCTCAACCAGGTCCGCAGCCAGGAACCCGTCCCGCCGCGACGGCTCAACCCGGCGATCCCCCGCGACCTCGAGACCATCTGCCTGACCTGCCTGCGGAAGGATCCGGCCCGGCGTTATCCCTCGGCCGAGGCCCTGGCCGAGGACCTCCGCCGCTGGCTCGACGGACGCCCGATCTCGGCACGCCCGGCGTCATCCGTCGAGAAGGCATGGCGATGGTGCCGCCGGCGCCCGGTCGTCGCGGCCCTCGCGGCCAGCCTGGCGATGAGCCTCGCGGTTAGCTTCCTCGGCGTTCTCTCGCTCTGGAGGTACGCCGAAGGGGAACGGTCTCGAGCCGAGGCGCAGAAAACGCACGCTGAGGCCGATCTCGAGGTCGCCACCGAGGCCCTGGGCGGATTCATCGAATTATCGCGTGTCCAGTCGCCGTTCCGGGCGACCGCCGCTTCACGACTCAGCGTGATCTCGCTCCTGGAAAAGTTCCGGAAGCTCGGCCTCGAGCTCGCCGCGCGTCGCCCCGATCATGTCACGATCCATCGGCGCCTCGCGCAGGCCGACTTTCATCTGGCCTGCCTCCTCCTGGAACAAAAAAAGCGGAGTGAAGCTCGTCCCCTGCTCCTCGAGGCCCTGAGGAGTTGGAACAAGATCCTCGAGCAGTCTCCTCGAGATGTCGGAGTCCTCTCCGAGCAGGTCGGTATCTTCGCGTTGCTGGCGAAGTGTGCCGACGACGAGGGCAATACCCGGGAAAGCGCGAACTTCTTTTCTCGGGCCGTGGATCTGGAGGAAATTGTCCTTCGCCTTCGACCCGAACTATCAGTGGTTTTCAATTTGGCGGATCACCGGTGGTCCCTGGCGATCCTGATGGAGAACCTGGGCGACCACGAACGAGCCCGATCGCTGATCGAGGCGAACGCACGCATGCTGGATAACGCCCCGGCGGCAGCAAGGAATCCGGAGCTCGTCATCCGTCGTGTGCTGGCCCACGATCAACTTCGCCGATTCCATGTCAACTCGACGTCCTCGACGAGCACCGTCGGGCCGATGGAAACGGATGACCTCGCGAGGCTCCTGTCCTCGGAAGCCGATCGCATGTCTGACCAGGTCTGGGCGGAACGGTTCGCCCGGGTGCTTCGCTCGACGACCGCCGACAAAGGAGCGTCACCTACTCTCGAAGTAGAAGCGGTCGATGTCCTTGCCGATTTTCTGGCCGGGCTCTCCGCGGAACAGCGCCGGATCGAGAAGTTCGAGGAGGCTCGGCGAACCGCCGGACGCTTGCATGCCTGCGGACGCCTCATGGTCTCAGCACATCCCGATCAACCGGTCGCACACCTCGTCTTGAGCCGGGCCTACAAACAGCTCGCCAAGAACGGCTGGCGGCCCATCCGCGACCCCGCCGCCATCGAACGGAACACGAAACTGGCCCTCAAAGAGGCCCGTCAGGCCCTGCGCCTCGATCCCCAGAACGCTCGAGCACGTGACGAAGTGGCTAACCTCAAAGGGCGGCTCGATGGACTCCTGGCACCGCAGCCAGCGACGGCGCCCGAAAATTCGTCGGTTCGCTCGGCCTCGCGACGATGATCGTGACGCTTTTCGTAGGGTGGGCACGGCCCACCGGGCTTGCTAAGGCCATTCCCTCGTCAAAGAGCGGTCATCGCCCGTTGAAGCCGCATCGAGGCCGGGTGGTCAGGGCCCATCTGCGATGAAACGGAATTCCTCCCGTTTTCCCCTGTCCCCCCTGCTCCCTGCCATTGGAGTCCTATAATTCCTATCGATTACCACTCCACGAACGCACTCCGCAGGATTCTCTGTCCGAGGCTGATAGCATGCGTGTCCCAAAGCGGGAACTTCCCGATGTCGAATCGATCCGCGAGCGAGCCGGCTGGAACCTTCCGGCCCACTACCGGCTGAACGATGTCCGCTGCGAATACGGCTCGATGGCCCTGCCGGGCGTCCCGGACGACTTCCAGATCGTGATCGAGTACGAGAACCTCCTGGAGAAGCCCGACCCGGACGTCGACGACATCGAGGCTTACGAAGCCTGGGCCGAACCGCTGGTCGCCCAGATCCGGGAGGAATGGCCGGCCTCGACCTTGCGCATCCTGTTGCACGAAACCGTACCCACCGACGATCACGCGACGTAATCCAAGCACGGATCAAGTCGCCCACTCCCTAAGGCCGCAGGCCCGCCGATTCCCCCGGCCTGAAGGGCCGGAGGAGCACAGCCCCGGGTGAAACCCGGGGTCGTGTTCGCATGCCAAGCATGCGCGCGGCCTGAAGGGCCGCAGGGGCAAAGAGCCGGGTGAAACCCGGAGATCTCCGTTTTTCCCACCGTTTTGCACCCCGACGGGGTGCAGGATCCCCGAAATCCGTGACGATCAGGAATTCTTGAACGCGCCCCCCCCTCGGCGTCAGTATCTTCAAGGAAGGTCAGATACGAGGCCGGGGAGGGACTGCGTGATGGAACGGCGTTCGGCCATTGGTGCGCTTCGGCAGATCGGGACCCTCTATAACCTGGGGACGCTCGGCGGTTTGCCCGATTCCCGGTTGCTCGAGCTCTTCCTGGCGCGCGACGGAGACTCGGCCGAGGATGCGTTCGCGGCCCTCGTCGATCGCCACGGGCCGACGGTCCTGGGCGTCTGCCGGCGGATGCTGCGCACTGCGCACGACGCCGAGGACGCGTTCCAGGCGACTTTCCTCGTCCTGGCCCGGCGGGCCGGTTCGATCGGCCGTCGCGAACAACTGGCGAGCTGGCTGTACGGCGTCGCGGTCCGGACCGCCAAGGAGGCCCGCCGCCGCGCCACGCGGGCGCGGGAGATCGAAATGCGGATGAGGGATGTGTCCAGGGTCGAGGCGGTAACTGCTGAGGACCGCGACGATGGAATTCTCTGGCTCGACGAGGAGCTCAATCGCCTGCCGCATCGCTTCCGGGTCGCGCTGGTGGCCTGCGAGCTGGAAGGGAAATCGCGTCGCGAGGCCGCCCAGCAGCTCGGGATTCCCGAGGGGACCCTGTCCGCCCACCTGGCCCGGGGGCGGAAACTGCTCCGCGACCGTTTGCTCCGCCGCGGCGTCGACCTCGGGCTCGGGCCGATCGCCGGATTCTCGCGGCCGATCGCCGAGGCGGCGATCCCCGAACGATTGATGAGCCCGACAGTACGCGCCGCCCTGGGATATGCATCGCGAACCAGTATCGCCGGGGCGGTCCCGGCCGCGGTCGAATCGCTGGCAAGAAGGGTGCTCAAGATGATGTTCCTCACCAGGCTGACCCTGATCGTCGCGACCTTGATGGCCGCCACCGCCGGTACGATGGCGGCGGCGGTGTTCGGCTTGACCACCCTGGCCGCCCGACCCGAACCTCCCGACCCCATCCGGGCAGGGACAAACGACCTGCCCGGCCGGGTCGTGAACAAGGCGGGCGCCGGTGTGGCCGACGTGCAGGTCTGGGCCGTCGGTGGTCTGAGGTATCAGCCCGTGACGGTCGCCTCGGCGACCACGGACGCCCAGGGCCGCTTCGTCCTGCCGAACGCCTGGGAGCACAAGGCCGCGAAGGCGACCGGCGACGAACGCCTGGGGCTCTTCGCCCGCGCCCGAGACGGTCGGGTCGGCTGGCTGACGGCCTTCCGGCGCGACCCCGCGGCCGATGGACGGGCCGAGCTCGAGCTGGTCGCGATCGGGGAGGTCCGGGGCCGCGTGACCGATCAGGATGGCCGGCCGATCGTCGGCGCGACGGTCGCGGCCGACGGCTTCTGGAAGCCGAACGATTCGGGGTGGAGCGATTACCTCTCGCTGGTCCCCGAGGCGGCCTCGACTTACCGAACGATCACGGCCACGGACGGTTCCTATATTCTCCGGGGCATCCCTCAGGGGGCCCTCATCGAGGCGACCATCACCGCCCAGGGTTTCGGCACGCCCCGGATCTCGTGGGACTCGGCCCAGGCCGCGACGATCGCGCTCGATAATCGCCTGGGTCACATCGAGGGCATCCTCAAGCCGTCCGATGCCAGGGGATTCTCGGGGTCAATGCTGGTATACGTGCGGCGCGCGGGCTCGCCGGCCAGGTCCGCGCCCGGCTCCGTGTCCTTGCGATACAACGCCGGGGTCCAGGCCGGCAACGACGGCTCCTTCCGATTCGACGGCCTGCCGCCCGGCCGGTACGCCGTGACGGCCGACACCCAGGACAATACCCCCTTCGTTGCGAAACCCGTCGAGGAGGTCGAGGTCGGCCCCAATGGCGTTGCCCGCGTCGAGATCCCGATCGATCGGCTCGTGACGATCAAGGGCCGGATCCTCGACGCCCGGACCGGCAAGGGCGTCACGGACATCGCCGTGGGCTGCTACCGGCTCGAGAATCAGTCCCTCGACCATCTCCGATCGACCAGGACCGATGAGGAGGGACGATACTCGGTCCTGGCGCAACCGGGGACCGTCCAGATCCGGGCCGAGGGTCTGCCGAAGACCTATCTTTTCACGAGCTATGCCGACCACCCCAATTTGGAGGTCAAGGCCGACCGGACCTGGCCCGATTTGAAGGTCGCCCCCGCGGTGGAGTTGGTAGGCATCGTCGTCGACGCGACCGGTCGTCCGGCCGATGGTGCCGAGGTCCATCTGATCACGCAGGACCTCGATCGGGCGCCCCTGCGCGAGGACTCGATCCGGACCGGACCCGATGGCACCTTCCACTACGATCAGATCGATCCCGACCGCAAGCTCGCGCTCTGGGCCCGCGCCGGCGACGCGACGACCAGCGGGACGGTCGTGGTCCGGCCCAGGGAGGTCAAGGGCAAGCTCACGCTCACGATCGATCCGAAGGCGCCTCTGCGGATTCGCGGCATGGCGACCGACAGCGCCGGCAAGCCCATCGCCGGCGCCACGGTCACGCTCCATTGGAATCGCTGGCACCCCACCGAGAACGATCGACCGATGCTCTCAGCCCAGAACGTGCTGGAGACGTACACCACCGGCGAGAGTGGTGAGTTCGTCTTCCGCGGCCTCTGGCCGGATCTGAGATATAACATCGTGATCGAGGCGAGGGGGCACAACAAGGCCGAGTCGCCTCGACTGACCGGCAAGGCCGGGGAGACGCACAATATCGGCAAGCTCGTGCT
Organism: Isosphaeraceae bacterium; assembly: GCA_052148775.1. Classification (GTDB taxonomy): domain Bacteria; phylum Planctomycetota; class Planctomycetia; order Isosphaerales; family Isosphaeraceae; genus CAVZRC01. Next base: position 2,021 of record JBKQHM010000809.1, on the reverse strand, counting down.
GGTCAACACGGCCGGCCACCTCGCCGGCCACGTCGTCGGCTCCGACGGCCGGCCCATCGCCGGCGCGGCCGTCTTCAACCGAGGCGATAGCCCCGAGCCGGTCGCGACCTCCACCGACGCACAGGGCCGGTTCCGCCTCGAGGGGATGTTCCCGGGAACCCGGTACGTCTTCGTCCGCAAGGAGGGATACCGATTCACGGGCACCAGGCTCGACGGTGACGCCGATGACCTGACCATCACGCTGCGAGAGTCCGGCGCGCCGCCCCCGGCCTGGAAGCCCGGTCCGTCCTCGACCTTCGACGAGCAGCGTGCCTTCGCCAAGGGAGTCCTGATCCGTCTCTGGGAGAAATACGGGGCGAACGCCGACAACCCCGGCGCGTTCCGCTGCATCGATGACATGGCCACGATCGATCCGGATCTTGCCATGCGATGGTCGGCCGGGAAGGGCCACACGTACGACGATCGAGTGCGCCACGCCGAGGCCCGGAAGCTGGCCGAGACCGATGCCGCAGAAGCCCTGGCCTTGCTCAATCAGAAGCCCGATTCCGACCAGTCGATCTTGCAGGCGCTGGCGATTCGGTTCGCGGAGACCGATCCCGCGAAGGCGTTGCGGTTCGCCGAGGAGGCCGCGGTCCAGGCTCGCGGCCTGAAGCAGCCCGATCGCACCACGGCGATGGCCCATGCCGGCGGTGTCCTGGTCAAGCTGGGGCGAGCCGACGCCGGCCGCAAGTTGATCGAGGAGGCGGCGCGGAGTGCCGCGCAACTCCCTGCCGCAGGCCGATCGGGCTTCGACCGGGGCACCGTCGCCCGGTTCATCGCACCCTTCGATCTGAAGCAGGCCCTCGCGCTGATCGAACCGATCCAGAATGAGGGGACGCAGCGGGCCCAGCGCTTCCGGGCCGAGATCGCCGTGGCGATCGCGACGACCGACACGAAACAGGCCGTCGCCCTGATCGACAGCGTGGGCGGCCCCGCGTTCTTCCACGAGACGGGCCGGTCGGCGATCGCCTACCGGATCGGGGCCGACCGGTCCGACGAGGCGATCAAGATCATCGAAGGCATCCGGCGCAATCGATGGGCTCCCCAGTGGCAAGCCGGGGCATTCGGCTGGCTGGCCGTGGCGCTGGCCCCGCGCGACCGGGTACGGGCCTACTCGCTGATCGATCGTGCCCTGATGCTGACGATCGAGCGGCGCGATTGGATGGGCCCCGGCGAAGAGATGGCCATAGCCGCCCGGGTTGCCGCCTGCGCGCGCCGGATCGGCTACCCCGACATGGACAGCGTGATCGCGCGGGTGATGGCGGCCAGGCCCGGCGACCGCCGCGACGGGTCCAGCGACCGGGCCCGACTGATCGAGTCATTCACGACGGCCGCGGTCCCCCTCGCCCTCATCGACCCCGCCGCGGCGCGCACGGTGCTCGAACAGGTCGAGTCGCGCAGCGGCCTCGACCCGGCCACGCTCTGGAACACGCGCGGACCCTGGCTGACCGCCTGGGCGCTGGTCGACCTCAAGAAGGCCGGATCGATCTTCAACGCCATGATGACGGCGCTCGACGGGGCCAAGAAAGTCGACCTCTGGAACTCCGGATTCTACCAGATGATCGAGCTCCTGGCGGCCCCGCCCGACCGTCGCGAGGACATCCTCGGCGAGTCCGCAAGGGGTGGCTTCTGGCAGCCGGGCCGGGACCTTTGATTCATGGACGGCCCGCGGAACCGTGCGGGTCGAGGCGCGATTCACCACGGGCAGGCCCACCGGTCGGCCCCTCCCTGCCCGATCGGGGCAAATAGGGATCGACAGCGATCGGCGCTGTTGATCGACTGCACGTTGCATGGAAAGCGAAACCATGCGTCCACGGCCGGATCCCCGAGACTCAGGGTCGGCACAGATGGCGCCGCGGTGGTGCGGCCGCCATTCTCGTTTGATCCACGGGTCAGAAGAGAAATGGCTTGACGGTCTGATCCAGACGCTGCCGATCCGCGTCGTTATGGCTGAGTTGTTCGTGATCCCAAAGCACCGCAGT
>JBKQHM010000808.1:0-10765 GCA_052148775.1 Isosphaeraceae bacterium | reverse complement strand
CAGTTCTTCCGCCAGTTCGCCGTGACGATCGCGGTCTCGACGATCATCTCGGCCATCAACGCACTGACCATGACCCCGTCGCGTGCGGTGATGATCTTCAAGACGGAGGAAGGAGCCCACGGCCACGAATTCAAACGCGAGGCGCTGCCCTGGTGGATCTTCGGAATCGTGGGCGGGATGCTCACGGTCTGGTTCGCCAAGGATTACGTGGTCGGCCAGTTCGTCCACCTGGGCTGGCTGCCGGAGATGAGCGAGGCCGAGTTGGCCGAGAGCACGGGTTGGATGCCCTGGATTCGCGACGCCGCCGCGTTCAGCCCGGGACTCGTCGCCGGGTTGCTCGTCGGCCTGGTCATCATCCGGCCGGTCAACGCCGTCCTGGGCTGGCTGTTCCGGGGCTTCAACCGGCTGTTCGACATGATGACCAACGTCTACGGCCGGATCGTCGCCGGCGTGCTGAGGATCAGCGTGATCGTGCTGATGCTCTACGGCGGCTTGCTGGCACTGACCTACTGGGAGTTCATCCGCACGCCGACCGGCTTCGTCCCGCAGCAGGACAAGGGCTACCTGCTGCTCAACGTGCAACTGCCGGATTCGGCCGCGACCGAGCGGACGCAGCGCGTCATGGCCCGCATCGAGGCCCTGGCGCGCGAGACGCCCGGCGTGGCGCACACGGTCGGCGTCTCGGGGCAGTCGCTGCTGCTGAACGCCAACGCGCCGAACCTGGGGTCGCTGTACGTGATGCTCGAGGAGTTCGCGAAGCGTCGCGGCCCGAATATGACGGCCGACGCCATCGCCGAGGTCTTGAAAGCCCGGTGTCAGAAGGAAGTGCGCGGGGCGATCGTGACGGCGTTCGGCGCGCCGCCGATCGACGGCCTGGGCACGACCGGCGGCTTCAAGCTGATCATCGAGGATCGCGGCAACCTCGGCGTCGGGACCTTGCAGCGGATCAGCGACCAGATCGTGGAGCGGGGCAACAAGACGCCGGGGCTCCAGGGGCTGTTCAACAGCTCGCGTGCGAACACGCCCTGGTTGTACCTCACCATCGACCGCACCAAGTGCATGGCCCTGGGCGTGCCGGTCAGCGAGCTGTTCAGCACGTTGCAGGTCTACCTGGGCTCCTACTACGTCAATAACTTCAATCAGTTCGGCCGGTCGTGGCAGGTGAACATCCAGGCCGACCAGAAGTACCGCGGCGACGCCCAGGATATCCGGCAGCTTCAGGTGCGGAACAACAAGGGAGAGATGATCCGGCTGGCCACGCTGCTGGACGTGAGCAACACCAGCGGACCGGTCTCGGTGATGCGCTACAACATGTACTCCAGCACCGCGATCACGGGCAACCCGGCGCCGGGGACCAGCTCGGGGCAGGCGATCGCGCTGATGCAGCAGATCGCCGACGAGGAATTGCCGAGGTCGATGGCTTCGGACTGGACCGAGCTAGCCTTCATGCAGCTCCAGGCGGGGAACACGGCGACGGGCGTCTTCGGGCTGGCGGTGCTCTTCGTCTTCCTGGTGCTGGCGGCGCAGTACGAGAGCTGGAGCCTGCCCCTGGCGGTGATCCTGGTCGTGCCGATGTGCCTGCTCTGCTCGCTCATCGGCGTGAACCTCGTCGGCATGGACGTGAGCCTCTTCACCCAGATCGGCTTCGTGGTGCTGGTCGGCCTGGCGAGCAAGAACGCGATCTTGATCGTCGAGTTCGCCAAGCAGAGCCAGGACTCCGGCGTGCCGCGCCGGGAGGCGACGATCGAGGCGTGCCGGCTGCGGCTACGGCCGATCCTGATGACCTCATTCGCCTTCATCTTCGGCGTCCTACCCCTGGTGGTCGCCGAGGGGGCCGGTGCCGAGATGCGACGTTCGCTGGGGACGGCGGTGTTCGGCGGGATGCTCGGCGTGACGGCGTTCGGCATCTTCCTCACGCCGGTCTTCTACTACGTCATCCAGTGGTTTGGCGAAGGCAAGAAGCCGGCCGCCCACCATCACCCGATGAACGGCAATGGCGTCCCGGCATCCGGCGAGAGGGCTCATCTGGCCGATCCGGTGCTGGCGGCCCCCCACCCGTTCAACGGGCATGTTTCCTGACGCGAGCCGAGCGGCCTGAAGGGCCGCAGGAGCCCAGCCCAGGGTGAAGCCCTGGCAATCCGGTTGCCCCAACCTCTTCGCACCCTGAAGGGGTGGTATCACTTGCCGGGATTGTCGTCCGAATTCACGGCACGATCGTCATCGGGATCTCGGCCGAGGTCGTGCGGCCGGCGACCAGGTCGGTCTGGATCAGCCGCAATCGGTAGGAGCCGGGTTCGAGCGACCTGGGCAGATAGATGCGATAGCTCACGAAATAGTCGTGGCGGCGGCGGTGGCAGACATCGACGGCGGTCGGCAACGACTGCTCCCACACGATCGCCCCACCGCTCTCGGGTCGGAGTTCGACGTGGGACGCGAGCCGTGACACGAAGTCATCGCTGCGGGTCTCGTACTCCAGGTCCGTCAACTCGCAGTAGACGAGGACCGGCTGGCCGGCCTTGAGCGCGGTCGAGTCCAGGGGCTCGAACTCCCCGAACCGATGAATCTGGCCGCAGAGCCGCAGCTCGGCGATTCCGGGTCGCGGACGTTCCTGAGTCGCGGGGGCCGATGCCTGGTCGTCCTCGTCGGGACGCGGAGGGTCCGCGACCCGCTCGGTGGACTGGTCCGGCTTGCCGTCACGCTCCCCGGCTTTCGACGGATCGGGCCCCGCATCGTCCGCCGGCTCGCGACCGGTCGCCTCGGTCATCGGTGCGATCTTGCCGCCGTCGGTGGCCGGCGCGGGCGTGATCGAACCGGGGGACTGTTCCTCGGGCGCCGTCTCGGCCGCGAAAAGGATGGGTAACCGGCCGGGCTCCTCGAGCGTCTCGGCGGAATCCGGCGTGGCCGGCTTCGGAGTTGAAGTCGGGGCAGGTCCCGCCTCCGACGAGGGCTCAGTGGACTTCACCGCTTCCAGGTCGAGGATCGGACGAATCCCCGAGGACTGGACCGGCGATTCGGACGCGTCGTTCGCGTGCAGAGCATCAAAATGCCGCTGCGTCAGATCCTCGACGCGACGGATCTCGGCGTCGAGCAAGGGCGTCGAGGCGGGTGGTGTCTCGGGTTTGGGTGGCGCGACGGGTTGGACCCGCGCTGGGGTGGGCTGGGGCACGATCGCAGGGGCCGTGCTCGGCAGGTTGGGCGTCGTCGTAGCGGACGGGTTGGGAATCGCCGCGCCGGCCTGGATCGGCGTCGCCGCGCCGGCCTGGAGAACCGTCGGGTCCGCCGCGTTGGGAATCGCCCCAGCGGCCCGTGTCGCGGGAGGTGGCTGGACCAGCGGCCCGAGCGGCGGCAACGCGGGAACCGGCTGCGGTTCGGGAGCGGGCGCGGGCTCGGGAGTCGGAGCGGCGACCGTACTCGCGCCGGCTTGGGGAGCACCGGCCGGGGCGAGATCCGGCAACGGAGTCCCTTCCGGGCGTAGGTTCGACGGCTTCATACATCCGATCGGGATGGCCGAACAGACGAGGCCGATCATGATGAGGGAAGTCCGCCGGGTGCGGCGATCGTGCGGCATCGGACAACCTCGGAATCGAGCCCGGGAATCCTTTCCCACGCTCCAGTTGACCCGCTGACCCGCGGGAGACGTGACATGACCCCGACCCATCGATCAGGGATACGCCGTCGATTTACCGGAAGTCCGGGAATCGGGCAAGGTCAACCTTGGGTCAACAGGCAGTAACCCGTAAAGAGGGACGAGAAGGCAACCCGGACTGCGGTCGTGATGCGGCCGAGAAGGGCCCTGCGTTGACGTCGTGACTCCTGGTCCGCGTTTCGTGCGTTTTCGAGCGTTACGAGACGGAAGACCATGGCATCGCCCGGCTTGAGCTGTCCGAGTCGATCGAGGTCGGCCGAGATCACGTGACCGACGTGCGGATAGCCCCCCATCGTGCCGCAAGCGATCCCCAGGATGATGATCTGCCCCCCGGCCACCTGGAGGGCCCCGGGCGCTACCGGAGTCGAGAGCCGGTCCGGTGCGGCGGCGATGGAGATCGGATCGCCCTCGAGCCGCAAGCCCATCCGATCGCTGCGCGCGCCGACGCGGAACCCTCGGGCGGTCCAGAATCCCTCGTCGAATCCCGAGCCGCTCTGGCCGTCGGGCCCCTCGATGATGCGGAACGGCTCGGCGGCCGGCGGCTTCCATACCAGCTCGGCGGGATAGCGCGTCGGGACGCTCCCCGGCTCGGCCGGCAGCCGATCGCCGGCACGGATCCGCACTTCCGACGAACGGCTGCAAAGTCGGAGCCGCGTCCGCCACCCCCCCCTGACCGCCAGATAAGTCCGTGCCCCTTCGCGAGTCCGGCCGAGGATCAGGCGGTCCCCGGTGCCGAGCGACAGGCTCGAAGGGATCCGCAGGGGTCGCTCGACGCCGTCCGGCCCGACGACCTTCGCCTCCATCGGGGCGCCGGCCAATGCCAGGGCGAGCGGGCCATCGGCCTCATAGACACCGCCGTGGAGCGTCAGCTCCAGCACGGCGCAGCCGTCGGGATTGCCCACCAGCGCGTTGGCCAGGTCCGCCGATCCCCGGTCGAACGCCCCCCCCGGCCCCACACCCCACGCGCGATAGCCGGGCCGGCCCGCGTCCTGGACGGTCGTGCTCAAGCCGGGATCAATGACGATCAGGCCCATAGTCGCAGCAGGTGACGAGTCCATACAGTCCGTCATTGGGGCGCTCGAAGCGTCGCGTGACTCGCCACTCTGATCCCGTGGCTCTCCAGCACCCGGCGGACCAGTTCGGCGTTCGCGACGGCGCGCGGGTCGTCGCCGTGGATGCAGAGCGTCTCGACTCGGCCCCCGGTGGCGAGCCGGACGAGCTGGGCCTCGACCTCGGCGGGGTCGTGGAGCACGGCGTCCGGTTGGCCGCGAGGGACGAGCGAGCCGTCGTCGCGGTATCGTCGGTCGGGGAATCCCTCGGCGAGGTAACGGACCCCCTGCGCGGCGGCCAGGCTTTCCAGCAAGGTGCCGGGCTGCCCCAGCAGCGGGAGGCCGAGTTCCAAGGCCGCCGCGATGACCCCTCGCGCGATCTCGGGCTGTCGCTGGGCCTGGTTATAGAGCGCCCCGTGCGGCTTGAGGAACCGGATCGGCACGCCGACCTCGGCCGCCAGAACTCCCAGGGTCTCGACCTGCTCCAGGATGAGCCCCAGCACGGCCTCCGATCCCATTTCCTGCTCGCGACGGCCGAAATGCTCGCAATCGGGGTAGCCGGGGTGGGCACCGACTGCGATGCCGCGATCCCGGGCGTCACGCAAGGTCTGACGGATGACGTCGGGGCTGCCGGCATGGGCGCCGCAACTGATGCTCGCGGAAGTGACCAGCCCGAGCAAGGCCCGGTCGTTGGGAAAGCCCTCGCCGAGGTCGGCGTTGAGGTCGATCGAGGTCGGCCCGTCGGGCCGTGTCTTCTCAGAGACGTTCATGGCGTCGGGCCTCGAATTCCGCGGGCGAGATCGGCCGGAACTGAATCCGATCGCCGGCCTGGATCGGGAAATAACCCTCGTCCGGATCGGCGATGCACAGGGGTGTCCTGCCGAGCAGGTGCCAGCCGCCGGGCGACTCGCCGGGGTAGATCCCGGTCTGTCGGCCGGCGATGGCGACCGAGCCGGCCGGCACGCGGAGCCGCGGGGCATCGCGACGCGGAAGGCCGCTCAGTGCGGGGGGGAGATAACCCGCGTAGGGAAATCCCGGGAGAAAACCGATCGCGAAGACATGATAGTCGACGCCGGTATGCTCGGCGATCACCCCCTCGGCGCCCAACCCCAACCGCACGGCCACCGCTTCGAGGTCCGCCCCGTCGTAGAGGACCGGGATCACCAGCCGCTTCCCCTCGCCAGCCGATCCCTCCGCCGGGGCGATCGCGCGGAGACGCGACTCGAGATCGGACAGGTCGACCCGGTCCGGATCGGCGAAAACCGCGACCGTCCGGTACGCGAGCACCACGTCGGATACTCCCGCCCATCGCCGGTCGCGCACCGTGGCGGCCCAGCCGGCGGCGTCGCGCTCGGCCGCAAAATGGGCCAGGTAGGCGCGGTCGCCCAGGGGGTCGAGCCCGATCGGCGCCATGGTATCCCGGAGGCTCCTGTCGCTATCATGAATGAAGGGAATCGCTCCCGGCCAGTGAAGACCCATCGTGTCTGCACTCGCCACTCTTGGACCCAGTTTATCCTACGACGCGAACGAGGGTCACAACCAATGGTCGGGCCTGTGCTGATCCTGGTCCTGTTGCTGACCGGTGCGGATGGTCCTCCCGCAGTCGGGGAAGGCGCCGCCGATCGGATCACGTTGCGGGACGGCTCGGTCGTGCTGGGGCTGGTGACCGCCTCGACGTCGGGCCCCCGGGGATCGGTCGAATTCCTGGTGCGGCGAGACTGGGCGGAGAAGAACCTCAAGACTCACGTGGCGAACTGGGATCGATCGACTGCCGCGACGACCCGTCGGGCGGCCGAGTTGCGGCTCAAGCGGCTGACGGAGTGGCGTCGCGAGCGGGCGACCGCGACGGGGGTCGGGCCGGACGACCGGATCATCCGTTGGATCGATCGGGAGCGGACCCGGCTGGCCAACCCGGAGGATCTCGTGCGATCCACCCTGATGAGCGTGCGGCTGCCGCACGGCGAGGTCCGCGAGATGACCCGGCGCCCGGCGACCGTCACGCGACTACTCCGCCTGGCGTGGCTGGGCTCATTGCCCGAGCCCGAATCGATGTCGATGGATCAGATGAAGGATGCGCTGGAGTCGCGCGGCTACGCCGCCGATGCCGCGGGCAAGGCGCCGCCGGCGCCGCTCGACCGCCTCTTGCCGATGGCCGCCGAGACCGAGGCGACCTGGCTGGCCCGGCGCGCCGCCACCGAAGTGGCGATCGATCCGGACCTGCGCTTCCTCCGATTCCAGGACATGGTCATCCCCGACACCCGCGCCGGCGAACAGCCGATGAACGCCATGGGCCTGTCGACGGCCATCTCGGGGCTGAAGCGGCTACTCGAACCGGACCAGGCCCAGGGCCAGCCGGACCCGCTGGTCGGGAAGCTTCAATCGGTCGCGGCCCGAAGCCGGATCGGCGCCGTGGTGACCCGCCTGGCGATCGCACCCGACATGAGCGGGGTGACGGTCGAGACGACCCTGTGGGTCCGCCCCGGAGGCGATCGCTGGGTCCCCTACGGATTCCGGGCCGCCACGGTCCGGCCCGACGAACTCCGGCCCGAGGCCGGCCGCGACATCGCCGAGGATCCGCAGGTCCAGGGGGCCTTCCGGATGGTCGAGATGCTCGGCCTGGGCTCGATCCCGCAAGAGTACAAGGACCGGAGCCTCCGCATCGGCGCCGCGACCCAGAAGGCCCTCGACACGGCACGATCGGCGTTCAATCAGGATCTCGACAGCCTTGCACTGCCCGTCCTGGAGCCGGCCCGGGACGTCGCCGGGCCCGAAGCCGCCAGGCCCACTCCCGCCCGGGTTGCCGCGCCCGAAGCCAATGCCCCCTCCCAGGCCCCGAAGCGTCCGCGACGATCAATCCTCGGCCCGGTAGACCATTAAACCGGGATAACTCCGGACTGCACGGAATCGGTAAGGGCCGACCCGTTCCGGGACCGCGACGGCCGGGACTCCGCGTCGCAAGCCGATGGCCAGATACACCGCGCCGGCGTTGGTTTGGGCGAGCCGGTCCGTCGTGGCGTCCTTCAGGGCGATCGCCTCGCAGCGCGTCGGCAGGTAATACCGGGCCGTCTCGACTTCAACGTTCCGATCCGGGTTGCTCGTCGCCACGATCACCAGGGCCGAGGTGCCGGGCGCGGCGATCGCGGCCGAGAATCCGCGCCAATCGGCCTTGAGCGCCGGGTCATACACCTTCGGACCGAGCTCCGACGCGGCGAGGATCGTCAGGGCCATCGCAAGCGGATAACGTAAGACCGCCGGGAGGCGGCTCAAGCCCATCGCGACCAGGATCAGGTACGCCGGCGCCACGAACAAGGTGTAACGCGCCGGGCCGAAGATCGGATGCGCCACCCGCGAGTAGACGTAGAGGGCCAACGGCGGCAGGCTCAGCCAGAGGAGCAGGAAAACCGGTGCAATCGCGGATCCGGGCACGATCCGCCATCGTCCCCGATCATCGCGGGCCACGACCCGCCCCGCGATGCCCCATGCGATCAGGATGGTGAGCCCGAGCAAGACCCGGGAATCGCCGCCGATGAACCCGATCGGCGTGCCCAGCAGGAACCGAAGCGACGGCGGGTCGCTCAGGAATTCCGGCGGATGATCGAGGTAATGGCCGACCCAAGGCACCGTGACCGTGGCCACGGCGAGATGGACGGCCAGCCATCGACGCCACGAACCGAAGCCAATCAAGCCGGCCAGCGCCAGCGTCCCGGCCATCAGCAGCCCCAGCGGGTGGGAATAGATCAGGGCAGTCAGGCTGACGACGTAGGCCGCGGCGACCAAGAGCCAGGAGAGCCTCGGTCGGTGGATGGGCGGGGTTTGGAGACCACTGCCATGAGCATATTCCTCGTCTCGAACTTCCTGGGTCCCGAAAGCAAGAACTGGGGTGGCTGGGGTCGAGCCCGAAGGGCGAAGCCCCCAGGTGATTCGCGACGATACCGTCCCAGAACCCCGATCCGGGCCCTTTTCTGGAGATCGGCGCAAAACCAGGAGCAGCCACCAGCTCAGGCACGTGACCAGCACCAGCCACGCGTACATCCGGGCCTCGCGCGCGTAGACGATCAACGCCGGGCTCAGGGCCGCGAGCCAGGCGGCCCAGAGGCCCGTCGGGGTGTCGAACGCGGCGCGGGCGATCCCGAAGATCAGCAGGATCGTGACCATCCCGCAGAGTACGCTGAACCCACGCGCAGCCGCCTCCGACGGCCCGAAGACCCGCGTCCAGACCTCGAGCAGCAGCGGGTGCAGCGGCGCCCGGGTTGCGTCGATCTCGAAGAGTCGTTTGATCAGTGCGCCGGGATTCCCCGCCCGCGCCAGCCGCATCGTCACCACCTCGTCGTACCAGAAACTCAATCGACCGAGCTGGAAGAGCCGCAGACCGGCCGCGACCGCGGCGATCGCGGCGATCGCGGCCATGACCAACATTGTTGGTGGCGATCGGCGGGCGGCGGGCGGCGAAAAGGCGGGGAGCGTGTCCTGATCGCTCATGGCTGGGGCCGCCGACGGGCACGCTGCAGGTCGAGGTAATCGAGCAGGTCGGGCCGCAGGTCGCCGTGCGAGTCGTATCCGACGTGTTTCGCCGTGGGGACAAAGAGCTGCCAGAGGATGTCGGAAGCCGGCTGGAAGAGCAAGAAGGCGGCGATCGCCAGGATCAGCCAACGGCCGCCGCGCCGGGTCAGGGCGACGGCCCCCTCGCCGACCAGCATGTGGATCGAGGGGACGAGGAAGATCAAGAGCCGGCCGTGGAACGGATACTGGTGCAGCGCCGAGGCCGTGAGCGTGAAGAAGATTGGGGCGACGAGGAGATACAGGCCCCCGGGCCACCGACGCGCCAGCGCCACCCCGCCCAGCAGGAACAGCCCCATGGCCAGGAACGCCGAGAGGACCACTCCCAGGGGCGTGAGCAAGCTCGCCGGACTGTCGAACGCATTGAGGATCTGCCAGAAATCCTTATCGAGGTCGGCCAGCGAGCGCGGGGGGATGGGCAAGAAGGCGAAGTCCCACCAATCCCAGATGAACCGTTCCTTGCTCAGGATCCGGTGCGAGACGACGTAGCACGCCGCGAAGCTGGAGAGCCAGGCCAGGCCCGTGGCCGCCAGGCCGAGGAACGAACCCCATGCCTTGCGAAACGCCGCCACCACGATCAAATATGTCCCGACGCCCGCGAGCACCAGGGCCAGCGGATACGAGAACCAGACCCCGACCACACCGAAGCCGGCGATCGCCAGGAGCCGGCGCGTCGTCAGGGGCGCGGGGCCGGGCGAGGAATCCGGGGGCGAATCCGACGCCGATTCCGCCCCGGCCGCCAGCCGGAGCGCGATCAGGGTCAGCATCAGGTCGCACGAGTACTGCTTGATCTCCGACGAATAATAGATCAGCCAGTCGCCCAGGGCGAAGAGCCCGGTCGCGATCGGCACGGCGCGGGGGGTCAGGTAGCGGCGGGCCGTCGCCCGGAACAGGAACATCGAGGCGATGCCGCAGACCATCGGGAAGAATCGGGCCTCCAGCACGTTGTTCCACGGCAATCGGACCATCAGACGTTCCAGCACGAGGAATCCCGGCGGGGCCAGTTGGTACTCCGTCAGGATCGTCCGGAAGTCGAAGACCGCAAGGGCTTCGAGATTCTCGAGCAGCGAGGCCTCATCCCGGTAGAGCACGCGAAATTCGGCATAATCCATCAGTCGGAGGATGACCCCGACCGCAACGGCCAGCCACGTCAGGGTCTCGGCGGTCACGGCGTAACGCCGAGGCATGGTCAGCCACGCCCAGAATCCCTGCCCGTCGGCCTTGCCGACCAGCCCTCGAACCATTCTCACACCCCATGACCGAAGGAAGGCGATCGAAAAAGGCGCCTCGATGTCTTGCAGCGATGCCTATACTATTCAACAATCGGGCTTTCGAATACCAGGCCCGATCGGGAATCGTTCCTGCGGGGTTAGAGCGCGGAAAGCTTGGGTTGCCTGCAGGATGACCGCATCGAATCGATACGAGCCCGAAGCGCCAGCGAGTGAATTCCAGCGGGTATTATCGATCCAATCGCTGGCGCTTCGGGCTCGTATGAGCCTACTGCGATCCATGC
>JBKQHM010000807.1:0-47728 GCA_052148775.1 Isosphaeraceae bacterium | reverse complement strand
GACGAAGCCGGCTCCTACAACCGACGAAGCCGCGGCGATGGCTTTCTGTAGGAGGCGGCTCCGTCCGCCGATCCTCGCTTTGCCGTCGGCACGGGATTTCTTGGCTCGAGCACAACAAGGCCGCCATGATCGAAGACGACTTCATCGCGATGATCGAACCCATCCTGCGGGACGCGGGCTCGGTGCTGGAAGCCGGCGAAGAATTCCGCGAGCCGCCGCTGGACATCCTCCGGTATTATCCCCGGATCGTGCGGATGAACCGGTTGCCCATCATCGGCCGGGCGCTCGGCGTGGTGACGGTGGCCCGCCAGCCGGTGGACATCGACGGCTCGCGCGGCGGCTACGAGCGGCTCTTGAGCCGGCTGGCCATGGCGGTCAATGGGCGGTTCCCGCCCTGGAAGGGGCTGGTCATCGGCCTGACAGCCCTGATCATCACCCCCGAGCCGATCAAGCCGGGCGACGACGCCATGCTCCGCGAGGTGCTCGACGTCAAGCTCAGGCGGATGCGCGTCGTGCCCTTCGGATTGATGCGCATCAACCTCGGCCAGGAGGCAATCTCCATGGCCCTCAACGCCAGCCCCGACGATCTCTTCCGCGAGCCCGGCCTGCTGGCGGACGCCCTCTGCGAACACTTCCGGCGCTTCGTGCCGTTGATCGAGATGTAGCACCAGGAATTGCAGATTCCGGATTCCAGATGACAGATTCCCAATATCGGATGCTTCCCATCTGGAATTTGTCATCTGGAATCTGGAATCTCTTCTTCCGTCGCGGCCGGAGTTCGCGTCAGGATCGACTTGGCGGGCCGGTATAATCCCAGTCGAACGAGACCTCGAACGGCTTCCACCACGGGTCGACGCCCGTGGCCGCGTCGCGGTGGAGGCCGACTCCGGTCGCGGAGGGGGGCTCGATGGCATAGGTCAGCTTGTAATGACCGGCCCGGGGCATCTCGATGCTCGCCCCGTAGTGCTCGCCGTCGCGGGCCAGCATCGGGATCAGCTTGCCGGTCATCGGCGGCTCGGACTTCCGGTCGGCGTCGACCGGGACGATGGTATACCGCACCACCAGCCCGAAGATGAACGCGTCCTTGGGGAAGCCGTTGCGGTTCCCCTCGGTGGCGCGGATGTCGGCCTCGATGTGGATCATGTCCGACGGCGACGGGCCGGCCATGCCGTCCATCTGCACCGGCGGCAGCCAGACCGCGGCGATCCGCATCTGGTTCCTCTCGACTTCGTCGCCGATGGGATACTCGCGAAAACCGGCCGGCGCCTGCGAGCCGGCCGGGGCCGCTTCCGCCCCCGAGGGCTTCGATTCCGCGATGAGATCCCCGGCCTTGTCGAGCGATTGCCTTGCCCGGGCATCCCGACCCTTCAGATCCAGGTTCAACGCCAGGATCAGGACCACCCCGCCCAGGATCAGCAAGACCACGATCCGACCCATCCAGCGCTGAAGCATGACCGGTCTCCCTCAGAGATCTGAGCAGGGTGGAGGCGCCCCCACAAGGGTTAGACCGGGACCGCCTGGGTCGGCCCCGTGCCGGCCGGAGGCGAGCCGGCCTTGGGGCTCGCCAGGGCCGTCCGCGGGATCACGGCCCATGCCAGGAGGGCGCCGAGCACCAGGAGCCCTTGCACCGAGACGGCCTGGAGGTTGGGATAGATCCCCGCCATCGGGAGCCCGTTCCCCATCCAGGCCAGATGGGTCGTGATCAGGATGCCGGCGTTCTGGAGCTCGAACACGCCGTTGCCGGCGAAGATGACGGCCAGGGCGAAGAGGAACAGACCGGTGAACTTGAAGAACGTGCGTAACGGCAGCCGCACGCTGGTCGCCCGCACGAGTACGGCGATGGCCGCCAGGATCGCCAGGCCGGCGACGAATCCGATGGTCAGGCCGAGGACTCCGGACCGGGTCTGCCCCTGGCTGCCGATCAGGGCCTGGTACATCAGCGAGGTCTCGGCCCCTTCGCGATACACGGCCAGGAAGGCCGTCAGGGCCAGCGTGCCCTGACCGCCCCATTCCAGGCCGCGGCGCGCCTGGTTCTTGAGGAAATCCATCCACCGCTGGCTTTCCGCCTGCGAGACCAGCCAGTAGCTGACATAGAACAGCACGCTGGCGGCGACGAGCATCACCAGCCCCTCGATGATCTCGCGTGCCCGGCCCTGCATCGAATAGACCAGGAGGTTCAAGGCCGCGGCGGTCGCCACGCTGGCGATCACGGCCAGCGCCACGCCCCACCAGATCGCATGCAGGGCCCTCGCCCGCGGATGGGTCTCGACGAGGCCGGCCGCGTCGGTGTCCGTCCGGACGCTCGCGGGCGTGGCCTTGGCGACCAGGGCAATGAGCATGGCCAGGACCAGGATCACTTCGACCCCTTCCCGGACGATCGTAATGAACGACTCGAAGAAGGCCGTCCCGAAGGTCCCCGCCGGCCGGGCCTCGAGCCGGTTGACCAGGGTCTCGACCTCGTCGGCAAGGCGATCGAGCCGGTCGGTCAGCTCCGCCCCCTTCAGCCCGGCGAACAGGTCGCCGCGGAGGGTATTGAACCGGACCTCCATCGGCTGGATCGATTGCGGGCTCCGCCCCATCAAGTAGCGTTCCAGCGGCTCGAATTCCGTCATGTAGACCGTCGTCAACTCGGACGCGGCCTCATCCGCCCCGTGCTGCCGGGCGGCTTGGTTGATGCGGCGGAAGCCCCCGCGAAGGGCCTGAAGGAGGGCCTTCGGGTCCTCCTGCGATCCCTCCGCCAGGGCCGGCCACCCCAGATCCGCGGTCGAGGTCCCGTAGGCGGCCATCCGCGATCGGTCCGTCACCCCCTTGAGGTCGAGCTCCCGGGCGGCTGCGAGCAGGTCCAGCAGCAGCTTGTGGCTCATCTCGTCGAGGTCCGCCCCGGGCCGACGCCGCTGGGCCACGTCGGGGAGCGCCGATCGATACCGCCGGAATTGCTGCTCGATCTCGCCGGCTCGCGTATATCCGAGGTGCCGCCGCAAGGCCGTTTCCATGTCCGAGGCTTCGAACTCGGCGAAATACGCGTCATCGACCAGGCGGCGTGCCTTCGCCAGCTCGCCGCTGCGGGTCGCGGCGATCCGGCTCTCCGCCAGTGTGACCCCGATGCGGTCGATCACCTCGGCCCAGGGGCGAGCGGGCATCGCGGCCCCAGCCATCCGGACCGGGTTCGACGGCCCGGTCAGCACCAGCTCCGGCAATTCCAGGGCCTTGCCGCCCGAGACCACGATCTCCTGCCGGAGCGGCTCGCCCATCTCGTGCCAGACGTTCAGGATATATCGGCCGTCCGGCACATCCTCCAGCCGGAACCGGCCCAGTCGCGAGCAGACCCGGACCCAGGGCGTCGGGCTGACCACCACGAAGCCCCGCATGTGGCTGTGGACGTCGCACGCCAAGTGCACGACCCCCGGCCGATCCGGCGTGAAGTCCGCCGAGTTCCCCGGCGTCATCGACTGGTTGAACGAGAAACCCGGCGTCACCACATGGACGTTGTGCGTCTCGCTATCCTTGTTGCCGAATCGCACGCTCTGGCCCAGGGCGATCGCCTGGACCCTCGGGGTGAACTGCAACCCCTGCTGATTCACCAGCACGACCTCACCCCGGTTCGCGGACGCCGGCCTCGCCCCGACGATCGGCCCCTTCCCATCGACCGGCTCCAGGTAGACCACCGCCGGACTCACCGACGGCGAACAGACATCCGGCATCCGGACGACGCCCGAGACCTCCGCCCCGAGGCTCGCGACGCCTCCCATGCCGATCAACAGCAACCCGCATACGGCTGTCGCCAATCGCCGCCCGCTCGTCGTTCCCTGGCGTCGCATCGCGGCCCTCTCTGGTCAGGACATTACCGGATCGATTGCGTGCATTTACCGGGATCACTGCAATTGAGATTCAGTCTCAACGCGGGAATTATATTCGGGGGAGGTGGGTACCGTCAACACGGTGAGTAGCATGCAACGCCGATTCCCGGCGAAAAGAAGATTTGTCAGCCGGACGCTCGTTCTGGAATAATCGATCACGGAAGGGTGCCAAGATGGGGAGGGATCATGCCGATGCCAGAGCCGGAGACGCAGGGACTGGAGGTCGAGGATCCGAAGGTCGTGCTCGCCGAATGGCACGATCGCCTGGACGCCCTCGTTACGGACGTCAAGGGTTGGGCCGAGAAGTCGGGATGGCGGACCCGCGTGATCTCCAAGCCGATGAAGGACTCAGCATTAGGGCCTTACAAGGCCCCGGTCCTGCTGATGGAGCGGGACACGGTCGAGGTGGCCTTGAACCCGGTCTCGCGATTCGTCCCCGGGGCCGACGGGGCGGTCGATCTCTACCTGGTACCGGCCTACGATGATATCGCCAGCCTCTACTACGAGGGGGACCGGTGGATGATCCACTACATCTTCCAGGCCGACCCCAGGGAAAGACACACCGGGGTCGAGGACGAAGCTCTGCCCCTCTCCGAAGAGACGATGACTCGAGTCCTGAATTCGATCGCCGCCCATGCATAGCCTTTTCGAGTGGTTCGACCGGCTGAAGTTCGTGGAGCGGGAGTATTACGCCGTGTCGAGTGCCGTCGGGGAGTTGCGGGGCGCGGTCCGTGGCGGCAGGGCCCGCGCCCCGGACCACACGACGCTCCGTGAACTGGATATGGCCCGATGACTTCCGATCACAGTTCGGTAGCGGGGAGAGACGATCCTCGGTCGATGGCCCCGCCGCCCTCGACCGGGACGGCCTACGACGGCCCCGTCGTGGTGACGACGATGGCATTCGGGAGCCGGCCGATCCGGCTGGTGCGGCCGACGGACCCGGACCGGATGCTCGACGACCCCGGGGTCCGCGAATGGAATCGACGGGATGATTACATGCCGTACTGGGCCTACCTCTGGCCGGCGGCCTACTTGCTGGCCGAAGCCGTGATCCGCGAGCCCTGGCCGGAGGAGACGGAGGCCCGTCCGATCGAGGCCCTGGAGATCGGATGCGGACTGGGCCTGGCCGGCCTGGCCGGGCTGGCGCGCGGACTCCGCGTCCAGTTCTCCGATTACGATCCGGCGGCCCTCGATTACGTCGCCCGATCCGCGGCCGAGAACGGCTTCGATCGCAGCCGGTTCACGACGCGACTGCTGGACTGGCGCAACCTGCCCGACGAGCGATTCGCCGTCATCCTGGGCGCCGACGTGATCTACGAAGCCCGGCTGGTCCCCCTGGTGGCCGACGTGCTCGAGAAGATGCTCGCCCCCGGCGGCCTCGGGCTGATCGGCAGCCCCTACCGCGTGGCCGCCCAGGGATTCCCGGAGGCCGTCGCCGCGCGGGGATTGCTCTGCCGCGCCGAGCCGGCGACGGTCGAAGCTTAGGACGGCCCGATCCGGGGGACGATCTATCGCGTCACGCGGCCAGCATCGGCATCCGAGCCCGATGAGTCGCCGGGAAACCGTTGAACCCGATGGTGCCGGGACCTACTTCTTTTCCATGATGATTCCATCGGCCTCATCGGCCCACAAACCGTTGTCACCCCCATGCGACTCGTAGAACTCCCTCAATTCCTCCGGGGTCGCTGTGAGCATGATACCCGTGACTCGGCCGGCTTCGTCGACGGTCTTGAGGCAAGGTATCACGCCATCGTGGTCGAAGAAATACTTCTTGTTCATCGGCACCAGCACAAGTCGTTGATACCTGAAGAACCCGCTATTTCCGAGCGCCGCCCACTTCTTGGCTTCCTCGGGCCGGAAAACTCCGGAGTGGAATCCCCGTACGTTCGAGTATGTACACGATAGAATTAAATGGTCTTTACTGGCCTTGTTACCTGGCGCCGGAGCCGCGGTCAGGTCCAGCAAGCGCAAGCCCCCGATCTTCACGAGGGAGGCGGTGAAAAGGGTCCTTTCATCCTTCTCGCCGATGTGGGTGATGAAATAACGATTGCTGTCCGCAAGGCGTTCGATTTTCCACTCGACCCGTTCCCAATCGGGGCCGAGCCACTCGCCGACAGCCCAAGGATCGAAGACCTCGAGTTTTTCCCCAGGCGCGACGAGCCCATTGACCGAAGTCAGGAGGTCCCGCTTGCAGCCCGCGAGTGAGAGGAGCATCAGGACCGCCGAAACCCTCAACGGGCATCGCATGGCATTCACCTCCGTGCAGGGAATCACCCGGCTCCTGCACCGATGAGTGGTCCTCGTGATCGAGCCGAGATCGGGGTATCGTAGCGGAATATGCCGGATTGATCTATGCCGATCGATCGGGAATGCCCAGGCCCGAACGGTCCGTTCACAAGGTTGGGGATTCCCGCCTCATCATCCCCGATTCGACCGCAACGTTCCGATGATCGCGCGGAGGTCTGAAACCGCATTCTCCTCGAGTCGGGTCGCCAGGTCGTCGACCAGCCGATCGGATGCGGCCGGGTCGTAGAAGGTGGCGGTGCCCACCTGGACGGCCGAGGCGCCGGCGACGAGGAACTCGAGCGCGTCGTCGGCCGTGGCGATGCCGCCGATGCCGATGATCGGCAGGCCGGGCAGGGCGCGGGCGACGTCCCAGACGATCCGCAGCGCGATCGGCTTGATCGCCGGCCCGGAGAGCCCGCCGACGTCGTAGGCCAGGATCGGCCGGCGTCTCCGCCAGTCGACGGCCATCCCGCGCACGGTATTGATCAGGCTGACGGCGTCGGCCCCGGCCTCGGCCGCCGCGGCGGCGATCGGCACGACGTCGGTCACGTTCGGCGTCAGCTTGGCGATGATCGGCAACGGGCAGGCGACGCGCACCCGGCGCACCAGTCGGCCCACGGATCCGGCGTCGATCCCCAGGTCGAGGCCATGGCTGACGTTCGGGCAGGAGATATTCAGCTCGATCGCCGCCAGGCCCGGCTCCGCGCCCAGCATCTCGGCCATCGCCACAAACTGGTCCTCGTCCTCGCCGGCGATGTTGGCGATCACCGCGGTGCCCACCGTCCGGAGATACGGCATGTGGTGCTCGATGAAGTGCGCGATCCCGTCGTTATCCAGGCCGATCGCGTTGAGCAGGCCCGACGCGGTCTCGACCGTCCGCGGCGTCGGGTTCCCCGCGCGGGGGCGGAACGTCACCGTCTTGGGGATCACCCCGCCCAGCCGATCCAGCCGCACGAACGGCGACATCTCGCGGATATAGCCGAAGGTCCCCGACGCCACCAGCACCGGGTTGTTCAATACCAGCCGTCCCAGCGCAACCCGCAGATCAACCACCGCCTCGCTCCTTGTCGTGCCGGGTGGCGGGTGACGGGTGGCGAGTCAAGACAGCACCGGATCGGACCCGGAACCTTCCTCGCCCATGCCTTCGAGCCACCGGCCACGACGACGCCAATAGCCACTACTCTTGCCGTTTGGCGCCGGGATTGTCTACGCTGAAAACCTCGAAGCACCGCAAGGTTCCACCGCAGGAAAGATGCGTTCCATGAGCGATTCGCCCGATCTTGCCGCCGATCTCGAGTTCGTCAAGGCCCTGGCCCGGGAGGCGGCCGGGGTCGCCCTGTCGCGCCGACGGAGCGTCACGCCCCAGGAGAAAGAGAACCTGACCTATGTGACGGACCTGGACCAGGACCTGGAACGCCTCATTCGCGGGCGGCTCGGCGAGCAGTTCCCCGACGACGTCTTGACCGGCGAGGAATACGGCGCCGGGGGGGGCAGCGGACCGCGTCGTTGGTCCATCGATCCGATCGACGGCACGGGGAACCTGGTCCACGGGTTGCCGTTGTGGGCGATCAGTATCGGACTGATCGCCGACGGCGAGCCGGTCCTGGGCGTGATCGCCATCCCGCCGCTCGGGGAGCTGTTCTGGGCCGTCAAGGGGGGCGGGGCCTGGCTCGACGGCAATCGGCTCGCCGTCCGCGACGCCGACGAGTTCCACAACCAGGATAATGTGTGCCTCGGCACCAATGCCCTGCGGGCGGTCGACCCGAGGAGCCTCCCCGGCCGGCTCCGTGACCTGGGCAGCGCCTGCTGCGAACAAACGTTCGTCGCCTCCAACCGGCTCCAGTGCTGCACGTTCCTCGGCGAGGCGACCCACGACGTCGCCGCGGGCGTCGTCATCTGCGCCGAGGCCGGCTGCCACTTCGGCACCATCGACGGCGAACGGCTCACCCCGGCCGAGATGGTCCGGCGCACCCCCGTCGCCATCCCCACCTTCATCGCCGCGCCTCGGCGCCTCGACGCCCTCATGGCCACGGCCAGGCTGTTAGGCAATGATCCCTCGTAAGTGGTCAGTCGTCGGTGAAGACAATAAGATGGAGACCCAACGACGGTGTGCACCATCGGTGGCTCTTGCCCCTGATTCGAGGTGAACCCATGGTGAAAGTTCTCACGATCCGGGATCCCAAGACCGGAGTATTGATCGCCAAGGATAGGCTTCGACCGAAAGAGGATACTGAAACGGCCGTGGCCAGGGTCTTTCGCGAGACCCTCGGTCCCGATGCGCCGGAACAGATGGTTAACCGCTCGGTCTCGCTTATGGATCGAGAGTGGGCCGCGGAGCTCGCCCGGGACTGGGACAGCTTCAGACTGATGCTCGTTGGCCCCAAAGGAGACCCCGATCTCCAAAAATGGCATCTGGTGCTCGCCCGAGTCTCCGAACGCGAACCCCTCGAATCCCGACTCGAGAAGAGCGAGCTTCATAAGATCAGGGAGGGCCAACGGCACGATGCCGTGGTTCCCGCGATACCGGAGGATCCTCCCCTCGTCGGTGATCGGGTGAGGTTCGTTCAGGCTCGGTATGATCCCTTCGGAGAATTTCTGCTCGTCCCCAACGGCGACTCCATCTTGGTCGAGCTGACCGAGGTCAAGAATCAAGGGTCGAAATGGGCCGGTCATGACCTCTATTACATTGCATGGGATCCGTCGCAGTTCAGAAAGTCACCGAAGAAAGCCGCAGCAAAAGGATCGAAGTAAAGAGGTCCACGATGGGCAAGAGGGTCGCTGCCGTTGTCGGTTTCTGCGAATTGCACGAGCGACGCTCCCGGTTTGGCGAGGGCTGGATCTTCCGGGGCCACGCTGATGTGAGTTGGGAACTCATACCGAAGGTCGGGCGCACGCCATACCGTGGGCATGAGGCATCTCTCTTCAACTCATGGAAACTCAGGGCTGTCGAACACCACGCGTCTCACGTCGCCTCAGATTGGGATTGGCTCGCCATCGCGCAGCATCACGGCCTTGCGACGCGCCTGCTCGATTGGACGACCAACCCTTTGATCGCCGCCTATTTCGCGGTAAGAGAGTGGATGAAGGTGAAGGGACCAGCCGTTATCCACGCCGCTAGGTTCGAGGGAGACTTGACGATATCCGCCGACCTCGCCTTCCCGAAGCCGCTCGAATCCGACGGCGTTGCGGTTTTCCGACCGCGTGGCATCGTACCGCGTATCATCCGCCAGGGAGGTCTCTTCACGATCCACGGGCCGCCGGATCAGGCCCTTGAGGTCAAGCCCGGTGCCGTCAATCTGGAGCGGATCCTGATCGCCGAGCCCTATCGGGCCAAGCTGCTTGCGGAGCTGGCTCGCTACGGGATCAACTCCTCCTTCTTGTTCCCGGATCTCGACGGCCTCTCTTCTTACTTCAACTGGACGGTAGAATCGAACGACTTCCTGGACTGAGAACCCTCACCCGACCACGGACCACGATAAGACCATGGGCCACTGGGGCGTCAAGAGCTACGAGAACGACGAGGCCAACGACGCGCTGGACGCCGGTTTCGACCGGGTCCACGGCGAGCTTTATGAAGAATTGATGGACGACCGCAACCCGATGGCTTACGAGCAGGTCCAGCAGCGGCTAGCCGACCCGCGCACGCTCGAGGCGTCGATTGATGCCTTGTGGGAATCGGTCGGCCGCGAGGAAGCGCCGGAGACCTGGGACGATGTGGCCAGATTGGCACTGGCGGGGATCGTCGTGCGTTACGCCGAGCTGAAGGTCCCGATCCCCGAGGAATGGCGGCTGCGCGCGATCGACTGGCTGGAGAACGAGGAGCTCGAGTGGGACGAGGCGACACTCCGCCGCCTGCGCAGGCAGAAGGAAGTCAACCTGCTCCGCGGCGCGTCCGTGGCGACCGGTCCGGAGCGTGAGAGCGGGAAATAGGGCAGGGCGGTGCCTCGTCACGCGATGTCACGAGGCACCGACGAGGGGACGTCATGACCCCGGCGTGAAGGATCCAAGAATCGGTCAATCCTTCTTCTTCTCTTCTTTCTTCTCAGCCGTCTTTTCCTTCTTCAACTTGAAGAGAAAAGACTCGCCCTCGGCCTGTTCGAATTCCTTGGGCCGATCCTTGCCGGGCAAGGAGACGCAGAGGGTCAGCTTCTCGCCGTCGAGCTTGTAGACGCATCGCGCCGTCTGGCCCTTGGCCTCCTCGGGGCCCTCATCAATGAGGAAGTCGACCGTGGCGTGGGGCTTGGCCACCGGGTCGATCTTGATCTTGCAGGTGTAATCGATCCCGTTGACGCTCGCCTTGAGCGTCTCGCCCTCGAACGTCCACTTGGAATCGATGCCCTCATCCTCCGCCGCGACCCAGGTGCCTTTCAGGGCCTTGAGCGCCTCGGCCTTGGGCTTGTCGTCGTCGGCCAGAGCGATGGCCGCGCCGCCGGCCAGGCCGAAACTCGCACAGATTGCCAGGGCCTGCAAGATCGCCAGCCCGCCTCTGAACGTACGCACATACGCCGGATTCGTCAACGCCATGGAGATCATCCCTCAAGAGGTGTCTGCGTCGGTACTGGATCGGCGCCCCCCTCGCATCCCACTTCCGCTTCGACGCGAGAGCCCAATCCGTCGAGATAACCCCGGGATTGGATCATTTCGAGCCATGGCGTGCAAGAGTGCAGATTCCGGATCGCGGATTGCGGATTCCAGGTTCCAGATCTCAGAGGCATCCATCCGCAATCCGGAATCGGCAACCCGCAATTCCCAAAAGCGGCGTCCACGGCGCAGACTCCCTACGTCAGGAGGTCTTCGACCGTTCCACGTTCCACGAAGACTTGCAAGGCCGGCGCGAGATCGTCAACATAAACCCTTGGCCGACCGTTCGTGGCCGGCCGAGCGAGCGAGAGAGCTTCGACCTTCGACGAGCCGTCGGGCTGTGCCACGCCGGACTCGGGAAAGGAGCCGCGATCGATCATGGGAGCGAATCGGCGGCGAGGTGGGATGGGTTCCGCGCGGTCGGGCCAGTCCCCGGCGTGGACCCGGCTGTTGGCGGCGATCGGAATCGTCCTCTGGGCATTCGCCGGCCCCTCGGCGATCGCCGAAGCACCCAGATACCCGGCGACACGGGCAAGAGCCGCGGCAGGCTCGGTCGTCCATCGCCAGGGCGGGCCGGCGGACTCGCGGGGGCGTCCGTCCACGCGGGCGGAATGGCCGGCCGACCGAGCCAGGGTGGTCCTGCCCGCCGACGACTGGACCTTCCGGCCGACCGTCGTGGTCCGCCGCGGCACGTCGCAGGGCAGCGGCACCATCATCGCCTCGGTCGACGGGGAGACGCTCGTGCTGACCGCCGCCCACGTGGTCCAGGAGAAAGGCCCGATCCACGTCGAACTCCACCGCTATAATCTCGGCCTGGAACGATCGCCGCCGGCGCCGGGCGCCTGGCCGCGACCGTTGGGCGCCGTCGTGGCGGCCACCGATCGCGCCGCCGACCTGGCAATCCTGCGCATCGAGAAACTCGCGGCCCTGCCCTACGTGGCCCGGCTCTCGCCCGGGTTCCAGGATCCGCCCTCGGACTCGCTCGTCACCTCGATCGGCATCGACCTGGGCACCCGTCTCTCGAGCTGGACGTCCCGCCTGGTCGAGACCCTCTGGTTCGAGCTCAACGACAACCGCGACGAACGGCTGTTCTTCATCACCGCGAGGATTCCCGAGCACGGGCGGTCCGGCGGCGGGCTCTTCCTGCCCAACGGCGACCTGGTCGGCGTGTGCGTCGGCCACGCCGAGCTCGTCCCCGGGGAACGCAGGGGCGTCTTCGCCTCGCGCGAGAGCATCCGCCAGCTCCTCCGCGACGACCACCTCGCCGCCGTCGTCATGCGCTCCGAGCTGCGACTCTCCCACCGCAGCCCCGGCAATCCCGGCCGGATGGCCAGCAGTTCCACCAACGGCAACCCCAA
The DNA here is from genome assembly GCA_052148775.1 of Isosphaeraceae bacterium. Classification (GTDB taxonomy): domain Bacteria; phylum Planctomycetota; class Planctomycetia; order Isosphaerales; family Isosphaeraceae; genus CAVZRC01. Next base: position 35,646 of record JBKQHM010000807.1, on the reverse strand, counting down.
GGGCCCGACGACGTCCTCGGTCACGCCCACCCACGCCGTCGACGCAGAGGGCCGGTGACGACTGGCGAATCGGAGCCGGTCCTGACCGGTTGGACCCACCCCGACCGCCGCCCCGGTCCTTCGCTCAGAATTCGGACAGGTCCGCTCCAAGAAACCCGACGTGATAGCCTTTGTCCCGGAGCATCCGCGTCGCCGAGCCGTTGATGGCCAGCAGGACGAACAGCCCGAGGCACGGGATCAGGGTCAGGATGCCCAGCAGGATGCCCACGCCGGTACTGTGGATCTGCATCGCGAGCTTGAACGCGAAAACCGTCCCCGCGAGACCGCTGACGACCATGCCCAGGGCCAGGCAAAGGCTCACGATCGAGGGTCCGGACGGGGCATTATTCCCCCGGTTCGTCGCCACCAGGCCGATATACAAGGCAATCTGCAAGAATATACAAATAATCAGATATCTCTGAGAAAACGCGATCGAGGCCAGCTTCGCCTTGCTGCCCTTGCCCTTCTTCTTCAGCTTCTTGATCGTGGGATCGAAGACCTCGCCGCAGAAGCGGCACTTGGCCGCGGTCGCCACGATCATCTCGCCGCACATCGGGCAGGGGCGACGATCCTCGGTCGCCGATCCGGCCGCCTCGGCCGAGGCCGTGCCCGCGACCGCGTAAGGCTTGTCCTCGCCGAGATCGCCGTAAGGGTCGAGGCCGCCGGGGCTTGCCACGAGCTCCGCGTCGTAGATCGGCTCCGGGCAGGTCACGGTGCCGCCGCAACCCGGACACTTCGACGATTTACCCGCCGCATTGTCCGGCGCCTTGAGCTTCTTGCCGCACTGCATGCACGAGAACGAAATCGCCATCGGTCACTCCTTGGTCATTGGTCATTGGTCGAGTTTGTCATTGGTCAATAGTCATTGGTCATTGGCGATCAGTCACTTGCGGCTCGGCCTGGGCCCAGGTCGAAACTCAGGAAAGCACCGGTTCGACGCCGAATACTTGGGATCCTACGACCAATGACCAATGACCAATAACCAATGACTAACAAGACTAATGACCGCTATCGCGAAGGGCAAACTCGAGGACGGTCTTGCCCAGGACGATCTGATCGCCGGCCTTGAGGATCTGGCGCTGGACGGGGATGCCGTTGACGTAGGTCCCGTCGGCGGTCTTCATGTCCTCGATTTCGAATCGGCCGCCTCGGTCGTGGATCAGGGCGTGCCGGGGCTCGATGGCCTCGTCTTTGAACAGGTAGACGTCGGCCTTGGGGGAGCTGCCGAGCACGGTGGGGTTGCGGAACACGACGAACTGCTTCCCGGCGAGGGGACCCGCGCGCATCAGGAGCCAGGCCGACTTGGTCCACTGCTCGACGATGCCGACGAAGAGGCCGACCATCAGGCCGATGATGGTGAATCCGACGGCTCGGCTGAGCCACGCCTGGCCGTCGGCCGGGGGGAAGATCAGGCTGATGGGGTCGAACAGCATCCCGCCGAGCAGGCCGCCGAGCACACCGCCGAGCAGCCCATTGAGCAGCACTTTCGGCTCGCGTAGGGCGATCCCCTGGCCGATCCCGGCCGGGATGGCGGCCACCGCCCAGCCCGAGGCGCGGCCCATCATGAAGATCAGCAGGGCCACGCCCGTCGGCGGCTCGCCCTTGCGGGGGTCCCATCCCGTCAACAGGGCCGCGATCAAGACCATGATCGTCATGATGATCGATCCGAGGAACATCGCCACGAAGCCACCGGCGAAACCGACCCCCAGGCCGACGCACGCGCAGATCAAGGCGCGTGGCGCGTTCCGGCACATGATCCCTTCCACCGCGCCCAGGAACATCCCGATGAAGCCCGCAACCGTGGGGAACAGCAAGGCGGCTCCCCATTGGAACTCATCCCGGTCGAGCGCGTTGTCGTCGAAGAAGGGCTCGACGAGCATCCAGGCCACGAACGCCCCCAGTCCGCCGGAGAGACTCAGATAGAAGTAGCTCGAATAGAGCACGCGGAGGATCCACGGCTGGGGCTCGATCTCGGGTATGGATCGACTCAGCATGGCCTGCTCGTCCAGGAACGCGTCCACCCTGGGCGAATACAGGTCGGCCGCAGACAATCGGAGCGGCTCGTTCGGCCTCGACGCGGACATGGGCCTCGTCTCCTCGGGCTGGCGTCTCGTGGTCACGGCTTCTTGGGCTCGACGGGGGCAGACGGCTCGGTCTTCGGCGTCGGGGCCTTGGTCTCCTCCCGCGGGGCCGACGGAGCCTGCGCTCGCGACACCTGGGCGTACTCGGCGAGCAGGAACCGGCGGAGCACATCGTCGACCGCGGCCGTATTGCCGTACCGGGCCCGGATCTTGGCGATTCGCTGGACCACGCCGGTCAGTTGGGCGCGAATCGTCTCGAATGCGGGATCCGCTTGCTGGGCCTTGGCCTGGGCGACATCAAGCGGCCCGGCGACCGACGCCACGTCCCGGTCGAGACGCTCGAGCTCGTCGGCGAGTCCCACGCGGAGCAGGAATTCGACCTTGTTATGGTCGACCCAGCTTTCCACAAATCGCTGGCGTTCCCATCCCGAATAAAAGGTCGCCAGCAGGAAGCCCGCGAGGAAGACGCCGACGTAGATCATCAACGGTCCGAGGGGCGGAAGCAAGTCGCCGGGGTCTCGCCGTGAGCGAGTACCACGATCCCGGGCGGCTCCTCCGGACTCCGCCCCCCGACCATGCGATTCGCCGGCCTGGCCGGTCGAGCCCTCGGCGGTCGCGGGCAGCCCCGTGAGGATGCGGTCGCCGACCCAGAAATGATCGGTCAGCGTAGGCTTCCCGTCCCGCCAGATGAACACACCCTCGGTCCGACGGATCGGGTCGATCACGTGCGCGACCTGTCCCGGCCCGGAGAAGAAATGCTCCTGGATGAACCGGTCGCGATCCGAGAGGAAGATCCCGAAGTCCGGGTGCGTGTGGTACCAGCCGACGATCCGGAGCGCGGCGTACTTCGTATCCATCTCGGAATTGATCTTCGCCCAGGTCTCGTGGGTGAAGGTCACCTCGGCAAACCGGGTCTTGGCCCCCTCGCCGCGGATCGATTCGGTGATCTTGGCGAACGGCCCGATCTCGTCGCGGTGCCAGCTCCCCACCAGCACCCCGCAGATCTCGACCGAGGTATCTTCGGCGGCGTGCTTCCAGAGCGCATCGTGGACCTCGGGGGTGAAGAAGACGCGAAACGGCTCGTTCCGCCCGCCGGGGAAGGCCTCCTGCGGCAGATCCTCACCTTGCAGCAGCCGGATGTCGAGCTCGCTCATGGTCCTCGGTCCTGGCGTCGTCAGTGGCGAGTGGTTACGAAAGGAAATCGGACTCACGGCCCCAAGGATCCCAGGACGAAGGAGCGATCGCCACCGAGCTCGTAGAACCGCTGCAACAGCCCCGCGCGGCCGCCGAGGACGTCCCAGGGGGGAATTCCGATCTCGGCCAGGGTCCTGTCGCGGAGATCCGGACGGCGGCCGTCGATCGTGTGGAACATCGAAGGCGTGCGCGGCCGCTCGCATCGCGGGCAACGGCCCTGGGCCTCGGTGACCTTGCCCAGCGAGGTGAAGATCGGCTCGTCTTCGCCACAATTGGGGCAATGGAGCGAGGCGAGCAGGTCCCGGCCGGTCTCGATGACCGCCTCGGGGCCGAGGTCGGAGCGGACGCGCTCGAGCAGGTCGCCGACGCGGGTCTCGCAGGCGCCCGCGTCGAGGACCTCGACCGGCTCGTCGGCGTCGTGCGCGGGGCAGTCTTCCTTGCGGGTGTAGTTCACCAGGTAGCTCTGATGATGGGTGCCGTCGAAGATGAAGCCCTGGCCGGCGATGACGTCCAGGCCGTGGAGGTACTTGACCGCCTCCTGGACCTGCACCCCGGCGACGACCGAGGCGGTGGTCGGGGTCGTCGGCACCTTGCCCAGCTCCATCTCGCCGCGGGAGAGCAGGGCGCAACTGCGCCTGGCCTCGAGCATCTTCCAGTCGTTCTCGCCCATGGTGCACTCGTAGCAGGGGCCGGTGGCCGGGTCGAAGACGCGGGCGACGCCGTCGAGCCGCTCGATGGCCCCGTCGATCCAGACCTTGCCCGCCCGCGCCGCCGCCAGGTTGATGGCGACCCGGGCCTCGCGGTTATCCAGGCCCCCGAGGATGACGTCGGCCCATCGGTAGACGCCCAGGCCCAGATCGTAGACCACGTTGCCGGTAAACGGACGGATGCGGATCGCCGGATAGATCTCGGCGGCGCGCCCGGCGGCGACCTCGGCCTTGGGCCGGCCGCAGTCCGCCTCGCGGAACAGGATCGACCGCGACAGGTTGGAGTTCTCGACCCGGTCGCGGTCGGCGACGAACACCCGGCCGACCCCCAGGAGCGCCAGGTTCTTGAGGATCTCGTTGCCCAGCGCCCCGGCGCCGATGACCAGCACCTTCGCCCCGGCCAGTCGCGGCTGGTCCCACCAACCGATCAGGCGAAACCGCGCGAACCGGTCGTCCGCCTCGGCAGACCCCTCTGCGTCGTCGATCCGGATCACGTCGCTCAACGTCGGGGCCCTCCATCTGCCATCAACGGGGGCGGCCGTCGATGTCCGGCATGACCGCAGCGCCCGCCGACCGGCCCGCGGTGATCTCCGGCTGGAGCCGCAACACGTCGCCGCTGTGGACGTCGGCCGAGGCGAGCGTCTGGTCGTCGAGCAACTGACGGCCGCTCGCCTTATGGTGGAACTTGTAACTCATCAACTGCCCGTCCGGGCTGTATCGGGGCAGATTCATCTTCTCGACCAGGACCGCGATCACCCGGTTCACCGGGGCGTCCGACGGCAGCTCGACCAACTGCTTCTTGTTCCCCGTCGCGTCCCAGACCTCGATCGTGAGCTTGTTCATGGTCCTTGATCCTTGGTCCTCTGTCCATGCATGGGCGAGTGTAACGTTGGCCTGGGGATTTCACAACGAACCAAGGACAAAAGGACGCATTCATCCGGGTCGAAAGCGTCTCGCCGCAAGTCGGGGATTATAACAAAACATCAAGGACAAATGACCAAGGACGATCGTACGCGAGCCGCGCGGGGGGGCACCTCGTGTCCGGCAGGCGGCGGGCCCCGGCCGTCCGGGAAGGTATGCCTCGGGGGCGCGATCGGCCGCGCTCCAGGCAGCAAGCCGGCATCCCGCAATTGAGGGAGTCGACGAATCGGGTAAGATAGCATCGGCGGACAACGTTTGCCCCGATGACGCGGAAAGCGGACCATCGATGGCTACGAACAAGGTGACGACCAAGACATCGGGGGGCGAGAAGCCCGCAGCCAAGAAGGTCCGCCCGAAGAAGCCCACGCCCGAGGAGGCCGTGCCCAACGGACCGGCTGCGGTCGCCAAGGCCGCGTCTGGGCTCAAAGCCGGCAAGAAGGCGCCGCGTAATCAGGATGCTCCCTTCAACGCGGAGACCGCCCAGGTCCTCCGCGACGCCGATGCCGGCAAGAACCTGCTCCACTACCCGAGCCTGGAAGCGATGTTCGACGACATGGGTATCTGACGTGGCCAAGCGCAAATCGAAACCCAAGTCCTCAAATCCCGAGCAACCAACGTCGCCGCCGCTCGAGGCGAAGCCGACCAACGAATTCAAGCAGGATGTCGAGCGTCAGAAGAAGCGCGGTAAGGATATGGAAAAGCTTCGCGCCGTCATCGAATCGCTGTGCTACCATCGCCCCTTGGACGCGAGGCATCGAGACCATGGCTTGAGGGGCAATTGGAAAGGTTGGCGGGATTGCCACGTGGAGCCGGACTGGGTCCTGATCGACAAGCGGAAGTCCGGTGATCTGATCCTGGGCCGGACCGGCACACACGATGACCTTGGACTCGAATAGCCCTTGAAGTGCGCTGCTTGGTGGTCGGCTCGCCGGTCTGGCGCCGGCCGACGGGCGGGTCGCGTGACCGTCCAGATACGGCCATCCACCCGCCAACCGCGCCCAGCGACGGACCAGGCCGGTTGTGCTCTCGCTGACGCCGCACGCCTCGGCGATCGCCGGCAGCGTGACCGCCGAGCCGGCCGGGTACCGGGCTGCGACCGTCGCCAGGACCTCCTCGGTCCGCGATGGCTTGGGGATGGGCTTTAGCGAGGTCACGATCCGTCAAGGCAGGATGTCGTCGACGGCGATCGGCTGGAGCTGCTGGCCGCCGATCGAGAGCGGGACTTGCTGCCCGGCTACATAAATCGTCGGACTCGGGTAACTGCCGGCGACCGGACCGGAGTACACCTCGACCTGGCGGTCGACCAGGTTGACGATCCAGTAGACGGGGATGCCGCCCTTGGCATAGGCCGAGAGCTTCTTGCCGCGGTCCCCACCCAGCGTCGATTCGGAGACCTCGACCAGCAGCGCCACGTCCGCCGGCTCGGGGATCCGGTGCCGGTAATCCGACCGGGAACCCCGGACGATCGAGACGTCCGGCTCGGGCTCGTCATAGGCGGGGATCCGCACCGGCTCTTCCTTCCGCGCCGACCATCCGGCCGGTAGACGGTCCTTGAGAATCTCGTGGGCTGAGATTGCAGAATAGCTGTGCTCGGGATTCTTCGACAGCTTGTCCACCAGATACCCGTCGATGAGTTCGATCCTGGCGGGATCTTCTAACGCCCCCGCCCGGATGATCCGCTCATACTCGTCCACGGTGATGCGGTGCATCGGTGGCGAAGCGAATGGCAGCGGCATCGTCGCTGGCGTCGACGCGATCGTGGACATGGTCATCTACCCCTTTCGACTGGCCGCACGCCCGAGCCACTCATCCTCAACGGCCGACAGTCGATGGACTTCCGGCCGTCCGTGGCAGATTCTCCACCGGTCAGTATCACCCGCCAATACACCCATTGACTCACGGGACGGCGAGAACGTCAACATCGTTCGCCGGCCCGGACTCGATCCGGGTGACGAAACGAGCCCGGCCCGGCGATTGGCCAAGATCGAGATCCTCGACCGGGAGCGGGCGGGAACTCCCGGGACGAGAGGGATTCGATTGCGAGACGACTTGCCCGCCGGCAACGTGTCGCCTTAAGATCGATGAGTTGGAGAGGGCCGCGAGCGAACAATCATCGGCGCCGTCCGTATTAATCTGTCGTGCATGGCGGCGGCGTCCGATTCGCGGCGAGGGATCCGTCCCGGAATGGATGCGGTCCCGTCCTCATCGACATTGACTCATCCGGAGATTTTTCAAGATGTTACGATGGGTGAGCTTTGCGATCGGCCTGGTCTTGCTAACCGCCGGGGCGACCCTGTTGCCCCAGTTCCTGCCGGACCCCGAGGCGACGGCGAAGATCTCGGTCAATACGGTCACGGGGCCCCAGCCCAGGGTGGAGATCGACCAGCCGCTGATCTATGAATTCGGCAAGTTGGCGCAGCATGAGAAGGGCAAGCATACCTGGCGGATCACGAACACCGGCGAGAAGGAGCTGGAGCTGTGGATGGATGGGAAACCGACTTGCTCCTGCACCATCGCCAAGCTGGAGAACAACCAGAAGGCGACGGTCAAGCCGGGCGAGTCGACCACGATCGACCTGGAGTGGAACACCAAGGAATTCCACGACGAGTATTCCCAGGGGGCGACCTTCGGGACGAACGCCCCGAGCCTCGACAGCTTCAAGCTGGCGGTCAAGGGCTTGGTCTACCCGCCGATCGTCGTCTTTCCCCCCGAGATGATGCAGTTCCCGACGATCTCCAATGAAGAGCCGCGCCGGGCTCGCATCGCCGTCTACTCGCAGGATCGGCCCGCCACGAAGGTGACGAAGGTGCGGACGTCGAGGCCGGCGCAGATCGTGGCTGAGGCCAGGCCGATGACGCCCGAAGAGAACAAGCAGCTCAAGATCGAGGCCGGTTACCAGGTGACCGTGGAAATCAGGCCGGGCATGCCGGTCGGGCAGTTCCATGAGGAACTGATCGTCGAGACCGACCACCCGAAGCGCTCCCAGGTCCAGGTGTCGGTCGGGGGGAATGTCATCGGCCCGATCAGCGTCGTCCCCCCCGGGTTGCGGATGCACGACGTCACGACCCAGGGCAGCTCGCGAGACCTCACCGTGATGGTCCGCGGGGGCAAGGAGACGCATTTCGAGGTGGCCTCGGCGCCGGAGAAACTCAAGGTCGCCGTCGTGCCGGATGAGACGCCCGGGATGAAAGGCCGGTATCGCCTGAAGATCACCGTGCCCCCCGGCACGCCCTCCGGCAAGATCGAAGGCATCATCATCCTCAAGACCGATCACCCCATGGTCAGCGAGTTGAAGGTCCCGGTCGATATCTTCGTCCTGCGGCCGGGCAGCGAATGAGTCGCCGCCCTAGCCGACGGTTTTCGCCCCCGCTGCCGCCGCCGTTATCTGATTCCGGAGAATCGCCGCAATGGTTCGTTGGATCATCCTGGCGTGTCTGGTGGTCGTCCTGACCGTGGCGGGGACGCTCGCCGTCCTCTATTCGCCGGACACGTCGACCGAGCCGGCGTTCAAGCTCCATCGCGCCGCCGAGGGTCCCCCGCCGAAGCTCGAAGTCGTCGGGCCGACGCAATTCAACTTCGGCACGATGCCCAAGCACGCCAATGGGTCCCATTCCTGGGAGATCAAGAACGTCGGGGCGGGCCCGCTCAATCTCTGGGTCGAGGAGACCTCATGCTCCTGTACCGTCGCCAAGCTCAGCGATCAGGAGTCGAAGGAGAAGGGGGAAGCGAAGAAGACCATCAAGGTCCCGCCCGGCAAGTCGTCGCCCATCGATGTGAACTGGGAGACCCGCGATTGGAGCGGCTTCGCCCAGACGGTCACCCTGGGGACCAACGACCCCGAGAAATCCACGGTCTACCTGCTGGTCAAGGGCAAGGTCCTGCACCCGGTCGAGGTCGAACCCTCGAGCACGGTGACATTCGCGAACGCCTCCAACGAGGAGAATCATCGGGCAACCCTCACGATCCTCTCGCCCGATCGCCCCGGCTTGAAGTTGACGAAGATCGTCAATTCGAATCCCGGGTTGATCGTCGCCGAGACCAAGCCGATGACGCCCGAGGAACTCGCAGAGCTCAAGGTGAAATCGGGTTATCACCTGGCCATCGAGCTCAAACCGGGCATGCCCCTGGGGCCGTTCCGGGAAGAGCTGGTCATCCAGACCGACCACCCTGACATGTTCGAAACCAAGGTGACGGTCGGGGGGAATATCACCGGGCCGATCACCGTCTTCCCGGCGAAACTGGAGATGTTCAACGTCTCGAGTCGCGATGGCGCGTCGCGTGACCTCAGCCTGACGGTCCGAGGGGGCCGGGAGACCCGTTTCGAGGTGGCCGGCGCGCTGGAGAAGGTCCGCGTGGCCATCGTCCCGGATGACAGGTCGTCCGCGAAAGGCCGGTATCGGCTCACGATCACCGTGCCACCCGGCACCTCCGCCGGATTGATCAAAGAGCGGATCGTCCTGAAGACCGACCACCCCCAGGTCAGCCAGATCGAGATCCCGGTGAGCATCTACATCACGCGGGCCAGCGCGGGTTGACGGGCCGTGGAAGAGTCGTCTGCCGGCCAGATCTCCGATTTCCGAATGCCTTCGAACGGATGCCTTCACAGGCTCGGGCCTTCCTCGGCCCCTCTCGGGGTCGCTACATCTCCGCGGCGGTACCCCTCGACCCCGGTTCGATTGACCTGTTCGCGGAGGTGGCGGGAGGCTAAAACTCTTCCTGGTCGTTGGTCGTCGGATACGGAGAAGCCGTGAAAGAATCGATTCCAGATGAACTCGTTCCCACGCTCCGCGTGGGAATGCCGTCTTCGACGCTCCGCGTCGTGCTGGCCCCGATCGCAGCCGGGAATCGCGCGGAACGCAGAGCGTCTAGGAGGGCATTCCCACGCGGAGCGTGGGAACGAGGTGACTCAAGTCGAAGTAGCCTAAATCGTTAACCCGATTTCAACGGTAGAACGGCAAGATGGGCATGACCCGCCGAAGGCCCTTCTCGGATCGGTGAGCGATGCCCATGCGGATGCAAGGAGATGACGGCCCGGTCGGGAATGACACGAATCGTCCGATAGTACATGCGTCCCGGCCGCCGGCCGCACAAGGCCACGGGGAGGCTTCGCGTGATTTCCGATCGGCTCCTCAGCGAGGAAAGGGAAGGTTAAGACGATGACTCGAATCGACTTCCGCCCGTGGGCCTGCATCGCCCTGTGCGTGGCGATCCTGGCCTATGTGGGATGTTCGTCGTCGAGCCCGACCGGCTCCTCGTCCCCGTCCTCGACCGGCCCGGCCGGTTCCAAGGGCGACCCAGCGCAAGCCGTCGGCGGCTCGACGTCGAAGAAGCCGCTGGCGAACCTGCGCGATCCCGCAGCGGTCCTGATCGTCTCGGCCGAGCAGCTCGGATACATGGAGCCATGCGGCTGCACGGAGGGGCAAATTGGCGGCCTGATCCGCCGCTACGACCTCGTCGAGCGGCTGCACAACCAGAACCACTGGCCGACGGCTCTGATCGACCTGGGGAGCCTGATGAAGAACCCGGCCGACCCCCGCACCCGCGGCGGCGTCGAGCAGATCAAGCTCAAGTTCAGCTATTCGCTCCGGGCCCTGAAGCTGATGAACTACAGCGCCCTGGCTTTGAGCGCCGACGACCTGAAACTCGGCGTCGGCGAGGCCCTGGGCTTGTTCCTCAACGACCTCGGCGACACGACCAAGGTCGTCGTGGCCAACGTCGAGGCTCCCGACTACGGGACGTTCTTCCGCCCCAGCCTGATCGTCCCGGCCGGACCGGTGAAGCTGGGCGTCACCGCCGTCATCGACCCCGAGGCCCTCAAGAAGCTCAACGATCCCGACAAGGACGTCAACTTCCCGAAGATCCAGCGGCCGGACGAGGTCCTGCCGGGCGTCCTGGCCGACCTCGAGCCGAAGAGCGACTACCAGGTCCTGATGGTCCAGGGCCCCCCGGCGCTGGCCAGGCGGCTCGCGGAAGCCTATCCCGGCTTCGACATCGTCGTCTCGACGTCGGATTACGACGACGTGCTCAAGCACGAAGCCGAGATGCTCAATAACGACAAGACGATGCTGGTCAGCGTCGGACGCAAGGGGAAGTATGTCGGGGTCTTCGGCCTCTATCCCAAGGAGACCGAGCGGCTCCGCTATCAGGTCGTGACGCTGGACAAGAAATACGACGGCCCGGCGACCGCCATGAAGAAGCTGATCGAGGACGAATTCCGAGACACGCTCCGGGTGGCCGGGGTCGTGGAGAATTACGTGCGGACCGGCTATGCCCGGGGCGCCCCCGGCGCGATCTATGTCGGGGCCGACAACTGCAAGTCCTGCCACCCCAATACCTACATGAAGTGGTCCACGACCAAGCATGTCCACGCCTTCGAGGCCGTGGAGAAGGACCCCAAGCCGAATTCGATCTACGATGCGGAATGCATCACCTGCCACACGACCGGGTTCGAGTACACTTCGGGCTGGGTCTCGAAGGAGAAGACACCCTACCTGGCCGGCAACCAGTGCGAGAACTGCCACGGCCCGGGGTCGAAGCACGTCGAGGAGCCCGACAACGTCGAGTTCCGCAAGTTGATGGCCGTAACCGCCGAGCAAGCCAACAAGAACCAACTGTGCACGAACTGCCACGACGGCGACAACTCGCCCCACTTCGACTTCGCCACCTACTACGGCAAGATCGTCCACAAGGCACTCGACGACTACAAGGACCCGAAGGCCCACCGCGGCTTCGCCCCCAAGCTGCCGCGGTCGAGCAAGAGCCCAGGTCCGGCCACCGGTACGCCCGAGCCTGCCAAGAACCACCCATGACCGATGATCCAACCCATCCGTCCGAGCAGAGGAACGGAAAGGAGTCCCCGATGAGCGAAGCCGCCGCATCCCGGCCCGCGACGACCGGATCCGTCGAACCCGCCGACCGGCCGATGGGCCAGGTGGCCCGGTATCGCCAGGACCACCGCAACCCGATCAATCACGTCCTCCACGTGTTCGTCGGCTGGCCGATGGTCGCCGCCGCCGTGCTGCTGGTCCCCTTCCGGCCGCTCTGGTCGCTCGCGCTGGTCCCGGCGGCGTATGCCATCATGTTCTTCGGCCACTTCGTCTTCGAGCGGAACACGCCCACGATCCTCAAGCACCCGAGCACACCTTTCGTCATCGCCCTCGACGTGATCCGCGGCCTCTGCGGCGGATTGGCCCGCCTGGCAATGCCCCGGCGGGCGGGCTAGACTGGAGGGATGACTCCCCGAACCGGATGAGGATCGACCGATGGCCACCGCAACATTCCCCAGTCCGATCACCCGGGTCGGCCCGACCGACCACGGCTGTCGCATGACACTGGACGAGTTTATCCAGGCCGACTTCCAGGAAGGTTGGCTCTACGAGTTGGCAAGAGGAGTCGTCGAAGTGACCGAGGTCCCTGGTCCCCGGCATGGGCGAATCGTCAATCGCGTGACGCGAATGTTTATCCTTTACGATGAGCATCACCCCGGCCGAATCCGGTATCGGGCCGGAGCCGGCGAGTGCCGGATGAGGCTCCCGGGCATGGTCTCGGACCGCCACCCGGACCAAGCCATCTACCTCGACCCGGAACCCCCGGGGCCCAGGGTCTGGACGAGATGGGTGCCGCACATCGTCGTCGAGATCCTCAGCCCCGGCGGCGAAGATCGCGACCTCATCGACAAGCGCGAGGAATACCTGCGTGTCGGCGTCCGCGAATACTGGATCCTCGATCCCGAACGACGCCACTTGATCGTCCTCACCCGCGAGGGCGATACCTGGGACGAGACGATCATCCCCGAATCCGGCGTCTACCAGACCATCTTCCTCCCCGGCCTGGAAGTCCGCCCCGCCGAACTGCTCGGAACCGCACCTGCCATGTGAACCCATGTATACAATCGGCCTTGACAGTCATTCGCGACCGCGGCTAACCTCTATCGGTCGTCGGTCCGAGCAAGGCTCCGAGTGTTCCGACCAATGACCAATGACCAATGACCAATGACCAACTCGACCGATGACCAGGGACCAATCACATGGCCGATCCCATCAAGTACGACGATTTTGCCAAGCTGGAGCTGCGAGTCGCCAAGGTCCTGGAGGCGCGGCCGCATCCCAACGCGGACAAGCTGATGCTCTTGCAGATCGACGTCGGCGACCAGCAGAAGCAGATCGTCGCGGGGATCCGCCAGCACTACACCCCGGAGCAGCTCGTCGGCAAGTCGATCATCGTAGTCAATAACCTCGAGCCGGCCATGCTGCGCGGCGAGACATCCAATGGGATGCTGCTGGCGGCGACCTCGAACGAGAAGGTGGTCCTGCTCACGGTGGACGACCCGGATTGCGTGGTCGGGGCGAAGATCAAGTAAGTCGTTGGTCACTGGTCATTAGTCACTGGTCACTGGTCATTGGCAAATGCATCTGCCCGGTGACCGATAACCAATGACCAGCGGCCAACGGCCAATGACCAATGACCAACGACCAATGACCAATGACCAATGACAAACTCGACCAATGACGAAGACGGTGCGACGGGACCTTGGCGACTTCCAGACGCCCCGTGAGCTGGTCACCGAGGTGCTGGCCACCCTGGGGCCGATCGGCTCCCGCTGGCCGCGCGTGCTGGAGCCGACATGCGGCCGGGGCCACTTCCTGGGCGGACTGCTGGAACATGCCTCGCCGCCGCGCGAGCTCCAGGCCATCGAGATCCAGCCGGGGCATTGCCGGGCGGCCGTCGAGCTGGCGGCCGGCCATCGCGATCGCGACATCGGCGTCACGATCACTTGCGCGGACATCTTCGGGCTCGACCTGTCGCGCGACCTGGCATGGCGGCAGGATGGTCCCTTGCTGGTGATCGGCAACCCGCCGTGGGTGACGAATGCCGAGCTGGGGAGTCTGGCGAGCACCCAGGTGCCCCCGAAATCGAACGTGAAGGGGCTCGGCGGGATGGCGGCCCGTACCGGCGCCTCCAATTTCGACCTGGCCGAGGCGGTTTGGCTCAAGCTGGCCCGCGAGCTCGCCGACGAGGCACCGACGATCGCGATCCTGTGCAAGACCTCGGTGGCGCGGGGGATCCTCCAGTTCGCCCATCGCGCGGGGCTGCCGATCGAGTCGGCGTCGATCCGCCGGATCGATGCGGCCCGATGGTTCGACGCCTCGGTCGACGCTTGCCTGTTCCAGGCGACGTTGGCGCGTCGCGATCCGGCGCAGGAGACGGATGGCCGCGTAGGCATCCCGGTCTATCCGGGGCTGACGTCGGCCGAAGCCGCGACGGTCATGGGTTTCTCGCGCGGCTGGCTGATCGCGGATCGCGAGGCCCATCGGCGTTGCGATTTCGCCGACGGCGTCTGCCCGGGGACGTGGCGGCAAGGGCTCAAGCACGACGCCGCCTCGGTGATGGAGCTCACCATCGACGCCGACGCCCACGCCGGGCATCGCCTCCGCGACCGGTCGGGCGATCCGGTCGACGTCGAGGCCGAGTTCGCCTATCCCCTGATCAAGGGAGCCGACCTGAAGCGGATGCCCGCCGATCGGCCGCGACGGGCGGTACTCGTCACCCAGCGGCGGATCGGCGAGGACACGAACCGGCTCGCGCGGGACGCGCCTAAGCTATGGGCCTATCTCCGGGCGAATGCCGGCCGGTTCGCGGCCCGCAAGTCGTCGATCTACCGCGGCCAGCCCCCGTTTGCCCTGTTCGGCGTCGGGCCTTACAGCTTCGTCCCGTTCAAGGTGGCGATCTGCGGATTGCACAAGGCGCCGGCCTTCCGGGCCGTCGGGCCGGTCGAGGGCCGCCCCGTCATGCTCGACGACACCTGCTATTTCCTGGCCTGCTCCTCCCCGGCGGAAGCCGCCGTGCTGGCCGCGCTGTGCAACGACCCCACGGCGATGGATTTGATCCGTGCGGCCAGCTTCCCGGATGCCAAGCGGCCGATCACCAAGGGCCTGCTCCAGCGGCTCGACCTCCGGGCGATCCGCGATCGGTCCGACTGCCGGGCGATCCGCGCGAGGGCATCGACGATCCTGGTCGATGAGCTTGGCATCGATGCCCACAATACCGGGTTGCCGCTCCTCGACCGCATCGACGAGGCGCTGGCGACTCTGCACCAGGATGCCGCGATGGTCCCGTAGGTCAGGCCTTCCGACCGGATCGACATTTTGTCGGCATAATAACCTCAACGATCTCCGCAATCCCGGGGGCAGTACCATGGCGTTCGCCACGATCCACTATTTCAGCCGATCGCTCCGCAAGGCGTCGTCGTTCAACGTCATCTTCCCCGAGGATCCGGCGGTCCCCCGCCCCTGGTCGGCGTTCTACCTGCTCCACGGGCTGTCCGACGACCACACGATCTGGGCGCGTCGCACGAGCATCGAGCGATACGTCGAGGGTTGGCCCCTGGTGGTGGTCATGCCCGATGGCGGCCGGGGCTGGTACACCAACGCCGTCGAAGGCGACGCGTACGAGGACGACCTGCTCAAGGATATCATCGGCCTGGTCGAGCGGACATTCCCGGTCAAGGCCGAGCGCGAGGGGCGGGCGATCGGCGGGCTCTCCATGGGCGGCTACGGGGCGGTCAAGCTCGGGCTGAAGCATCCGGAGGTCTTCGCCAGCGTTAATTCGCACTCGGGCGCCGTCGGCTTCCTCGCGGAGAGCGTGAAGAAGTACAAGGAATCCAGCCCGGAGTTCGAACGCATCTTCGGCAAGTCGCCCGCCGGAGGACCCGAGGACCCGTTCGCCATCAGCCAGCGGACCGACCACGGCCGCATCCCCAAGATCCGGCTCGATTGCGGCACCGAGGATTTCCTGCTCGGCCAGAACCGGGCGTTCCACCAGCACCTCGATTCGCTCCATTTCCCCCACGAGTATCAGGAGTTCCCCGGCGGACACGACTGGGCCTACTGGGACAACCACGTCCAGGAAGCCATCCCATTCCACGCCAGGAACTTGCACTTGAAACACGTGGGAGGATAAGATTGGGAACTCAATCGATCCCAGCTCTCGGGATCCGGTGCGTCGTCGCATGACGCATCACGGGCACCATGTCATCAATCATAAACCGACCGATCGGCATCGCAACGGGAACCGGGGACTTCCTCCACCTGTCCTTTGGGGATCGCCAGTCCGATGAGAATCATACGTATCGTCATCGTGGTGCTGATCGTGGCCGTCCTGGCCCGCGAGACCCGGATGGCGGGATCGCAATCACCCGGCAAGGGCGTGCTGAAGACACGGAACATCTTGCTGGTGACGACCGATGGCCTTCGTTGGCAGGAAGTCTTCGGCGGCGCCGACCCGGACCTCATGAACCGGAAAGACGGCGGCGTGGCGGACCTGGGCGCGCTCGCGGGGCAGTTCGATCGCAAGGGGCGGGACGAACGACGCAAGGCGCTGATGCCATTCCTGTGGAACGTGATCGCGAAGCAGGGCCAGATCTTCGGCGATCCCCCGACCGGCAGTCCGGTCAAGGTCACCAACGGCCGGAACTTTTCGTACCCGGGTTATAACGAGATCTTCACGGGCTGGGCCGATCCCAACATCGACAGCAACAACAAGGTGCCCAACGGCAACGTGACGGTGCTCGAATGGCTCAACCGCCAGGATACCTTCCGGCACCGGGTTGCCGCGTTCGGGTCCTGGGACGTGTTCCCGTATATTCTCAATCGGTGGCGAAGCCATCTGAGGGTCCAGGCGGCCTGGAAGCCCCCGACCGGGAAGAACCTCTCGGAGGAGGAGAAGGCGATCGCCAAGCTGATGGCGGAGACGCCCCGGCTCTGGGAGGAGTGCACCTTCGATACCTTCACGTTCCACTCCGCGATGGGGTACCTCAAGCGGAGGAAGCCGCGCGTGCTCTATATCGGCCTGGGCGAGACCGACGAGTGGGGACACGCCGGCCGATACGACCAGTACCTCAAGGCCGCCCATCGCGTCGACGATTACCTGAAAACCTTGTGGGAGACCGTCCAGTCGATCCCGGAATATCGCGGTACCACCACGATGATCGTGACGACCGACCATGGCCGGGGCGATGCGCCCGTCGGCTGGAAGAGCCACGGGGCGCACGTACCGGGCTCGGATCGGATCTGGATCGCCGTCATCGGCCCCGACACCGCCCCGCGCTCGCCCGAGGATCGCGCCCCTTACCCGACCATGACCCAGAGCCAGGTCGCCGCGACGCTCGCCGCCTTCCTGGGGCTGGATTATCGCGCCTTCGCGCCCAAAGCCGCCCCGCCGATCCCCGACGTACTGCCGGCGACCGCGCAGGTCCGTTGATCGTGGTGGGTGTCGGGTGCGAGAATCGCGGATGACAGGCGGGTCGAGCGGCTTTCCGCCGACCGGATTCTGGATCAGCAGACGGCACGGGGTGTATGATCGTACAAGTCAGCGGCCGTGGGTGAGCGGAGTTCACCCACGATCCGCGGAGAGATCGCTCCGGCCCGCCACCTGAAGGACACGGACGTGTTGCGTGAACTGTCGGTTCAGAATCTCGCCCTCATCGAAGATGTGCATGTCGACCTCGAGGAAGGGTATTGTGCCTGGACGGGCGAGACCGGGGCGGGGAAGAGCCTGCTCCTGACGGCGCTGGGCTTGATCCTGGGCGGGAAGGCGTCGGCCGAGCTGATCCGCTCGGGCAAGGCGGAGGCCCGCGCCGCTGCGGTCTTCGAGATCACCGACCCCGACCTCCGTGCGTCGATCGAGGCAATCCTGGGCGGCGAGGGCTTGTTCGACGAGGACCCGCTGATCATCACGCGACGCATCGCGGCGCAGGGGCGCGGGGGGGCGACGGTCAACGGCCTGCCGGTGACGATCGCCACGCTCCAGAAGCTGGGCGAGCGGCTGGTGGACATCCACGGCCAGCACGAAGGCCGCGCCCTGATCGACCCGGACCAGCAACGGGACCTGCTGGACGCCTACGGAGGGCTGGGCGATCGGGTCGAAGCCTATCGATCGGCTCGCCGGGCCCATGAGTCGTTGCGTCGCCAGCGCCAGGAGCTGATCGAGTCGGCCGAGGCCCGTCGCCGCGAGCGGGCGCTGCTGGAATTCGAGCGCGACGAGCTGGCCGCCGCCGACCCGCGACGCGGCGAGTCGGAGGAGCTGGCACGCGAGGCCCACCGGCTGGCCCACGCCGACCAGCTCCGCACGGCCGCTGCCGAGGGCTATTCGCTGCTCTACGAGGCCGACCGATCGGCCCAGGGGCTGCTGTCGCGCGTCGCGCGGGCGCTGGACCCGATGGCCGGCGCGGTGCCCGAGCTCGCCGAGGCCGCCGCGACCCTCGAACGGCTGGCCGACGAGACCCGCGAGGTCGCCTTCAGCCTCCGCGACCTCGGCCAGGGCTGGGACGATGACCCGGCGCGGCTGGAGGACATCGAGGCACGCCTGGCCCTCTACCGGCGCCTGGCCGCGCGGTTCCACTGCACGCCCGACGAGCTGGCCGACCGACGGGCCGCGACCGACGCCAAGCTCGCCGCCCTGGACCGCGACGACGCCGACCTGCTCGCCCTCGACGGCCCCCTGGCCGTCGCCTGGGACGCCCTGAAACAGGCCGCCACCGGGCTCACCGCGGCGCGTCGCAAGGTCGCCAAGGACTTCGCCCGGGGCATCCAGGGGCGGCTCAAGCCGCTGGGGCTCGACGGTGCCCGCCTGAGCGTCGCCGTCGAACCGCGCGAGCTGGGCGACGACCCCGCGGCACCCTCGCCCCCCGAGTCCGGGGCCGACCGCGTCGAGATGCTCTTCTCGGCCAATCCCGGCGAGGAGCCCCGCCCACTGCGCAAGATCGCCTCCGGCGGCGAGCTCTCCCGCGTGACGCTCGCCGCCAAGGCCGTGCTGGCCGCCGTCGATCGCGTCCCCACCCTCGTCTTCGACGAGATCGACACCGGCGTCGGCGGCCGGCTCGGCTCGGCGCTGGGCAAGACCCTCGCCGAGCTCGGCCGTCACCACCAGGTCATCTGCGTGACCCACTTGCCCCAGATGGCCAGCTACGCCCGACGACAATGGGTCATCCGCAAGCAGGTCGAACGCGGGCGGTCGCGGACCACCATCTCACCCCTGGACGATTCCGAACGCATCGCCGAGCTCGCCGTGATGCTCCGCGGCGAATCCGCCGCCGAAGGCACCCGCCAGGAGGCCATGGCCATGCTCGCCGAGGCCCAGGCGATGCGGTGATGCGTGGCGCTCTGCGAGCACCGGTCGGCGAAACGAGCCGGCCAGGCTCAGATTCTGCCCCGCCGTTACTCTGGCGGGAAGACACCCCGCTCGATCAGCCTTTCGCGGAACGCAACGCGCAAAATGGCGTTCATGTTCAGGACCTCGATCGTGACGCGTCCAATCGGCGTTCTGCCGATGACATAGCCTCCTTCCCAGCGAAAATGCCGCTCCTACTTGTGCCGGCGCGGGTTGAATAACGGTATGAGCTTCCGCGTCCACGAATCCCGACCAGCAATGTCACTTCCCTTGTAAGCATTGCACCGGGAGCAGCTCAGAGCGAGGTTCCCGGCAACGGTCGGCCCCTTGTGTTTCTTGGCAATGATGTGATCGATCTCGAAGGATATCTCGTCGAACTCCTGGGGCATCCGACAATATTCGCAACAATTCCCCGCCCGCAGCCAGACGAGCCTGATGAGCGCCCCATCCATGAACACCTCAGGAAGCGGGGCGTTTCTTGGGTTTGATGTTGAGAGTGCGACGGGCCTTGGATTTCAGGATTCCGAGCATATCACCGGCATTGACAAAGGCGAACAATTCTTCCCTCTCGGCGGGGGATAGGATGCCTTCCTGATTACGCACGGCCAAGTCGTGCATGCGGGCCTTATCCTGGTCGGTGAATCCCCGGTCGAGGATGTAACGCGCCACTTCAGGTGAAAGCAGTCCGTCTTCGTTGCAAAGAACGCGAATGAGGATGGTCCCTTCGGTTTCCCTGACGTGAGTGGTCGAGCCCATGGTCGTTCCTCCGCGTGAATGGCTTCTCGAGTGGAGTATACCGCGCCCAAAGGGCCGCGAGGAGCCGGAATGTTCAGTCCGCCGCTCGCTCGTGATTGGAGATGATCCGGCCTTTCTCATGATCGTAGCTTCCCCATTCTTCTCACGATCCGGGCAACACGGGTATACTATTGAGACGATCTTCCGATCCTTTCCAAGCCGTGCTTGCAGGAGCGAAAGCGAGACGAGAATCGGGGTCGGGCGGCCGTCAATGTCCGTATCCATGACCAAGGACCGTGGCCGGTTGATCATCTCGTCCGCCGAATCTCCAGGAGCCCCCCCGTGAAAGACCCCTTGGTCCGATTCAGCGTCGCGATCGGGGGCGACTTGCTCCAGAAATTCGACCAGTACCGCGAGATGCATCGCTATCCCAACCGGAGCGAGGCCGTGCGCGGTTTGATGCGCGCGGCCCTGATCGAAGAGGTGATCGCCGACGACGCCAGCGAGGCCATGGGCGTCGTCACCTTGATCTACGACCACCACGTCTCGCGGATCGCGCGCCGGCTGACCGACTTGCAGCACCTTCACCTCGATCGGGTCGTGACCACGACCCACGTCCACCTCGACGCCCACCGATGCCTCGAAGTGATCATGCTCCGCGGCCCGACCCAGGAGATCCGCGAGCTGGCCAACGACCTGATCGGTACCAAAGGGGTCGAGACCGGCCGGCTCGTCCTGGCCTCGGCCAAGCCCGTGCCCGGCCAAGACCACGAGCATGGATCGAGCTCACATCACCACGGACACGAGCACGACCACAACCACGACCATCATCACCACGACACGGACGATCGGTAGTCCCGAGACGACCGGACGATTCATCTCCGTCAAGCACGGTCTTCCAGCAGCCAGAGGGCGATCGGCAGCGCCTTGTGGAATGGCGGGTCGATCCGCGAGGATTCGAGCGCGGCGCCGACCCGATGCGCCGCGTCGAGTTCGGGCGCCTCGACGAGGCGCGGCAGGCGGCACAGGTCGGTCGTCTCGGCATCGACGCGGACGGCCGGGGAATCGGCGGAGGGACGAACGAGCTGGAACGTCTCGCGCGCCCGTCCGTCGGACCCCCTGGCCGTGATGGTCACGCCCATCACGCGCGGCTCGGGCGCCGGGGCCGCACCGGCCGGCCCGGTCGCGATCCTGACCCGGATGGTCCCGCTCGGCCCGAGGAATTCGGCATCGAGCGTGCTCTCGGACGGGGCCGAACTCCTCACCGGGCGCCCCTGAGGCTTCCAGCCGAGCTGGCCGGCCATCCAGGCGGCCAGCCAGATGGCGATGCGCGGCGGCCGGCCCGGCTCGGGTGCGATGGCCGCGATCTGCACCGAGTCGATCCGCTCCAGGGCGTTCACCGCGCAAGACGGGTCGAAGAACTGGGCGACCAGCTCGCGCCATCGCGTCAGGCCGAACCAGGCGGCGTCCCGGCTGAACGGGCAGACGGACGGGTCCAACCCCATCCGGACCGCCTCCACGTCGGCGCCGGGGTCGGGCAGGTCGAGGATCAGCCGCGAGCATTCGCCGGCCAGGTCGCGGAACAGCCCCTCATGCGGCCGAGGATCGCCGATCCACCAGAGGACCACCGGCAACTCGGCCTCGAGCAGGGGCCGCACGGCGCCGGGGAGCAGGTCGAGGGCATTCGGGCCGGCGCGGAGCACGATCCGCTCGGAACAGACCTGCGGCAGGCCCGGGGCCGGGAGATGGCACAGGGCCGAGACCTCCGCCGCCACCCGACGCCCCGGATCCTTCGACCCCACCACCACGATCGCCCGGCAGGGAAATCGTGCGATCACCGTTTCCATCACGCGGCCCAGCCACTCCCCATCCTCGTCCAGGCAGGCCACCACCAGGTTCGCCAGCGCGATCCGCGTGACGTGCGGATTCTCCACCTCCGGGCCGCCGACCTGCTGCGCCGCCGGGCCCCACAGCTTCACCATCTCGGTTTCGATCTCGTGCAGGTCGACGGGGATTCCCTGGCCTTCCAGGAACGTGTCGGTCATCACATCGGGCATCGCCGGGGCCTCCCTCTTCGCGTCGAACCCGCCCACCCGAGCCGCCCGACTCGAATGAGTTGCTCTCTGATCGAAAAAATGGACAATACCATCCGGGATTCCCCGAGAGCAGCCCCCGTCTCCGTCATTCGCTCGTCCAATCCGATCGGTGCCCTCGGGAGACCCACCAGGATACACGATCAGGCCGGCATTGAAGTAGGTCAGGCTTTCCAGCTTGACGTCTTCGATTTTCAAACCGAACATCCCGGCCGGGATGGGAACCCCGCAGTCATCCGTGAAGGATCGGAGATCGCCGAACCGATTATCGACTTTGTCGTCGGACTCTGTCACCGAACGCGGAGCCTGGCATGAAGATCACATTCTCCTGCTCGCGATGCGGCAAGACGCTCAAGGCGCGCCAGAACGCCGCGGGGCAGACCCGCAAGTGCCCGGTCTGCGCGACGCGGGTCAAATGCCCGCGGCCGGCCTTCGACGATGATGTCGTGGACGCCGAGATCGTCGACGCCGAGGTCGTGGACGCCGAACTGGTCGCGGTGACCCAGCCCGTCGGGATCGGGGCCGGCGCGAAGGTGAATCCCTACGCCGATCTCGACGACGACGCCCCTTATCAAGTCGTCGCCCCGAAGCCCGGCGAGGATGAGGGCTCCGCGACCGAGGCCCGACGCCCCTGCCCGATGTGCGGCGAGACGATCCTGGCCTCGGCCGTCAAGTGCCGCTTCTGCGGCGAGGTCTTCGACGCGGTCCTCAAGAAGGGCAAGGGGCGGAAGGGCGGCAAGAAATCCTCCCGGCGCAGCGGCTCGAATCCGGCCGCGGCTCGCGACATGGGCATCGGGATCTTCATGCTGGTCCTGGGGCTGGTCTTGACGGGCATCTCGCAAGCCAACCCCGTCCCGACCGGCGACGGTCAGGGCAAGTACCTGATCTTCACCGGGCTGATCTTCGGAGGATTCGGCGGGATCATCCGAGGCATCTACGGCATGCTCAAATCGGATTAGCTCGGATGCCTCACCACAGAGCGGCCTGCGGCCGCGCTGTGACTCTGCAAGTCGTCCTGCACATCGCGCTTGACATTCGCCTTCCATGTGCAGTACGATTTGCACATTCACCGTGGGAGGAGCGCCGCTCATGCCGCCGTTGACGCCTGGGGAACTGAAGATGATGCGCCTGCTCTGGGAGCATGGCGAGATGAAGCCCGCGGATCTCCAGGCGCGGTTCCCCGAACCGATCAAGAATCCGGCCCTGCGTTTCTACCTGACGGCGCTGCTCGAAAAGGGTCACGTGACGCGCCGGAAGGTCGGGAAGGCGTACTATTACAAGCCGGTGACGCGACCGCGCTCGGCGTTCCGTTCGATGCTCGGGGAATTCGTCGACGCCTACTGCGGCGGCTCGGTCCAGACCCTCGTCCTGAACATCATCAAGTCGGAGAAGCTCAGCGAGGACGACCTCCTGAAGCTGAAGCGA
This sequence comes from Isosphaeraceae bacterium, assembly GCA_052148775.1. Lineage (GTDB taxonomy): Bacteria > Planctomycetota > Planctomycetia > Isosphaerales > Isosphaeraceae > CAVZRC01. The sequence goes on along the minus strand of JBKQHM010000807.1, from coordinate 12,285 downwards.
CTCGCCGACCAAGACCCAGACGCCCAACCGCGGGGTAGCAGGAGCCGGAAATGAACACATCTTCGGTCGTATTGTGGTTGGCGGAGGTCCCTTGGGGATACAGCCTGGCCGGGCGCTGGACGGCCTTGCTGATCCTGGCGTGGGTGGTGCACGTGGTGCTCGCGGGACGAAATCCACGCTGGCGGGTGCTCTTGTGGCGGTCGGCGGCGGTGGGTCTGGCGGCGATCGTCCTGCTCACCGCTGCGCCGCCGATCGTCACCTGGCGCTTGCCTCGCGCGGAGTCGATCATCGTCCGAGGGGCTTCTTCGAAAGGCGTCGTGACGGTGGCGGACTCGCTGCCGGTCTTGCTGGAGAGGCCAGCACCGCTGGCCGACCGTCAGGCCCCCACCGCCGGACCGCCTCGACGTTCGGAGAGTGCAAAGCGATCGAGCGAAGGACCGGCAGTCGCTCTGAGGAAAGCGGCCATGACCGCGCCGAGCTTCAGCGCCTGCTTGCTGGCGATCTGGCTGCTCGGAGTCGCCATGATGGCAGTCCGGCTGGGGCTGAGCGCCTGGCGTGTGTCGAGGATCGTTCGACGGTCCACGGAGGCCCCGCCCCGGGTCATCGCGGAGTGCCGCGCCGTCGCTGCGGCGCTCGGCTGCCGGCAAGCCGTTCGCGTCGTCCAGACGGCGGAAGTCCCCACACCCTGCCTGACCGGCCTGTTTCAACCGCGGCTTTTATTGCCGGAAGGGAACTGCGAGGAGTCCGACCGGACCGATCTCCGGGCCATCCTCGCCCATGAGCTCGTCCACGCGGGCCGTCACGACCTGGCCTGGAACCTGGTCCTCCATGTCGTGTCGATCCTCCTCTGGTTTCATCCCCTGGCCTGGCGGATGCGCGCCGCGCACCTGGCGGCCTGCGACGCCGTCTGTGACGCCCTGGCGGCCGACCTGGTCGGCGATGCCGCCCTGTACGGCCGAACCCTCGCCCGGCTTGCGCTTCAGGTCGAGAAGATAGCCCCGACGCCCGGGCTGGCGATGGCCCGCACGCCCGACGTCTTCCGGCGGATCGAGGCGCTCCAGCGCCGGGTTTTCCGAGGTGCACTTCCCCGGAGACTCATCGCGCCGGCCCTGCTCGCCCTGGGTGGGGTCGTCATTCTCATCGGCGGCTTCGGGTTCGCGGGCGCCGATCAGCCCCCGGCGCGAAAAGCGACCGAAGCGGGGCCAGGCGTTGCGAAAGCCGGGCCCGACAACGACGCGACGAAGCCCGCTTCGAGTCATCGTCTCTCCCTCCGGGTACTCAGTGCGAAGACCGGTGAGCCGCTCGACGGGGTCACGGTGAGTTCCGAGCTTCGCGGTGAGGGCGAGCCTCGGAAGGCAACGGTCACGACCGGCAAGGAGGGCACGGCGTCGATCGAATGGCCCCCGGGGATCGCCATTCGCTTCCTGGGTCTGGACGTGAAGAAGCCCGGGTACGTGAAGCTATCCCTTTACTGGACCGACCGCAATCATGCCATCTCGTTGCCGGAGTCGCAGGAAGCGCGGCTCGAACCGGGCGTGCCGATCCGTGGCGTCGTGGAGGACGAGGCCGGTCGACCGATTGCGCAGGCGAGTGTGAGAGCGATGGCCTGGCCGACGGATCGCGAAGGACACCACTTCGCCTATGAGATCGGAACGGCCAGGACCGATGATCAGGGGCGCTGGCAGATCGACGATGCCCCGGCGAACGTCTCGGACGTGAGCCTGCACGTCCGCCATCCGGACTACCTACGGCGTCCAAGCCAATCGGGGGGCGGGCGAGAGTGGCGGACGATCCTCTCGAAAGCGGCCACGGTGAAGGGCCGTGTGGTCGACGGATCGGGGAAGCCCGTGAAGGGAGCTCGAGTCGAGACCGGAGGCAGGGAATACCGGGACGAGAGGACGCCCGTGGCGACCGACGAATTCGGGGAGTACACGCTCCACGGTTGTGAGGCGGGTCCGGCGATCGTCACGGCGCAGGCCGAGGGTTTCGGCCCCGAGTTTCGGGAGGTCAACGTCCCGAAGGGAGGAGAGGTGGAGGCGCCCGTCATCCGACTGGGAAAGGCGAGCACACTCCGTGTCCGGGTCGTGGACCAGGCCGGCAAGCCCGTTGCCGGCGCCTACTTGCAGGTCGGTACGTGGCGCGGGCACGAGTCGTTGATCAGGATCGGGGCCCAGTCCGAGGTTCCATGGCGCTCCACCTGGAACGCCCAGACGGATGACGCAGGGCGCTTCACCTGGACGAGTGCCCCGAGCGACGCCATGCTCGTCCATATCTTTAAAGATGGTTATCTGAGGATGGAACCTGTATCCCTGACCGCCTCGGATCGAGAGCAAGTCGTGACGCTGGGCCCGGCCCTCGTCATCTCGGGGAGTGTGACCGATGCGGTGACCGGCAAGCCGGTGCCCCGTTTCCACGTGATCCAAGGCTTCGACCAACCCCAACGGAGGCAGGGGATCCTGTCGTGGTTCCAGGGGAAGCAGAGCATCACGTGGTGGCGCATGGGCGCGGTGGAATACACCGGCGGTCGTTACTCGATGAAGTTCGATATGCCGAGGAAGGAGTCGTACCTGCGTGTCGAGGCGCCTGGATACGAACCGGCCGAATCGCGCGCCTTCCGCCCGGACGAAGGCGCGATGATCCAAGACTTCCGGTTGAAGCCCGCCGCGGGGATCTCCGGAGTCGTGCTCCTTCCCGACGGCAGGCCCGCCGCGGAGGTCCAGGTTGTTCTGGGCACGCAGGAGACTCCCGCGTTCGTGCGTGGCGGCGTTGTCCAGGAGAACTCGAATGCCGAGACGACCACCACCGGACCGGACGGCCGGCTCACGGTCCCGAAACGTGAGGGGGGGTTCTTGATCGTCGTCGCGGCGGATAAGGGGTTCGTCGACGCGACATCGGATGAGTTCGCGAGGACCGGAAAGCTTGTCTTGCAGCCCTGGGGACGAATCGAAGGCGAGGTGAGGATCGGCCGCAAGCCGGCTGCTTACCAATCGGTCGTCTATTTGCCGGAGGTGCCCTCGGATCGCGGTGATACCTTCGGAATGCAGAGTTACGACTACCACTTCACGGCCGATTCGCAGGGGCGGTTCGCGATTGATCGGGTGATTCCCGGCCTCGGTCACATCGCCCTCGTTCTGAACACAACCTATCGAAACGAGTGGTGCGGGCGGGAGTCGGTCGAGGTGAAGCCAGGACAGACGACCCGGGTTCGACTCGGCGGCAAGGGTCGCCCCGTGATCGGCCGGGTGGTGCTCGAGGGTACTCCTCCCGAGCCCGTCGAGTGGCGGAGCAACGATGCAGCCGTCCTCGAACTGCCCAGAGTCGAGCGCCGTAAAGCCACGACGGCCTGGATCACGTTCGCGTCGGGGTTCGACGAAGACGGCAGGTTCCGCATCGAGGACGTGGCACCGGGTACTTATGAGTTAAAGATCCCCGTGAGTTTGCCTTCCGACAGGAGGACCTGGGGCGCCCCACGCGCCACGATGGGTGAGGCGACGCTCACCGTGACCGTGCCTGAAGGACCGGAGGACCAACCGGTCGAGGTCGGGGACGTGAAGGTCAGGCTTTATGTGCGCGTCGGCGACCTCGCCCCCGACTTCACGGCGCCACGGCTCGACGGCGGCCGGTTCAAGCTGAGCGAGCAGCGGGGCAAGCTCGTCTTGCTCGACTTCTGGGCGGCGTGGCCGCCTCGCCTCGGCGAGATTCCGGCGATGAAGGACATCCAGGCGACTTTCGGCGGCGATCCCAGGTTCTTGCTCGTCGGCGTGTCATGCGACGAAGCCGCCCAGGCTCCGGCGAAGTACACCAAGGCGAACGCGCTAAGCTGGACACAGGTGTTCGGCGGGCCGGTTCCGTGGAGTGTACGCGCTGCGCCCGCGAATAAGGAGTTCCAGAACGTGGGCGAGACATACTCGATTCGTGCAATTCCGGCGACGTTTCTGATCGGTCCCAACGGCCGGATTTTGGCCAGAGACCTTCGAGGCCCCGCGTTGAAAGAGGCCGTGCGCAAAGCCCTGAGTGATGAGAAGCTTTTCAGAGCGGCGAAGTAGGCGACGGGTACGCCTCGTCCTGGCCCGATGAGCCGCATCCATCAGGCCCTACGACTTCCGAGACGGTCGTAGCCTGGCGGCTCGACTTCCGTCCAGATCAGGACTCGATCTGCGACCGTAGCCCACAAATGTTGCCGCGGAGGAGCGGAACCCCCTCTGGATCGGCCGTCTCGTAGGGTGCTGGGTGAGCACCGAATTCGCCCGATGTACCTGGGATCGGTGCTCACAGAGCACCAACAAAACATCATACCCGCTTGCCGACCCCCTCCCGCGCGCGGAAAGCGGAAATCGACAGGCCGGAGACGGAGCCGCCAGGTGTGTTCGAAACCGAGGTCCTTGGGATGTGCCATGAGCTGAATCCTGAGTTGGAAGAACGGAACCGACGCAGCAGGGTAGCAGCCGTGGCAAGACTGGTTTTACCGTGCGCTGACTTGCAGTCTCCGGGGTGAGAAGCGCCGGCTCGACGCGGACCCATCCTCCCCACCCGCGCACCATCCTGTTCCGGACGCCGACGATCCGGGTTATGTTAGAGCACGGACGAGGGGAGAATGGGAGGGTCCAAAGTCCATGGCCGCGGTCGTCTCGTGTCATTGCGGGGTCCGGGTTCGCATCCCCGAGGCGCACACCGGGGTGTCGGTACGATGTCCGCGGTGCAAGGCCGAGCTGGCCGTGCCGGTCGCCGGGGCGATCGTGACCTCCGCGCTGGCCGACCCGCGGACCCTGGGCGCGACCTGCCCCATCTGCCAGACGGCCGTCGGGCGCAACGAGGCGATCATCGCCTGCCAGCTTTGCGACCAGGTGCATCACCGCGAGTGCTGGACCGACGTCGGCGGATGCGCGACTTATGGATGCGAGAACGCGCCCAAGGCCGAGAAGGCCGCGCCGGCCGAGGCGCCGCTCTCGGCCTGGGGCGACACCAAGAAGTGCCCCGCCTGCGGCGAGAAAATCAAGGCGATCGCCCTGCGATGTCGATACTGCGGCACCGATTTCGACACGGTCGACCCGCTCAGCCTCAAGGACCTGCGCGGCCGGGTGATCAAGGAGGAACGGCTCCGGACGACGCGGGGCGTCGTGGTCGCGCTGTTCATCCTGAGCATCCTGGGCTGCCCCTCCCCGATCGTGGCGATCGTCGCGCCCTGCTACATCCTGCCCAACCGGGCAACGGTCGCCCGCGCCGGGCCGATCTACCTGGTCATGGGCTATTCCGCGATCGGCATCTCGGTCGTAGAATCGATCATGTTCCTTTTGTTCTGGCTCTTCTCGCTGTGAGGAAGGAACGGAGCCCTTGAGCACGTCGGCTGCCGGGAGATCGCTGATCGCCTCGATGCGCGAGGCCGGCGCGAGTTGTCCTCACTGTGCGGCCGAGGTCGCCACCGGCGATCGGGTCGTCATCTGCCAGGCGTGCGGGACCGTGCATCACGAGTCGTGCTGGATTGAGCGAGCGGCCTGCGGCTCTTACGCCTGCGCCCCGGCGCGTCGACCCGAGATCGCGACGAACGCGACCGAGCCAATCCTCCTGATCACCGCGGCGGATCTCGGCCGCGCCATCCCGCTCCGCGAGGCGGGACGACCCCACCGCGCGGCCCCGCCCGGCGGCCGGACCTGGAGCCCGGCCGCAACGCCGGCCAGGCCCGGGACCAGCCGCCTGGCGATCGCCTCGCTGGTCTGCGCCATCGCTGGAATCCCCCTGTTCGGGGTCGTCACCGGCCTGGTCGCCGTCGTGCTGGCGCTCTTCGCGATCAGCGGCATCCGCACCCACGCCCGGCGCGGCATCTGGCTGGCGGCCTCCGGCTTCCTGCTGGGGATCATCGACGTGGTCGGCTGGGCCATCCTCCTGGTGGTTCTCTTCTCGAATTACGAGCTGGCCAACGACCTGCACGAATCCGAGCCGCCCCCCGACCTCGCGTCGATCCAGGAGCTGCCGCCCCCGCTCCAGCGAGCCATGCGGGCCAACGTGCTGATCGAGCGAACCGTCGGGATGTCGATCCTGGGCGGCAAGGCGATCGGGTCGGGAGTGATCCTCCGCATCGACCGGGGCGATGCCCTGATCGTCACCAACCGACACGTGGTCGACCCCGACTATGCCACCCACAACACCAAGGCCGAGGACCGCGTCTCCCGCCTCGGCCGGCTGACGGTCCGGATGCTCGGCCAGCCCGACGGCGAAGGACAGGTCGTCTGGATGGCCCCCGGCACCATCGACCTGGCGCTCGTCCGTGCGTCTTGTGCGCCTTCGACGGGCGCCCAGGACGCGCCCTGGCAGAAAGGCCGGCCCATGAAGGTCGGCGAGACCGTCTTCGCGATCGGCAATCCGCACCAGCTCGGCTGGACCCAGACGCAGGGCGTGATCTCGCAGTTCCGGACCCGGACGATCGGCGATCGTCGCGTCCGCGTCATCCAGACCCAGACCCCGATCAACCACGGCAACAGCGGCGGCGGCCTCTACGACCAGGAGGGCTACTGCATCGGCATCAACACCTGGACCGCCGACAAGCGCGAGACCGAAGGCATCGGCTTCGCGATCGCGCTCGATGCCCTCTTCGACCTGGCGCCGCCACCGCTCGAAAACCCCGACAAAGGACCCATGCAACGATGAGCACGGTTCGGCTGCGTCGGCTCCAGGCGGACTACGAGAAGGTGCGGGACTACGTCAACCGCCACCCGCGACTGCAATTGATCCAGGCCGACGGGACGCCGCCAGAGCGCTATCAACTGGAATACCGGATCCGCAGCCTCCGGCAAAAAGATGACGACCTATCCACGGTGAAGAGCCACATGGTGGAGATCGCGCTGCCGCTGAATTACCCGCGGATGCCGCCCCAGTGCCGGATGCTAACGCCGATCTTCCATCCCAACATCGCGCCGCACGCGATCTGCATCGGCGACCACTGGAGCCCCGGCGAGCCGCTCTGGTCGATCGTGGCGCGGATCGGCGAGATGATCGCCTACCAGAGCTACAACACCCGGAGCCCGCTCAACGGCGAGGCCGCGCGCTGGGTCGACCAGCACGTCGACGAGTTACCGTTGGACCCGGTGAGCATGATGCCCGACGACGAGGTCACCGGGGCCGTCGCGGGCGGAGGGCTCGCGGCCGGCTCCTCGCCTCGTGCCCCCATTCGGCCGGCATCGGCACCGCCTCCACCACCTCGAACCGTCCCGCCGACTCCGCCCCCCCGCGCGCCCGCGGCGCCTACGCCCGCCCCGGTCGCGATGTCGCCCCCGGCCCCGGAATCCGAGCGCCATTTCGCCTGCCCCGAATGCGGCACGATCGCCCGATGGCGTCCCGAGCTGGCCGGGAGGCAATTGCGATGCACGCGCTGCCGGACGGTGTTCCGATGCCCGGCGTGACCGATTCCGCGAGGGACGACGGACCGACCACGCCTCATCCCGACCCGATGGCGGGCCGTCTTGACGGACCCGCCGATTGCGTCGGACAAAATCCCCACCCATCGGTAAGAGCCGAATCGGTGATCATGTCGCGGATCTTGACTGGCATCTCACGACCGTGTGAGTACTTGATCTCGCCCCGGCGCCGGAGTTGACTGATAATGATGGCTGGATGAACCCGAATTTTGTTCGCAAATTGATCGATCTTCGCCTTCGAATCCATCGGCCCGACGCGAGCGATGAAGGATTCGATTTCCTGTCGCGGCACGAGCAGGTTGCGGGCAAATTCGTCAGCCCCGATTTCGCACTCGGACCTCTCCTCGGGCGAAACGGCATCGCCGGCGATATCATCATCAATACCCGCCGAATCCCGGAAGTCCTGTCGGTCGATATGGCCAAGTTCGTGAGCCAGCGTGTGCCAGAACGAATCGATCCGATCAAGACGGATGGAGACGGCAACCACCGGAGATTCGTCGTCGAGCCACAGGGCGGCCCCATCGATTCGAGTCCTGGGAAGGTGCTCGACGACGAGAAATCGAATCCCGTAGTCGGCCAGCAACCCCGGGATTCGGCGTGCTTCCTGCCCGCCGGAGGCAAGCGGACGCAATTGACTGAGCATCACATCGAATCGATCGTCCTTGAAGGGAGACACCTGGAATGTGGACGCCAGACGTCGTACGCGACACAACCAGGCCAGTTGAGAAGGACTCATACTCGTATGGGGAGCGGGCATCCGGGCAACCGCGGCCGGCGGCACAGGACGAATATCATCGATGGAGTGAACCCCGAAAAAGTCGAGCAATTCCCGCTCGAGCGAATCGACATCGGCGGCGGGACCGATCCATTGCCTTCGGAGCATGTCTTTGATGGGCGCGGCCCCGTAGAGCCGCGCCCTCCTGATCACGGCATCGCCCTCTCGCTTCGACCTGGAGAGCCTGTACGCACCCTCCAGGTTCATCCAGAATTGCGCGTCGGTGCCGAAGGCATCGGCGAGCCCCGTCGCCGTCTCCGGGGTGATGGACTTCTTCCCGCTCAGGAGTTCGTTGACCATCTTGAGGGGGCGCCCGAGGATCGCGGCCAGGTCGGCCTGCGTCCACTCCCGGGCCTCGAGCTCGTCGCGGATGAACTCCCCGGGGGGGAAGACCTCGGCAGGCATGCGGCCAGACATCGTATGCCTCCCTATTGAAAACACGCGAATCAGTGGTAATCTTCGATGTCTATGAGAACGATAATATTCGAAGGTGTGCTGACCATGATTTCGAGGATCAATCGCCACTGCTGATTCAATCGCATCGATCTCTGATGGGATCGATCGCCCTTCAACTTCTCGAAGTGAAGAGACTTGATCGCGCAGAAGGTTCGCTCGTCGGTCGCCGCCCGGATCATTTGAATCCGCTTCCGGTAGGCTCGGACCACCTCCCTCGGGAAACCGGCGTTGAAGTCCGGGTCGGTCTCGAGGCGATCCAGATAGTCCTTCGCAAAGCGGACTTCCATGCTCCCGATCCCCAGATGGCCGATCCTTCCCGCCTCTCATCTTACGATGACCGCCCCGATCAGCCAATCTCAAAAATGGGTTTTTAACCCTTAGTGTGATATTTCGACTTAGCCTTCTCCTCTCATTACCAATCCGTAGAATGGAATAGGAGTTACGACGACTCTCTCGGCGGATTGGGGCGAGAGACTTGAGCTTGAGGCGCGCATGCAAGCGAGAGACCGCATCACGGAGCGCATGCAGGCACTCAGATGGCGAGGTCAGGCGTGATTTCCGAATGTTCGGACGACGAGGGCCCACGCGGATCGGTCCGGCACCACCGGCAAATGCTGGCGGCGGCCTGCGCGGTCGCGATCCTCGCGTTCATGCTGGTGGAAGTCCCCGACGGCCGGATCGCCGTCCGCGGCTTCACGCGATTTCCTCTGCCGAAAGCCTGCATGTCGCGGACCATCCTCGGCCTGAAATGCCCCGGCTGCGGCCTGACCCGGTCGATCATCCACCTGGTGGAAGGCGACTGGCGAGCGTCATGGCACAGCCACCGCCTCGGCGGCCTGTTCGCGGTCCTGATCGCGCTCCAGATCCCGTACCGACTCCTGGCCCTCCGACGGCCCGACCGCCCGGTCATCCCGGCCCGATGGCTGGTCGTCTCCGCATTTCTGCTGGTCGCGATGCTCCTCGGGAACTGGCTGATCGACGTGGTGGCTGGCCAGGTCAGCTCGCCGTAACCCCGGGCCGCCCGAGGTGTCGTCCGGTTCGCTCCGGCTGGAATCCATGAATCGCTCAACGTGTCCCGATGCCTTACAGAGATCCGGGGTTGCACCCCGGGCTATGCTCCTGCGGCCCCTCAGGCCGCATGGAAGGCCGCACACCACCGAGTCTTCTCGCGTGCTCGAGCGCAAGCGTTAATCGCTCGAGATGCCGAAAACGCTCGAGTCTCAAGAACGCCGAGCAAACCGCGAGTCCCGGAAGGAACTGTCGGGCCACCGGATCTTGCCAATCTCAGGAACGTTGTGCCGGGCAGGCCGCCCCCGTAGACTGGAAAATCAATCGACACCCCGCACGGAATCCGCCCCGGATGCGAGCCCGCCATGCGCCTGCAACTCTCCGGCCTTGCCTTGCTCTTGCTGACGATCCCCGCCTCCGCCGCGGAACGATTCACGGGCCCCTGGAAGATGGCGGAGTTGAAACGAACGCCGGCTTCGGAAGTGTCGAGGCCGGGCCCGGGATCGAATCTCAGCGAGGTCTTCTACGAGAACGTCCCGCTCGCCGGGAAACCGGCCCGGGTCTTTGCTTACTACGCCGTGCCCGGCAAGGGGCAGGGGCCGTTCCCGGCGATGGTGCTGGTCCACGGCGGCGGCGGGAAAGCGTTCCGCGAATGGGCGACACTCTGGGCGGATCGCGGCTATGCGGCCATCGCGATGGACCTCTCCGGAAGAGGCCCGGACGGCAAGCGACTGCCCGACGGCGGCCCCGAGCAGTCCGATGAAGGGAAGTTCCGCGATTTCGCCACGAACGAGGCCGACCAGATGTGGTCATACCATGCCGTCGCGGCCGCGGTCCGAGCCCACTCGTTCCTGGCCTCGCGCCCCGAGGTCGACAAGGACCGTATCGGCATCACCGGGATCAGTTGGGGCGGCTACCTCACCTGCATCGTCGCGGGCATCGACGACCGCGTGAAGGTGGCCGTGCCGGTCTACGGCTGCGGCTTCCTCGACGAGAACAGCGCCTGGATCGAACCGTGTTTCAAGAAGATGGGACCCGCCAGGACCAGGCGGTGGGCGGACCTCTTCGACCCTTCCCGTTACCTGCCCGGCGTCACCTGCCCGATCCTCTTCGTCAACGGCACGAATGACTTCGCCTACCCGCTCGACAGCTACCAGAAGTCCTACCAGCTCGTGAAGGTGCCGACGGACCTCTGCGTGACCGTCCGGATGCCGCACGGTCACCCCGAGGGATGGAAACCGCAGGAGATCGGCCTCTTCGTCGATAGCGTCCTGAAGCAAGGGACACCGCCGCCCCGCCTGTCCATGCCCGAAGTCGACGGCGACCGGATTTCCGCCCGCGTCACGGCTCGCCGGCCATCCCAGAAGGCCAGGCTCCACGTCACGACCGACTCCGGCCCCTGGCACGCTCGAAACTGGACCTCCCTCGACGCCCGGATCGACGATTCCCGGGTCTCGGCCATGTTGCCGACGGCCCGTCCGATCGTGGCGTTCTTTACGGTCGAGGACGAACGCGGGGCCATCGCGAGCAGCCCCCACGTGACGGTCGGGAAATGAGAGACCCCATGACGCGAGAATCGACCCAAGAGGATCACCCATGAAACCGACACCCCAGCTTGTTTCCGCGGCGTTCGTCGTCCTTCTCGCGGGCGCGTCCAGTTGGCTCGAACCCGCGGCTGCCGAGATCCTCTTCAAGGCCGACTTCGAAACCGGCGACTTCAGCCAGTTCAGCGGCAAGAGCAAGAACATCAAACCAGGGCATATCGAGGTCGTCACCGATATCGTGCACTCCGGCAAGTACGCCGGACGCTTCACGATCCACGAAGACAACGTCTTCAACGCCCGGCAATTGCGCGTCCAGGCCAATGGGCCCAAGGTCACGGTCAAGGAGGGGTCCGACACCTTCGTCTCGTTTTACCTGTACATGAAGGACGCTCCCAAGGATCGCGACAATTTCTTCTACTGGGAAGGCAGCCCGCCGCCGCGCTACAACAACGTGATGACGTGGTGGGTCGAGCCGAAGAAGGACGGGTCCGGCACGCTCATCAAGTACGGCACAGGCAACCTGGGCCGGAAGGGCGTCCACTGGGAGGGGGATTTCACCGTCGGCCGATGGCATCAACTAGGCATGCACATTCATTGGTCGGAAGATCCGGCCAGGGGGAATGTCAAGCTCTGGTGGGACGGCGTGGTGGTCCTGGATAAGAAGGTCCAGACGAAGGGGCCGCAAAGCGTCTACTTCTCCCAGCCGGGTATCCATCGCGACCCGCACACCAAGTCGGTCGACACCATCTATTTCGACGACTTCCTCTGCGCCACCACGCTCGAGGAGATCGCGATTCAACGACCGGACGCGACGAATTCGAAGTGACGGCGAAACCGGTCTTCCAGGGGACGGAAGGAATCGTGATCAAGACCTTGTTGTGGCAGGGTCTCCCGACCTTGCCACCGAGCGTCTTGTTGTGGCAGGGTCTCCCGACCTTGCCACCGAACCGACCGAAGGTCTCCAATCCCAAAAGCGAAAGGAGACCTGCGGTCCCAACCACGGCGGGGTCGTGAGACCCGCGCCGAACCGCCCCCAACCACGGCGGGGTCGTGAGACCCGCGCCGAACCGCCCCCAACCACGGCGGGGTCGTG
>JBKQHM010000806.1:0-8310 GCA_052148775.1 Isosphaeraceae bacterium | reverse complement strand
AAACAGTGACCCAGTTTAACAGCGGCCGAACCCTAACGCTTGAAACGAGTTACGAAACCTCGGACAGACGTCGTGAATAATCCGGGTTAAGATGTGGGATGGTCGCGAAATTCCCGGCTCAATCCTTCTCCGGCCGCACCGGATAGGCGATCGCCGCGATGGCGTCGATATCGGGGATGCCGCGGAGGAATTCGCAGAGGCGGGCGAACGGGTGCGGAGAGTCGAACGTCCGCTGGAGGACGCGCCGACGGCCGGGCCGGAGCCGCTCGATCGATCGGCCGTCGAATTGCCAGACCCCTTCGGCCTGGACCGACCTCCAGGGTAGGAGACGGGCGGCACTCCAGTTGGCGAACGGAGGGAGCGGATCGCGCGCCGCCACGAGTAGCCACGCCTGCAAGCCGGCTCCGCGGGGTCGGGACGCGCCACGGCTCGAATTCCTGCGGGTGTTGTAGCGGAACTCCGAGCATCTTGACGGCGACACGGTCGCCTCGGGCGGGTCGGCAAGCCGGAAGCGGCCGTCGGGATCGAAGGCGATCAGGTAGCAATACGCGGGCGGGTCCAGACTGGCCTGCACCCAGATGATGTCATCGACTCGGCCCTCCCATGCGGACACACCGATCTCGTCCGGATCCTCCGACAGGTCGTCGACGCGCGAGTGCCGGACCTCGTAGGCGAAGATCCGAGGCGCAAGCTCATAGTCCGTCCCGGAAGGCGATGTCGAGGAATTCTCGACCGACCGGGCTCGGGGGGTTCGGTCGAAGAAGCGATGCACCGCGATGATGGCCAGGACCAGGACGGCCACACCGCAGACCCTGACGACCGACCGGGCTCGAATCCAGCGTCCATCCCCTCGCCGCTCGGGGCTCGGCAGCAGATCGCTCTCGGGCTCCTCGGCCGTCTCGCCCGGATCCTCGCCGGCCGAAGGGCGAAAGCGCCGGCAGGAGAACGGGCGAGGCGGGACCGGGTCCGGCGGCCTCACCCACCAGATGCGAGAGGATCGGGGGTCGGGCGGCAATGCTCGGGGCCTCCGCCGGGGATCGATCGGGCCTGATCAGCAGGGAGCGGCCGTTGATGCAATCATCTCTTGGGGTCGAGGTTCTGTTTCAACTCTTCGCTTGAGACCGAGGACTCGACCCCCTCCGAAGGCACGTCGAGCTTCGCAGTCCAGAGGATCGCGTTGAGGACCAGCTTGCGGAAATTGGGGTCGCCCCAGTTCTTGTGGGCGTGGGCGCCGGTGAATCCGAACCCGCGACCGCCGTCGGGCCGCTCGACCGCCCAGGCGAGGACTTCGTCCCGGCCCTTGGCCTCGACGATGTGCCGGTAAGGCCCTCGCGGGGAAGCCGACACGCCTTGTCGCGTCTTGTCGTCCGGCTTGGCGACGAGGATCGGCTCGACGCCCTTCATATACGGCCGGAAACGGATGTTGAAATACCATTCGTCCTTGACCGCGAATGGCTTCACGCCCCGGGTGATGGTGTGCTGCGGCAGGCTCTCGATCTCGGCCGTCCAGTGCGGATTGGTCGAGAAGGCGGTCTCATAGTAGCCGCCGATCCAGTCGAGGAACTTGTCGCCGGGTTTCCCCTTGGGGACCTCGACCGCGTAATGCAAGCAGACGAGACCAACGCCCTTGTCCATCAGCTTCTGGAGGGTATCGAGGTGGTCCTTCTGGATCATCGGGTGACCGCCGCCGCCGTCCATGAAGAGGACGAGCGTGCGAGCCCCGTCGAAGACCGACTCGTCCTTGGGCCAGCCGCCGGTGACCACCACGGGCTCGATCCCCGGCACCTGCGACAGGCACTTGGCCAGCAGCTTGCAGCCAGCGTTGAACTCGTGATCTCCCGGGCCATGGCTGGGACGGCCGGCGACCAGGACCACCTTGGCGGTGTCGGCGGCATGGACGGCCGTCGCGCCTGAAACCGTCCAGGCCGCCAGGAGCAGATAAGCCAACAGCTTCCTCATCAGCAATCTCCTTTCGGGGGCAGTTGGCGAGCGGCCGGAGAAGACCGGGCTTCACCGGCCGCCCGCGACTCGCCACGATCAGATCAGCTCCATCACGCCCGGACGGGGTACGGCGGGCTCGACCATCGAGCCCTTCATGTCCAGCGGGGTTTTGGGGTAGGTGTCGAGCTTGGAGTTCAGCGCCTGCTCCCAGGTGATGGCCTTGCCGGTGTAGGCCGAGTCTCGGCCCATGATCGCCGTGAGGGTGCTCTCGGCCACCTGCTTCAGCTCGTTGATCGGCTTGTGAGAGACGATACTCTCCAGCAGATCGACGTGCTCCAGCACGTAGGGGTCCTTGCGGTCGTCGCGGATGCGATCGTTGGTCGCCCCGGTAAATCGATACTGATGGCTGCTCCATCGTCCCTTGGAGCCGACGATGGTCTCCGACACGTCGCTGGCGCAGCCGGCGATCTGGCGGGCCATGCTCAGGATGTGGACGCCGTTGGGGAACTCGTAGTCGACCGCGAAATGGTCGTAGCTCTGCCCGTACGGCGGCTCGGTGTGCACCTGTCGGCCGCCCATGCCGACGGCGCGGACCGGGTGGGCGCCCAGCGCCCAGATGGCCACGTCGAGATTGTGCACGTGCTGCTCGACGATGTGGTCGCCGCAGAGCCAGAGGAAGTGATACCAGTTGCGGAGCTGGTACTCGGTGTCGCTCCACTTCTCCTGGCGGGGATGGATCCAGATGTCCCCCTGGTTCCAGTAGACGCGGGCGGTGATCAGGTCGCCGATGGCGCCGTCGTGGATCCGCTTCATGCTCTCGAGGTAGGGCGTTTGATGGCGTCGCTGGGTGCCGGCGACGACGGACAGTCCCTTCTTCTGGGCCTCTTCGTAGGCGGCCAGCACCTTGCGGATGCCGGTGCTATCGACGGCGACCGGCTTCTCGGTGAAGAGCTGCTTGCCGGCCTTGATGGTCGCCTCGATGTGGATCGGGCGGAAGCCGGGCGGGGTCGCCAGCATCACCAGGTCGCAGCAATCGATCACCTTCTGATAGGCGTCGAAACCGACGAAGCAGCGGTCGTCGGAGACGTCGAACTTCTCCTTGGAGCTTTCGTTGGTCCGGAGGAACTCGCGGGTGTTATGGAGATGGTCCGGGAAGATGTCGCCCATGGCGTGGAGCTTGATGTTGTAGGTCGTGCCCGCCGCCTGGCAGATATTGTCGGCCGCGCCGCGGCCTCGGCCGCCGCAGCCGATCAGGCCGACCTTGATCGCGTCGCTGCCGGCGGCGTGGGCATTGCCCAGCGCGCCCAGGCTGATCGCCGCCGCGGTCGATCCCTTCAGGAAATCACGACGCGAGGGGGTGAGGATCTTCGAAGGAGTCGGCTCGGTCATGCTGGTTCTCCTGGTGCTGGTCGGGATTGATGGGGCGGCCGGCCACGCGGCGGCCACCCTCGACAGGACGCTCTGCTCTCTTCGGCCGATCATCGTCGCGATTCCGATCGATGCGTTTCGGACCCCGCCGCGACGATTCAGCGGGTGCCCTTGCCCTTGACGACCTGCGACTTCAGGCCCTTCAGGTTCTCCTGCTCGTTCAGGGGCCGGACGATCCGGAACCCCACAAAGGTGGCGTTGGTGTGCCACCAGATGCTCTGGGGGCGTTGCGGATCCTGGACGCTCCATTCCTTCTCGGACCCGCGCCGGACGGCGCTGCCGAGCTTGTCCGGGTCGTCATCCCACGAGCCGCCGCGGGCGACATAGGGATACTCCCTGGCATCCGGCAGGATGACCGGTCCCAGCGTCGGCTTGTCGGTCGGGTACGGCTTGTAGGCGTCGGCGACGTAGTGGTCCAGGCACCACTCGGCGACGTTGCCGTGCATGTCGTAGAGTCCCCACGGGTTGGGCTTCTTCTTGCCGACTTTCATCGGCGTCTCGGCGTTATTGACGCACCACGCATACTCCTCGAGTTGGGCGGGGTCGTCGCCCCAGGAATAGACCGACTTGGTCCCGGCGCGGCAGGCATACTCCCATTCGGCTTCGGTCGGCAGCCGGTAGGTCTTCCCGGTCTTGGCCGAGATCCATCGGCAGTATTCCATCGCGGCGTGGTGGGTGATGCAGATCGTCGGTTGCCCGTTGCGGCCGAAGCCGAATGTCTCGTCGGCGTACGGCGGGGTCGGGCGGGTCACGGCATCGGCCTTCTTCTCGGTCTCCGGTTGCTTGGAGCGGTCGACGTTCTCACGCGCCTTCTTCTTCAGGTCCAGGGCGAAGGCGAACTGGTCGTATTCCTCCCAGGTGACCTCGTGCTTGCCCACCCAGAGCGGGGCGATCTGGACGGGGTGCTGCGGCCCCGGGGTGACCTGCACCAGCGGGTCATCGTCCTTGGCCTTCTCCGCACCGGGGGGGCCTCCCATCTCGAAGATGCCGCCGGGGATCGGGATCATCTCGAACTTCACGTCGGTACCGGGGATCGCCTCGACGTAGGGCTTCATCGAACCGGCCGTCTCAGCGGGCGGCTCCTGGGGCGCGGAGGACGCGATTCGGGCGGACCCCAGCGACAGCACCGATATGGCGACGGCCAGACCGAACTTATGCGATAAGCGGCTCACTTCTGGTATGCTCCAACTGATCGGAATCAATGATTCAAATGCGATTACCGCCTGGCCGGTTTCGCGACCCGGAGGTCTTCATTTCATGGGTGGGACGTTGACCGCATGGCTGTTGGTGTCGATCGTGATCTCGGCGGGTTCCAGCTCGAATCGGCTCCCGGGGTTGGAGCTGGGAGGGACTCGTGGGCAGGATCGCGAGTCGGGCAGGCCCCTGTCGCGTTTCGAGTTTGAAGAGACGCACATGGCCAGCCCATTTCACCTTGTCTTATACTCGATGGATGAAGCGACCGCCAGACGCGCCTCCCGGGCGGCGTTCGATCGGATCGCGGCGCTCAACAAGGTGTTGAGCGATTACGACCCCGAGAGCGAGCTCTCGAGGCTCTCGCAAGCGGCTGGCGGGCCGCCGGTCCGCGTCAGTGCCGACCTGTTCGACGTGCTCGAGCGCTCCAGGCGGATCTCCGAGCGATCCGGCGGGGCGTTCGACGTCACCATCGCCCCGGTGGGCCGACTCTGGCGTCGGGCACGCCGCGATGGGAAGCTGCCCGACCCGGCTCGGATCGCCGAGCTGCGGCAACTGGTCGGCTACGAGAAGATGGTGCTCGACCCGATGGCTCGCACCGTCCGGCTGCTCAGGCCGGGCATGAAGCTCGACGTCGGCGGCATCGCCAAGGGATACGCGGCCCAGGCCGCGCTCGACGTACTCAAGGCCGCCGGAGTGAACCGGGCGCTGGTCGGAGGAGCCGGCGATATCGTCGTCGGCGATCCGCCCCCGGACGCCGACGGCTGGAGGATCGCCATCGCGCCGCTGGACCCGAAGCAGGGTGATCGGCCGCCGACCTTGCTGCTGAAGAACGCCGCGGTCTCGACGGCCGGCGATGCCGAGAGGTTCGTCATCATCGACGGTCACCGCTATTCCCACATCATCAACCCGGCGACCGGCCTGGGCCACGAGGACCGAGCCGCCGTCACGGTCGTCGCCCCCGACGGCGCCACCGCCGACGCCCTGGAGACCACTGCCTATCTCCTCGGTCCCGATCGCGGCTTGAAACTCGTCAACGAGACCCCGGGCGCCTCGGCTATCTTCTTCCGACTGACGCCCCAGGGAATCAAGACTTTCGAATCATCGCGGTTCAAGGATGTCCCGAAGGTTCGTTCACGAGTGGAGACGAACCACGGGGGCTGACGATCGCGTTGATGGAACCCGGCGACACGGCGAGAATGGAATTCACTCGACCTTCGAGCGTGTTATGGACCTCTGCCTCTTCTGTAGCCGGCCTCTGCGAGGCCGGGGCTTCGATCCCAGGGTCACAGACGACAGCCGAAAAACCGGGCCTGACCGGCCGACACTCCCTAACCCGCTCCAAGAAGGAGGTGCAATGCGATTCACGTCGGCGCGCGGAAAAACCGGGGCCGGTCCGACCGCCATCGATCGGACCATCCCCGGTAAAGCATGACGAGCGGCTTGTACGGTGGGTTTCCCCGAACGCCGTGCGACGGATTTGACTCGGTGGATTCGGACGGCTTCACGATGTCCGTGAATCGAATCACTGCGCCTTCTTCTTCCTCTGGTACTTGACCTCGATCTTCGAGGCGACGCCCTTCTCGTGGGTCACCACGACGTCGACGCCCTTGCGGCCCTTCTCGATGGCCCGCTCGACACCCTTGGACAGCTTTTCCAGGTCGAGCTTCACCGTCGTCGTCTCACCCTTCTTCTTCTGCACCTGCTCGGTCTCGTCGGTGACCTTGACCTCAATCTCCTTGTCGGTGTCCTTCTGGACGACGGTGAGCTTCTTGCCCTCGACGTCCACCTTCGTCAGCACGCCCAGAAGCTCGTCGGCGAAGACGGAGCCGACGACCAGGGCCATGGCCACGAAACCGGTGACGATCGTGAGTAGAAATCCGCGGCGCGATTGCATGGGACTCTGTCCTCCTCGATACTCGTGAAGCGATCTCCAGCCGAGGGCTCCCCGTTCTCCCGCTCCGGGAGTACGCTCAGGGCCGCCCGAACCCAGGCTGGCGCCCACACATTATGAACCCCTCCGAGGTCGGGAAGTAGTGGCCACTCCCCCCAATAACAATTCTTAACATTCCTATCACGCCAGCATTGATCCAAGAGCGAGTGAATCAGCCGTCCTGTCCGCGTGAAAGGAGTAGGATTACTCCGGCGAGACGGTCCGGAGGCGTTCGAGATCGTCCCAGAACCCCGGATAGGTCTTGGCCACGCAACCGGGGTCGAGGATCGTGACTCCCGGTATGCGCAGGCCGGCCATGGCAAACGACATGGCCATGCGGTGATCGTCGTAGGTGGCGATCGACGCCCCGCGGAGCCGATCGGTCGGCGGGGGATTGATGACCAGGCCGTCGGGGAGTTCCTCGACCTCGGCGCCCAGTTTGCGCAGCTCGACGGCGATCGCGGCGATCCGGTCGCTCTCGTTGTGGCGGATGTTGGCCACGTTGCGGATTCGCGAGACGCCGGCGGCGAACAGGGCGACCACCGCCAGGGTCATCACGGTATCGGACAGCGCGTTCATGTCCACATCGACGGCGCGGAGCGGCCCGCCGGCGACGGTCGTGCGGTTCGGCTCGCGTGTGACCGAGCAGCCCATGTATTCGAGGATGTCCACGAACGCCAGGTCGCCCTGAAGGCTCGCGGCGCCCAGGCCCTCGATGGTGATCGTGCCCCCGGTGATCGCCGCCAGGGCGAAGAAATAGCTGGCGGCCGAGGCGTCGGGCTCGATGGCGAACGTCCGGCCTCGATAGTGCGCCGGATGCACGTCGAATCGGCGGAACTTGCGATTGTCCACGGCCACGCCGAAGGCTTCCATCACGGCCAGCGTCATGGACACATAGGGCTGCGAGACCAGCGTGCCCTTAACCTCCACGGTGGTCAGCTCCCGCGAATAGGGCAGCGCCATCAGGAGTCCGCTCAGGAACTGGCTGGAGACGTCCCCCTTCACGAAGGCATAGCCGCCGTCCAGCCCGATGGCCCGGATGGTCACCGGCGGGCAGCCCGTCCCGAGGTCCGAGCGGGCGTCAGTACCCAGCCCGTTGAGCGCCTTGAGGAGGTCGTCGACGGGCCGTTGCCGCATCCGCGGGGTGCCATCCAGGTGGAACGTCCCCTGCGCGGTGGCGAGCATCGCCGTCAGGAACCGGAGACTCGTGCCCGAATTGGCCATCTCCAGCGAGGCTTCCCGCGCGGGGATCGTGCCCCCGCAGCCCTGGACCCGAATCTCCGCCGCGGCCGGCTCATGGTCGACGGCGATGCCGAGCCTCCGAAGCGCCTCGACCATCACCCGCGTATCATCGCAGTCGAGCGCGCCCGTGAGAACACTCGGCCCGTCGGCCATCGCCGCGATGATCAAAGCCCGGTTGGTCAGGCTTTTCGAGCCGGGTACGCGAACGACCGCCCGCGGCAGCGGACCTGTCCGGGGAAGGATCGCCATCTGTTCTGTATGGTCACTAGTCATTGGTCATTAGTCATTGGTGATTGGTCATTCGGTTCTTGCCAGGAGGGCAGAGAGGCGTCTCTCCAGCTCCTCCGGGCCGATACCGCGGATGAGAAACCGCTTCTGTCGCGAGGTCGTGCCGGAGATCATCGCGATTTGCGACGGCTTGCAGCCGAGGTTCTCGGCGAGCACCGACTGGATGGCCTCATTGGCCTTGCCCTTGTCCGGAGGGGCCGTCACGGCGACCCGCAGGGCCTCGGCGCGCTCGCCGAGGACAGCATTGCGCTTCGCACCGGGCTGGGCCACGACCGGCAGGATCGCGC